>JBCBIK010000227.1:0-5834 GCA_038524545.1 Cyanobacteria bacterium J06623_4 | reverse complement strand
GACCGCGCCGTCGCTCGCAGCGCCGACCTCATCAAAGAACAAACCATCAAAACCGTGCTCCTCTCCCCCGCCTGCGCCAGCTTCGACCAGTACGCCAACTTCGAAGTCCGCGGCGACGACTTCCGGCAAGTCTGCACAAAGTACCTCGGCGAACTGTAGCCAAACACTTCAAACGTTGCGATACGAGATAGGCCCGTAGAAAAGGTCTATCTCAAAAACAACTCAGGAGAAACCTTAAACCTATCAGCGAGGATGCTAGCCTGGGCCAAACTGATATCCCTATCGCCATTCAGGATTTCTGTAATCACCCTTTCAGACCCCAAAACGCCTACAAGATCGGCGCTACGAACGTCACTGACTTGCAAAATGTGACGCAAAACATCACTTGGAGACACCGCCTTTACTGGATAGTTCTCCGCTTCATACGCTTCAATTAGCGTGACAAATAGTTTGTAGATAGCGACTTCTTCCGGCGTCTGAGCTTGATCAAACGTAAACTTCTCTACAAATGCCAGAGCTTTACGATACTCTTCTTCTGTTTCAATGACCTTCGGTGCAGCTTCAACGAGTAACTTGCGATAGCCTTTCGGGTCAATAGTAAGGGTCATTTTTCCATTTTTCCTGATCGTACTCAGCGTGGGTCAGCAAATACTTGTAGTAGACGGTATGGCTGAGGTAATTGATGCCAACAATCAGCCGATAACGGTTGCCCTTGATATTGAAAACCGTAAAGTTTCCAACCGACTCAGCATCGCGATAAATTGCCCTAACATCTTCAAGCTTATTCCATCGTGCTTTCTTGACAATCGCATACCAGGCCTCCAAAGCCTGCGCCACATTAGGAAACTTTTCCGCATCCTGGCGAAGATTCCGAACAGAAATCAGATGCAAGCAACACTCCTAGACCGCTAAACACTAGCAAGCTCAGTCGTATTTTACAGCTTGCCCGATATCGCCGCCGCATTGCTCAACATTCGATTGAGCTTACCCGACCTGTAGCCTTCCAAATCCAACGTCACATAGGTAAACCCAAGTCCCTGAAACACCTCCACCAAAGCCGGCAGATTCACCGTCGACACAAATCCAACAATCTCCTCCGGCATCAGCTCAATCCGCGCCGTCTCCCCATCCGAGCGTACCCGCAGGTTCCGGTAGCCCAAGTCGCGCAGGTGCCGTTCAGCCCGCCCCACCCGGTGAAGCTTCTCCGTCGTAATCAGCTCCCCATACGGAAAGCGCGAACTCAAGCATGGCTGCGATGGCTTATCCCACCAGGGCAGGCCTAGCTGCTTCGAGATTTCCCGCACCTCCAGCTTGGTAATGCCCACCTCCGCCAGCGGCGATCGCACCCCCCGCTCCTTCGCCGCCTGTATCCCCGGCCGATAGTCCTGCAAGTCATCCGCATTCAGCCCATCCACCACATACCCATAGCCCAGCTCATTGGCCAGCGGCCGCAGCGTATCGTGCAGCTCGCTCTTGCAAAAGTAACAGCGATTCACCGGGTTCGACGTATAGTCCTCATTCTCCATCTCATGGGTTTCCACCACCCGGTGAGCAATCCCCATTTGCGCCGCCTGCGCCTTAGCATCCTCAAAATCTTCCGGCATCAGCGACGGCGAATTGGCCGTCACCGCCAGTGCGCGATCGCCCAGCACATCCCAGGCCACCTTCGCCACCAGCGTGCTATCAATCCCCCCCGAATAGGCAATCAGCGCCCGGTCCATCTCCTGGAAAATCGCCCGCAGCTGCAACAGTTTCTCAGACATAGCAAAAGCAAAAAAAATATTATCAAGCCCTTCAGACTTCACTCTAGCGCTTCTCAAACATACCCAGCATTAGGCATCCTTTTGAAAGGCATCTGACCGCTCACGGGCAGTCATTCAAAGCCTCCCCAAAGCAATTCTCACCTTCCAGGGGGTTATTTAAGCTTTCTGGAGGGTCGTTCAAGCCTTCCGGGGGGTCGTTCAAGCCTTCCGAGGGGCTATTCAGCACTTCAGGAGGGATCAATAGCCTCCCAGACAAAACAAAAGCAAATCCTACGGCCTAGGAAGCTACGCACCTTTCTCAGTTCTCTCCAGCCAGGAGTTGTTCAACCTGATAACTCAGCGAAGGAAAGACTTGAGATAGAATCTTCTGCTTTCCCCGATACACAGTCTCAACGTACCGCCCATCCTTCAAAATCAGCACCGTCACCTGCGCCCGATGTCGGTCAACGATCCAATACTCCGGGATTCCCCAGCTTTCGTACTGCACCCGCTTCCACTCGTAGTCCCGGAGATAATTTTCACTAGCTGGCCCGCCCGGGCTAACAACTTCAGCAACAAAGACAGGCGCAGGCATACCAAAGAGGATGGCGCTTTTGTTCAATTCACCCATAAGTTCGATATGGGCTGGGCGCAGAACCACAACATCTGGCTTACGGTTAACACGCCTATCACCAACGGGATGAACCTGCAGCTCAGTCGCAGAAATCTTTACTAGGCGTTTGGAAGACACAAGCTGCTTTAACGTAAAAGCCAACTCATCAGCAATTGAAATATTCCGTTCGTCTTCAGGGGGCAATTCAATAATCTCTCCGCTATTTAGCAGCCGAAAGTTTCCTTCTGGATAGAGGTTTGCTTCCAAATAGTCAGCGTAGGTTTTGAAGCGGGCACGGGTGAACATCACAGCTGTTCCAAAGCCCCAAACTTAAAATTCATAACCAAAATATAGCAAACCGAAGTGCGGCAATCAGCGCACCCATATCATCCAGCCACACCGCGACCCATCGCTAACCAGCCAAACACCTCACCCTGCGTCAGCTCAACAGCTTCCGCAAACGCCGGAACTGCCAGTCGCTGGTCAGCCTCCATAAATAGCTGAGGATGCTCACCCGCCGCACAGGTCAAAATTGAACGTTCCCTTGAATCAATCAACCACCCCATCTGAGCGCCGTGATCCATCGCGTGCAACACTTTATTCCAAACTCTTGTGTAGCCTTGTTCAGGAGAGAGGATTTCGATCACCCAATCCGGGCAAGCCTCAAATTCATCAGCAAGTCCACCCTCCTCATTGAGCAGAAGTCTTTCCCAAACGACAACGCTGATATCCGGCACAATAGAACGTCCACCAAACGTACACCTTAGCTCCGTAAAAGCAAAAGCAGCCTCACGAAGTTTCAATACCTCGTTGATCGACATCGACAACTTAGATTGAAGTCTACTGTGCTTCGGCTTCGGCATTGGCTTTTGAACAACTTCACCATCGATGTATTCACTCGCAGGCTTCGTCTCTGGCATAGCCAAAAACGCTTCCAAGCTCAGCTTCTCAACAGGTGCCTGCACTATCAGCCCGCCTCAATGACAGCAATCTTCTAGCCCCTATCTTACAGAACCCGCATCAGTCGCAGCCATCAGAACTGCCGCCGCTCAAACACACTCACCGTAATCGTCAATAGCAGCGCCGTATAGATCAGCCCATACACCGCATTCTCCACCAGGCCACCCCCACTCGGCGGTGCCACAAATCCATTCGCAATCTCATTCTTCAAATTCAGCCGCTCCAGATCGGGCAGCACCAAAAATAACCCCTCCGCAACTCGGCGAAAGCTCTCACTCTCCGCAATCTTGTCCAGCGCTAAAATATTGCGCGTCTCGTGGCCCACCGCAAAAATAGCCAACGTCATCAGCGTCGCCAGGATCGTACTCGTCACCACCCCAAACATCATGGCCACCGCAATCAGCAGCACCATCTCCAGCAGCATAAAGAAAGTCGCCAGCACCATCAGCGGCAGCTCATAGGGCACCCCGCTCAGCGAGAGCAGTCCCAGCATCAGCACCGTCAGCGAGCCGATCAGCACCGCCATCACCAAGCTCAGGCCCAAATGCTTACCCAAAATAAATTCAGCCCGGCTCACTGGCTTCGCAATCAGCACCAGCACCGTCTTCTTCTCAATTTCTTTGTTAATCAGCCCCGTGCCAATAAACACCACCACAAACAAAGAGAGAATGTTGATTGCCGCCAGGCCCGTATCCAAAATCAGCTTATCTTCCGTACCCGCAGCCACCTCCGGCAGCAGCGTAATCGCCATCACCATAATGATGCCAAACACACCCACCACATAGAGAATGCGATCGCGCACCACCTCTAAAAATACATTGCGCGCAATCGTCCAAATCTTGCCCCAAGTTGTAGTCACCGTCGTTGCTAACGTCATAAATAATCCGTCCAAACGTAATTTATATAAAAAGAAAACATAGGCCTGCCGCAATAGATTCGCTTATCCAGCAGCCGTCACCCACTGCTCCACGGGCCTTTCCTCACCGCAATCTACAGACGTAATCTGAGACGTCGGCGGTGGCTGATCCGCCGGGACCTGCACCGCCCGAGGCCTATCCACCGGCACAATTTTGCACGTCTTCTCCAAGAAAAAGCCCGTCTCTCGCGCCGTCGGCCCTGCCCACGTCGCCCTCAAATCCAGTAAATAGCCTTCCCCAAATTCTCTAGGCTCTGCCACCGCTATCCGCCAAAACTGCGCTTCATCCGGCGCCGTCAACTCATTGAGCGCACGGCGAGAAATCGTCTCCAAACGCGGCTGCCGGGTATAGAGCCACCGCTCACTCTGATACCAGGGCTGATTGTTTAGCTCTAAAGAAATGGCATTCGCCATATCCTGCAGCAGCGCCCCCCCTTGAGAAAACTGCTGCCGGTCTTGAACAAAGTCATACACAAACGCACTGTCTTCCAAAGGCCGCACCAGCAGACTCGGATAGTGATTCACCCAGTCCTGCACCCGAAAGTGAAACATAATCCAGCTGCTCAGCAGCAAATTTACCAGCGCCGTCATCACCAGCGTCTTCTGAAACTTGGTATCCGGCAGCCGGGCCTTCAGGTCCCAGCTGACAAACTTCGGCAGCGCCATAATGATCGTAGACACCACCGGCCAGCACGACAGCGCCCAGCGAAACCGGTCATCCGTCCAAGGCCGAAACAAAAACAGACACAGCACAATCCCCGTAATCCAAGGGCCTAGTGAAAAGTTGTTCACCTTGATCGGCTTCACATCCGCCGACTGCTTAGTATCGGAAAATGCCCACCAAATAGCACAGGTAAAAAAGACCCAGCTAAGATTCCGCAATAGCCAAATAGCCGCCGCACTATCTCCCTCAATGCTGTCTAGAGCGATCGCCACCAGCAGCGACAAAAAACTCAGCCACAGCAACGTTTGCCAGGCAAAATAACCCTTCGGCCAAAACAGCGTTTGCAGATCCTTGCGCAGCCCCGAAAACACATCATCCATTACGCAGTCCACCTCTCCGCCACGGCACGCAACAAAAGCAACAGCAAGATAACACTGAAGCTAGCCGCATTCGCCTGCAGCACCGTATCTGTAAAATCCACCGCCGATTGACGCGCCTCGCTCACCGTTCCCCTCGCCTGCGCGTAGCGCTCATCCCGCGATAGCTGCCGGGGCTTCTGCTTAAAATCCGTCCAGCTATCATCCGCCCGCAAAAAGAACTCCAGTCCCTTCGCCTTAATAAAAAAGGTCGCAAAAAAGCCCACCAACCCCACCGCCAGCAGCGTCGCCCCCAGCTGAGTTGTCCAGCCATTTTGCAACAAATGGTCAAACAACACGTAGCTCATGATCTGCGCCTTCACCATCGGCGGCGACAGCGGCTCAACAATCAAAAAAGCTACCCAGCCCATCACCACCGCCGCCAGATTCGTCACCATTGCATACTGCACGCTGGTTTGAAACCCCAGCCGCAACCGCTGACGCAAAATCCCCGCCTCAATCGCGATCGCCACCATCAAAAACAACACCTGAAATGCAATTGTTCGCAGCGGCAGTATTGGCT
>JBCBIK010000226.1:0-5973 GCA_038524545.1 Cyanobacteria bacterium J06623_4 | reverse complement strand
TGGTTGCTGGCGCTATCAGAGCGAAAGAAGAGTTAGGGATTGACGTATTACTGGTTGGCGACCCGGCGCAGATACGGTCCTCAGTTTCCCAGCCCGATTTGCTTAAAGGCATTGAGCTGGTGCCTGCAGAAGGAACGATAGAAATGCACGAGGAGCCTTTGAGCGCGCTACGGCGCAAGCCCAAGGCCTCGATTAACGTCTCTATGGACTTGGTGAAGAAGGGCCGGGCCGATGGTGTGGTGTCGGCGGGCCACTCTGGCGCTGCGATGGCGGCTGCCCTGCTGCGTTTGGGGCGTATCAAAGGGATCGATAGACCGGCCATTGGTGCGGTTTTCCCGACGGTGATTGCGGGTAAGCCAGTGCTGATTTTGGATGTCGGTGCTAACGTTGACTGCCGGCCAAAGTACCTAGAGCAGTTTGCCTTTATGGGGAGCATTTACTCTCGCTATGTCTTGGGTAATGAAGCGCCTAAGGTGGGTCTGCTGAATATTGGCGAAGAGAAGAGCAAGGGGAATGAGGTCGCTGTGACGGTTCACAAGCAGCTCAGTGAGCAGACAGCGATTAACTTTGTGGGTAATGCCGAGGGGCGCGATGTGCTCTCGGGTGATTTTGATGTGATTGTGTGCGACGGCTTTGTGGGTAATGTGCTGCTCAAGTTTGCTGAAGCGGTGGGAGAGTCGGTCTTACAGATCTTGCGTGAGGAACTGCCCCAGGGTGTCGCGGGTAAAGTGGGCTGCACACTGCTAAAGGGCAATCTCAAACGGATTAAGCAGCGGGTGGATCATGCTGAGCACGGTGGCGGGCTGCTGTTGGGTGTGGCAGGTATTGCTGTAATTAGCCATGGCAGCTCCAAGGCACCTTCTATTTTTAATGCGATTCGGCTGGCAAAAGACGCGGTCGATAATAAAGTGCTCGACCGCATTAAGGGCCAGTATCAAAAGGTCGCAGCCACAGCCAAGGGTGAATAACTACCATGACTGAGCAAACATATGGCGTTGCCTTTGTCGGTAGCGGCTCGGCTAAGCTTGAGACAGTGCTTACCAACGACCAGCTAGCAGATATTGTCGACACGTCTGATGAATGGATTTCTACGCGGACGGGCATTCGGCAGCGACATATTGCCAGTGGGCGGGAGTCTATTCGGTCTTTGGGCGCAGCGGCAGCATTGAGTGCGATCGCCCAATCCGATCTTGAGCCTACTGATATTGATCTGATCATTCTGGCAACCTCCACACCCGACGACCTCTTCGGCTCTGCCTGCCAAATTCAGCATGAAATTGGTGCCAGCCGAGCCGTCGCGTTCGATATTACGGCGGCCTGCTCAGGCTTTGTGTTTTCCCTCGTGACCGCCGCTCAATATATCCGCGCTGGCGCCTATCGCAATGTGGTGGTGATTGGCGCAGATATTTTGTCACGGATTACAGATTGGCGCGATCGCCGGACCTGTGTGCTATTTGGCGATGGGGCGGGGGCGGTGGTGATGCAGCGCTCGGTAGGGAGCGATCGCCTGCTGAGCTTTGAGATGCATAGTGATGGCAGCCAAAACGAATGCCTAAACGCCGCCTACCAGCGTGAGTCTGTCCCATTGACAGGCGACGTCACCGTACAAAAAGGACAGTTCGCACCTGTCACCATGAATGGCCGCGAAGTGTATCGCTTCGCCGTCAAGCGCGTCCCCGAAGTGCTCGAAAAGTCTCTCTTTCACGCTGGGCTTTCTACCGATGATGTAGACTGGTTAATTTTGCATCAGGCTAACCAGCGAATTTTAGATGCAGCCGCTCAGCGATTGGGCATTGCACCTGAGCGCGTCGTGAGCAACATGTCTCGCCATGGCAACACTGATGCGGCCTCCATCCCCATTGCGCTAGATGAGTGGGTACGCGCTGGCAAAGTTCAATCTGGTGATACCTTAGCCCTATGTGGATTTGGTGCGGGCCTGTCGTGGGGTGCTGCCATTCTAAAATGGGGCGCATAGAAGCGGCATAGTATAGCGTTTGGGATGCTTCGCTGCAGTAGTAGCCCACCTGATAAAACAACAGGCTTTATGCAAAACAGCTTTCAACAAAAGACCCGTAGAGTAGGATAAAAAACAATGACAAAAACAGCATGGGTGTTTCCAGGACAAGGCGCACAGGCTGTCGGTATGGGAACCGATCTGATCGATGTGGCTGCCGGACCCCTCGCAGAGGCGGAAGAGATCTTGGGTCGCTCAGTCATTGAAATTTGCCAAGATGAAACCCTGCTCAACGACACCCGCTACACCCAGCCCTGTCTCTACGTTGTAGAGTGTGCCCTCGCCGATTTGTTGATCGAAAAAGGTGAAAAACCTGACGTTGTTGCAGGCCATAGCCTAGGAGAATACTCAGCGCTCTACGTGGCAGGCGTGTTCGACTTTGTCTCGGGACTACGGCTAGTGAAGCGCCGCGCAGACCTGATGTCTCAGGCGTCAGAAGGGGCCATGGCAGCGCTCATGGGCTTTAAGCGCGATGAACTAGATGCCAAAATAGAAGAGACCGAAGGCGTGGTGCTCGCCAATGATAACAATGCCAGTCAGGTCGTCATTTCTGGTACGCCCGAAGCGGTAGACGCTGTGATTGCCGATGTAAAAACCAAGCGTGCCGTCAAGCTCAACGTCAGCGGCGCGTTTCATTCTCCCCTCATGGCCGACGCCTCAAAAGCCTTCGAATCTGTTTTAGCAGAAGTCACCTTTAACGATGCTTCGATTCCTGTTATGTCTAACGTGGAGCCTGCTCCGGCCACGGATGCGACCACTCTAAAGGCTCGCCTCACGCGGCAGATGACCGGTTCTGTTCGCTGGCGAGAAATCTCTCTGAGCCTGCCCGAACAGGGAATTGAATCTGTTGTAGAAATTGGCCCAGGGAAAGTGCTGACCGGCTTGGTCAAGCGAACCTGTAAGGGATTAGCGTTGAAAAATGTGCCGACTGTGGAAGCTGTTAACAGCTGATGTAGGAGCGCTGACCCGAGAAGAACAATGGCCCAAGACCGTGAACCTTTCGTTAGCCTAGCGCTGTACCATCTCTTTAAATGGTCTGTGGTGAGTCCGGTGCTGCATGGCTACTTGCGCGGACGCATTTATGGGTCAAAGAAGGTGCCAATGTCTGGGCCTCTGATCGTAGTTGCCAACCACGCGAGCAACTTTGATCCGCCGCTACTGTCAAACTGTGTGCAAAGGCCGGTGTCGTTTATGGCGAAGGACTCTTTGTTTCGGGTGCCGGTGTTGGCGCCTGCAATTCGGGCTTATGGGGCGTACCCGGTGAAGCGAGGGTCCGCTGACCGCAGTGCGATACGTGAGGCGATGGCGCAGCTTGAAAAAGGCTGGGCCGTTGGCATTTTTTTGCAGGGTGTGCGAACACCGGATGGCCGCATTCCTGCCCCAAAGCTGGGGGCTGCGCTGATTGCGGCGAAGGCTCAGGTGCCGCTGCTACCCGTAAGTTTGTGGGGGACGGAGAAAATACTCAAGAAGGGAGGCGCGCTACCGAGGGCAGTACCCGTGACCATCCGAATCGGTGAGGTGATTCCACCACCAATGACGAAAGATAAGGATGAACTGCGGGCAGTCACCCAGCGCTGCACCGATGAGATTCATGCCCTGCACGAGCTGGGCCGCTAGTGGGCAAACCATGGCTCGCCCGCAGCGTCGCGGTAAAATGCTGGTGCAGCACGAAATTCAGATAAGTACAGGAGATGCAGGAAGCTAGCTATGGCAGGGGATTTGCGAGCGGAGCTGATAGACATGATGGGACCGGTTCAGTGGGAATGGCTGAAGCCCCATGTGCAAAGAGATGCTGTGGTGGTGGTGAATGAGCAGCTGGACTTGGCGGATGTGGGGGTTGCGATCGCCTCCAACAATACCCAAGCCGTACAGCGCTGGATTACTGAGCAGCTGATCGTCAAGCCCGATGCTGACCAGCTAGCGACTTGGAGCAGCCAAAACAAGCGCTTCACCTCGCTGATCGTGCAGCCCTACGTCTTAGTACAAGAGCCCCAACCAAGCTCAACGACCGACTCACGCTCTGCCCCTCAGTCCGACTAGCCGTCTATGGAAGACCACCCACTCTGGCAATATCTCAACACTTCTTCGCTCGTGCGATATCTGTTGCTGTTTGCCTGTGGGTGGGCTGCAATCGAGCTGTTGAACTATTTTGAGATTGTGGTGGTTATCTTTACCTCCTCGGCGATATTGGCCTTTCTGCTGAGCTATCCTGTCCATTGGCTGCGGCGATTTGTCGCTCACAATGTTGCCGTTGTTGTTGTCTTTACCGTCGCCCTCACCGTCATCGGCGGCCTCGTGATTACCCTTGGTCTAGCCGTACTCTCCCAAGGGCAACCCCTCATCGACAATCTCACCGATTTTTTGACATCGCTGACTCCCCGCATCGAAGCCCTCGAACAAACCTTGCAACGCTGGGACTTGCCGGTGGACTTGCAGTCGCTTGGCGCCCAGCTACGCGACCAGACAGTAGCCCTGCTAGGTGCTGGCATAGGCGTCTTGCAAGCGCTACTCACCAACTTTCTGCATGCCATTTTGGTGGCGGTAGTGACGCTTTTTATGATGTCTGACGGGGCGCGGCTATGGCGACTTTTTATTCGGCTGCTACCGCCTGGTCAGCGCTTGCGGGTGACAGAAACTGTGCAGGAGAGTCTCTTAGGATTTTTCTGGGGACGGCTACTGCTGTCGATTTTTTTCGGAGTGTCTACATTTCTCGTCTTTCTTGTTTTCAATGTGCCTTACGCGCTAACTTTGGCCGTGATTGCAGGCGTCTTTGATCTTATTCCTGGGATTGGTGCAACGCTAGGCGTGGGATTGGTGTCGTTGTTCTTACTGTCGCAAAGTATTTTGTTAGCGTTTCAGTCTGCGGTTATCTGCGTACTTTTGCAACAGGTAGAGGAAAACCTGCTGCTCCCTCGAATCATGCGAGACTCGCTGAATATTAACCCAGTTGTTATGTTCTTTGCCCTGATTGTCGGCGCTCGGATTGCGGGTGTGTTGGGAATATTTCTCTCAATTCCAGTGGCCAGTACGATGGTTAGCCTGCTCGAAATTGAAGAGATGAAGGGCGTTCTTAAAAATGATTAGTAGCTGAAAAGCTATGACACCGATGGTTTTTAGCTTGATGCGGCTGGGAGACGGGAAGCGTTTTCGCTTGAGATGCTGCGTTCGTTAATCAGGCGCTATTGATATTAGATGTTATTAGCTGTAAACTGTTGGGTTAATACAGCTTGTTCTCGGTTTAGCATTATGAAAAAGAATTTCAAGGTAACAGAACTCTTTTTATCTCTAGGACTCGTAGCCACTTTGGCAACGGCCTGTGGTGGCCCTACACCTGAAGGTGGTGAAGCCATTGAAGGAGAGGAGGTGCCTGTGGAAGAGCCTGCGGAAGGTGGCGAAGGCGGTGAAGGTGGCGAAGGCGGTGAAGGTGGTGAAGGCGGCGAAGGTGGCGAAGGGTAAAGCGCCGTTTCTTCTGGTCTGCTGTTTGTCGGTTAGATGAACAGCAGACTCGCGGCCAGCATAAACTAGCTTTGCCTCGCAGATATAGCCATACAAGCAACAGATCTACTGCTGCTTTCGAAATCTTCCTGGTGTCGTCCCGACCAGTTCTCGAAAGGACTTGCCAAAGTGGCTCTGACTGTTAAATCCACACGCAAGTGCAATCTCGGAAAGCGATCGCTTTGATCCGATCAGGAGATGTTTTGCTCTTTCGACTCGCTGCTGCGTTACGTATTGGTGAGGCGATCGCCCGGTAGAGCACCTAAACAGACGGCTGAAGTGATACTGGCTCATGCCCGCCACGGTGGCCAAGTCTGCCAACTTAATAGATCTATCCAGGTTTGCCTGAATATAGTCTGATACTTGCAAGAGTCGGCGATCGCCCAAGCCACCAGAATAGTCTTGGATAAGGTGCGATCGCCCTGCTGAATACTGGCGCAGCAGATGCACCGCCAGCACGTTAG
>JBCBIK010000225.1:0-6051 GCA_038524545.1 Cyanobacteria bacterium J06623_4 | reverse complement strand
CGGCGCAGCGAGGCGGAAACGATTCGACGTATTTTACGTCGCTCAGGATATCGTCCTCGCGTGGTTTATAACCGTTAAGCGCTGTGAAATATTAAAAAAGCTCATTTTTCCTGATTCGTCACATGGTTAAGCTTCGAAGCTCTCTCGTAATCGCCGTATTGCTTGGATTACTTCTAAGTTTCAGTAGTAGCTTTAGCAGTTTGGGCATTACCCAAGCGCAGCAATCTCTCAGACTCCGGGGAAACCGCTGGCTGATGATCTCCAACCTCACTGGCTTCGTAGAAATCGTCCCTCGAGAGGGCGGACGCCGCCGGGCCACAAGGGGCGATCGCTTAGATATGGCAGGCGATTTGCTAATTACAGGGCCCAGCTCCACAGCCAGACTGGATATCGATCAGGCAGCTGGCTTCATCACCATGGCCGAGAACAGTCGCCTACAGGTGCAAACCCTGAGCATTACAGGCAACGGAGGCTACATTACCGAGGTATTTGTCACCCAAGGGCAGGCGCGGCTGAGGCTGCGATCGCTCACCAATCCGGCAAGCCGCATCGAGATCTACACCCCTGCTGGCGTCAGCGGTGTGCGGGGCACAGACTTTGGCGTGGCCGTGGGTCCCGATGGCCAAACCGGGGTGGCTACCTTAGAAGGCAGCGTTTCTTCGAGCGCTCAGGGCCAGACCGTGATGGTCAATGCCCAGCAGCAATCCATCATTCGACCGGGCGAGCCGCCGACTCCCCCTGAACCCTTGCGAGACGATCCGTCGCTGTACGTTCAAGTATTGCGCATTTTGCCAGGGCAGATCGATGCGGCAGGCAGACCCATCGTTCAAGTGGCGGGCTACACAGATCCAGTTAACCTATTAAGGATAAATAGTAAGGAAGAAAAACTTGGAAGAGACGGTCAGTTTGACGTTACGCTGCCGTTATTGCGCGATCGCACCCTAGATGCCTTGGTCGTTACGCCCCTGGGAACCCAGCAAAAATACGAATTAGTATTGCCATGATGTCTTCTGTGCGCAGACGATTTAAGGGATTTAATCGGATGGTGCCCGGCCTAATGGCGAGCTTACTCGTGATTATGCTGATGCAGCTGCAGGCCTGGGAACCCATTGAGCAAATGGTCAACAATCAGATCATGCGGTGGCGTGGGGCAAACGATTGGGACCCGCGCCTAGTGATGATCAGCGTTGACGATAAAACTCTTAACGAGCTGGGGCAGTTTCCCATTTCTCGCAGCTACTACGCCGAGCTGCTCGACAGACTTAGGGAGCAGGATGTCAGCGTTGCGGTGTTCAACCTGATGCTGTCCGATCCGATTTCGGCAGATATTCTCTCGGCGGATGCGGCAACAGTAGGTAAGCTCGGTGCAGCCAGCCGGGCAGCAACGACCCAGCTAGCACGGGCGATGATTACCCATGGCCGGGTTGTGATCGGTCAGGCCTGGAGCAATGAGGGTGAGGCCATTGAGCCCATTCCGGTGCTTTCTGAGACTGCGATCGCTGTAGGTCACATGCGACTCCAGGCCGACCGCGACGGCTTTACCCGCATGGTAGAAGTGACGTACAACGAGCTCCCCGCACTGGGCGTGGCCGCGGCCCAAGCCTACAGCCTAGAAGATGAGCTGGTAACGATTCCCTCAGATCTCAGCAAGCTCAGACTAAACTGGCCCGGCCCAATCAACAGCTTAAGCACCCTCAGCCTAGTCGACGTTTTACGGGGAAAGGTGAAAGCCAAGGCCTTAGCAGGCAAGATTGTGTTTGTGGGCTACGGTGCGACCTCTGGATTTGCGCCCATGCGCACCCCCTTCGACTACCGCTGGCCCGTGCCGGGCGGCTACATGCACGCGGCAGTGGTAGACAATTTGCTCAATCAAAACTGGCTGCGTACCACACCGTACTCCGCAGCGACAATCGCGCTGCTGATTGGCGGGCCGCTAATGAGCTGGCTGCTCTACCGGCGGCAAGTTCTGGTGCAGCTGGTGACAGGACTGAGCCTATCGGTGGGCTGGATCGCAGTCTGCGTAACGGCGCTGCAGGCGGGCCATTTACTGCCGGTGATTTCGCCGCTAGTGGTAATGGTTTTGACCATGACCAGTGTGATTGTGTGGGGCCGCCTGCAGTCTAATGCGCTCCTGCAGGTGCGCTCTGCCTTTTTGAGTACGATGAGCCACGAGATTCGCACGCCGCTCAATGCCATTGTAAATCTGTCGGAGATGCTGCAGGAGACGCCGCTAGATGACCGTCAGCGGGAGTATGTCGAAACGCTAGGCAGCAGTAGCCAGACCCTGATGGCGCTGATCAATGACGTCTTAGATTTTTCAAAGATTGAGTCGGGACAGCTGATGCTGGAGGACTATCCTGTCAGCATTACAGAAACGGTAGAACGCAGTATTGAGCTGCTCGCACCTCGCGCCGCTGAGAAAAATATTGAGCTGGTATATGTGATCGCGCCAACAGCACCCGCGATGATTTTCAGCGACCCCGTACGGCTTCAGCAAATTTTGAGCAACTTGCTTAGCAACGCGGTGAAATTTACAGAAGTCGGTGAGGTGTCAGTACGCGTGGCTGCAAGGCCCTGCCGACCGAAGCGCAGCTTACTGCCGACTACCTTCCCTCGACAATCTGCAGGCCAAAGGCCCGCGCGGCGATCTTCTCTCTTTTGGAGGCTGCCTACTGGCAAGCAATTGAGCAGTTGGGTGCGGGGCTTTTTTCAGAATGGGCTATTGCAGGGTGGCTTATTGGGTAGTGCACCGAGAGCATTGCGACTGCCGCCGCGATCGCTGCAGGCCGCACCAGCCGATCTTTACGAAGTTCGCTTCGCAGTAAGCGATACCGGCATTGGCATTCCCAAAGAGCGCATGGCTCAGCTGTTTAAGCCCTTTAGCCAGGTCAGCGCTTCCACCACCCGAAAATACGGCGGTACCGGGTTGGGGCTCTCTATCAGCAAGCGCCTCAGCGAGCGGATGGGCGGCGATCTGTGGGTAAAGAGCACACCGGGGCAAGGCAGCACATTTTACTTCACCTGTCAGGCTCAGAAGGCGGAGATAGCCCAGCCGATGCCTGAACATTTATCAGGGCTAAAGGGCACCCATCTGCTAGTCATTGACAGCAACCCCACCCGGCGTGAGCAGCTCAGCCGAGAGCTGCAAACACTAGATATTCGCCTAGTGCAGACCGCATCGCTATCGGAGGCGATTGTGTTTATTCACAACACGCCTACCTTTGATGGCGTCATTTTAGACGAGGCGGTAGCGCTGAGGTCGGGCACCGTGTCAGCTGCGATTAAAACCCTGCGTCAGGCGATTTGTAATGAGCAGCTGCCGGTTATTTTGCTCAGCGCGCTCAAAAGCGAGCCCCCCCTAGCGGTAAGCAACGCCACGATGCTTTGGAAACCGGTAAAGCAATCTTCGCTCCATCAGGCCCTGCGATCTATTCGACCGATCCGGCTAGTGCCCACGTCAAGATTTCCAATAGGTCCCAAAGCCACCCTCCTCACCCCAAAAACCAGAACAGCCCTGCCCTCAGCAGACAGCACAGTTGACAGTAACAGACCAGATGGAGCAACCCCCGATCCGCTCGCGGTGGCTAGACGCCGGGAAGATCTGAGGATTTTGCTGGCTGAAGACAACCGGACCAATCAGCGGGTGGCGGTGCGACTGCTGGAGCTGTTGGGCTATCAGGCAGATGTCGTGAGTTCGGGGATAGAGGTGCTGACTGCGCTCAAGCAACAGCGCTATGAGGTAATTTTGATGGATATGCGCATGCCTGAGATGGATGGTGTAGAAGCCACGCGCCAAATCCGACAGATGCCCCAGCACAGAGATATTTGGATTATCGCGATGACCGCCAACGGCATGGCCGCAGATCGCAAGCGATGCTTCGCGGTAGGCATGAACGACTACCTACGCAAGCCGATCAAGCGAGAAGCCTTGGATAAAGCACTACAGCGTTGCCCAGCAATCCAGCAAGGCCTCATGCCAGAGCAGCGGCTACCGGGCTAAGCCTACGAGCAAATTTCCAGCAATCTGACCCGGATTTGCATGGCGGATAACAATCACAAGTACTAGAGCTTGAGAATAACAATAAGCTTCAGATTTAGTAGGCACAGAGGCAACCCTTGATGGTAGAAGCCCCCTCTAAAACGCTGACCCTGGCAGAGTTTTTACAGCTACTGGAAACTAAGCCTGCCAGTGAATATATATATTGATGGCCAAATTATTCAAAAGTCGATGCCTCAGGGGAAGCATAGGGTCATTCAAGGAGAGCTTGTGCCTCCCATCAATGGCGTGGTTAAACAAAAACGTATTGCTCGTGCATTTCCTGAACTATTACCGGCTTTCGTGCGATGAGGTATTTCTAATCCTGCTTTGCTGACGCGTTCAACCGGCGACGAGCAGAGATAATTGCCTTGTGAAGTTTGACCTGTAGGAGTTCTTTGGGGGGCTAGGATGGTGTCTTCTAGGTCTTTTTCTAGGTAGCGATCGCTCAAATCCAAAAAGTCCAAAAGGTAAGGATCTTTCAGCAAGAGTTCGGGCGCAACCTTTTGATCTTTGCGCAGCTTGGCGAGGTCACGACGAATCGTTTCTTCTGGCTTGCGAGAGAGGGCAATGCGCTCGCATAGCATAGAATTCAGCCGCTCCCGTAACTGACGGGAAGACCAGCCCTCCACCTGGCAAATTTCGATGTAAAAGTCGCGTTTTAGCGGGTCTTCGATATAAATTAGCGACCTGAGGTGAGTCCAGCTCAATTGTGTACGCAGTGCGTATACAATCTGATGGTCAGGAAAGGCCTTAGCAAAATGTAGGCAGTGACTCAATTGTGATAAATAGAAGGCGAGATAAGTTGTAAGACAAGTCAAGCGCAAAGCATTCGTTGACCGTCTCGGTCTTCACAAGATGCCTCACAAAGGGTCGTTTCGAGACACTAGTACACTGCGCGATCGCAGCCAATAGCCTTTCGGAGTGACAGCCTGCGATCAGCTATATTTAGGCAGAAAGTTTCTGCCTAAATATCCTCACAGGGTAATTAGGTAGACATATTTCTATCTAATCTGCCATTTAGGGTGAATAGGTAGAATCTTTCCCCCTAATAAATAGTTATGTTGCTGAGTAAGCCTGAGAGCGTATGGAGCCGAAAGAACTAATCAAATTTTGGGTCAAAGCCTTTAATGAAGGCGACGCTGAAAAGATAGCAGCCTTTTACGCAAATGACGCTGTTAATCACCAGGTAGCTAACGAACCTGTCGAGGGTAAAGACGCGATTCAAACTATGTTTGCTACCGAGTTTTCAAATGCAGAGATGGTCTGCATAGTGGAGAATATTTTCCAAGATGGAGAGTGGGCAATACTAGAATGGAGAGACCCTATTGGCTTAAGGGGCTGCGGCTTCTTCCACATAAAAGATGAACTAATTGTTTTTCAACGCGGCTACTGGGATAAATTAAGCTTTTTACGTGCTCATGATTTACCTTTACCGAGCTAGCCAACATAACAAGGATCTGCAAGGGACGCTCGATTCACGCTAATGGTCAACGCTTTAAATCAGTTCTCGCGCCCCTGAGACCAAGCCGTTAGCTGGGCAGGAAAATGGTGAACCAGGCATCCGGAATCGTTCAGCAAATACTATCGTTTGAGTCTAGTCACTCGACCACTCTCGTCGCAATTGACGGCAAGGGCGGCGCGGGCAAATCGACTCTCGCAAGCATCTTGGCCTCCCAGTTGGAAACGACGGGGCGGCGCGTAGATATTGTGCACTTCGACGATTTCTACCTACCGTCGTCGCTTCGAATGAAAGGTGAGGGCGCTGAAAAACCAATTGGCGGCGATTTTGATTGGGAACGGCTCCGCGATCAGGTTCTTGAGCCTCTTCGCAACGGACGAAAGGCGCGTTTTGAGCGATACGATTGGTGCAAAGACGTACTTACTGAGGCTCAGCATATATTACCTGGCGCGATAGTAATCGTTGAGGGTGTCTTCTCGAGTCGTGACGAGTTGGCTGCTAAATAACGTCAGTTCGGGATAAGCGAAGAAAAAAGAAGGACAGGTACGCTGAA
>JBCBIK010000224.1:0-6126 GCA_038524545.1 Cyanobacteria bacterium J06623_4 | reverse complement strand
TTTCTGAGGTTCAGGCTTCTGTCTCTGCTGGGATTGAGTCTGCTAAGCGAGTCAACGGTGGTGAAGTGCTCTCTACTCACATCATCGCTCGCCCTCACGAGAATTTAGAGTTTGTGCTTCCTATCCGCTACACGGAAGCGGTCGAGCAGTTCCGCTCTTAGCGATTTTTACAGCGGTTCGAGCGTCTGTATTTGAGTATTTATAAGGGTTGGGTTTGCGGCTAGGTGTTGCCTAGGCAGTGACTTGATCTCTGAGTGTTTGGTCACTGAGCTTGGTTGACGGACTTGGTCGCCGATGATTGGGTTTGTTGTGTTGTTTTGATTGTGTTTTAGGAAAGATCTATGGCAATTGCAGTAGGAATGGTAGAGACGCTGGGCTTCCCGGCGGTGGTTGAAGCGGCTGATGCGATGGTGAAGGCCGCTCGTGTAACGCTGGTTGGCTACGAGAAGATCGGTAGCGGTCGGGTGACTGTAATTGTCCGCGGCGATGTTTCGGAAGTTCAGGCTTCTGTGGCAGCTGGTGTAGAAAACGTGAAGCGTGTCAATGGCGGACAGGTGCTGTCTACGCACATCATTGCGCGCCCTCACGAGAACCTGGAGTTTGTTCTGCCGATTCGCTACACAGAGGCTGTAGAGCAGTTTCGTGAGAGCGTCAGCGGCATTCGTCCCTACGGTAGATAGGCGATATGCGCCTAGCAAAGGTGAGGGGGACGGTCGTTAGCACCGTCAAAGACGACAGTCTGATGGGGGTTAAGTTTTTGCTGGTGCAGTTCATCAGCGATGCTGGCGACCCCGAAGACGATTACGAAGTTGCTGCTGATGTTGTTGGAGCAGGTGTGGGTGAATGGGTGCTGGTGAGCCGAGGCAGCGCTGCGCGGCAGCAGCAACGGTACAACCAAAAGCCGGTCGATGCGGCCATCATTGCCATCATCGATACGGTGAGCCTAGATTCTGGCCTGCTCTATGACAAGCGAGAAGACTTTGGCTAAAGCGCTTTAGCAGAAAGGTTGTGGTGCCTGCTCTGCTAGTGTTTGCTCTGTAAGTTTTAGGTGAGACAAAAGGGGTCACATGGTTGCCCGCGGTCTAAGCCAGGTAACAAATCAAGCCGCTAGTCAGGACGCAGGTAGGGACCCATTGCAGGGCTCGACACCTGCGTTCTCGAGGTTGACCCTATCGGTAAACCCGACGATTGCACCTTCTGCAGATGTGCACGATTTTTGCTTGGTAGAGGGAGATGTGCGCATCGGTGCGGGGACTGTGGTCGCACCGGGCACTGCTGTGACGGCGGCTGCAGGGGCCTCTGTGCACGTAGGCGATCGCTGCTATCTGCTGCCAGGTGTCGTGGTAGAAGGGGTCGCTGGTGCTCGGGTGACAAGCGCTGCCGGTACTTATTCTGTTTGTGTGGGCGATCGCAGCATCATTGCTCATAAGTCACTGATTCACGGTCCTGCATTCATTGGCGCCGACTGCTTTATCGGCTTTCGTTCGACTGTCTTCAACGCTCGCCTAGGCGACGGGTGCGTCGTGATGATGCATGCCCTCGTTCAGGACGTAGAGGTGCCGCCGGGCAGATGTGTGCCGTCGGGAAGCGTCATTACTGCCCAGCATCAGGCTGACCAGCTGCCGAAGGTTCGCCCCGAAGATCTTGAATTTGCCAAAGAGGTTGTGGGTGCTTCGGCCTATGCCTTTATCCATAGCGGTGCTAACGGCCGCAATCATCATTCATCTGGCCATTCATTTGGCAACCATTCTAGGAGCGGCTCTGGCTATGGCGCTGCTTCTCGTCAGTCCGGAGCCCGGTTAAAGCCAGTTCATAGCTCTACCCAATCATCTTCTGATTCATTTCGTCGTACTCGTCCATTGCCATTCGCCACTGAAGGAGCAAACATGCAAGCCCAAAGACTCTCGCCCGAAATTGTCCAGCAAGTCCGCCAGTTCTTGGCCCAGGGCTACCGCATCGGTATGGAGCATGCCGACAAGCGTCGCTATCGCAGCGGTGTGTGGGAGACTTGCACACCGATCAAAGACACCCGAGAGCAGGCGGTATTTGCTGCGCTAGAGCAGTGCTTAGCAGAGCACAGCGGTGAGTATGTACGGATGTTTGGCATCGATCAGAGAGTCAAACGCCGGGTTGGCATGGTGACCGTACAGCGCCCAGATGGTAAGCCTGTCAGCATCGATAGCAAGCCGATGCAGTCGTCAGATAGCCGCAGCAATGGTGGCGGTTACTACTCGGCTAGCAACAATAACTACAGCAGTAATGGCAACGGTAGCGCTGCGGGCGGACTGACGCCAGCCATTATGCAAGAGGTGAGCAATTTGCTGCGCGGGGGCTACATCATTGGCACCGAGCATGCCGATCCGCGTCGCTATCGCAGCAATGTTTGGAAGAGCTGCTCACCGATTGATAGCACCCGCGAGCAGGAAGTATTTTCACGCCTCCAGCACTGCTTAGAGGAGCACAGCGGCGAATATGTTCGCATGTTTGGCATTGATCCCCAGGCGAAGCGGCGAGTCTCTTCGACGACAATTCAGCGGGCAGATGGTAAGCCGGTTGAGATTTCTAGCCGTTCTGTAGCCCCTGCTAGCGGTGGAGCGCATGCGGCGTACTCTGGCGGACAGCCCTATGGGGGTAGTGCTCAGAGTGCTCCTAGCGGTGGCAACAGCGCAGTTGCAGAAGCGGCTGGGCAAATTCTGCGTCAAGGTGCTCAAATTGGCATCGAGTTTGCCGATGCTCGTCGCTACCGCAGCGGCATTTGGCAGACGGCGCCCAAGGCGAATTCTGCCAGTGAGCTACAGAAGTTCTTGAGTGCAAATGCAGACAAGTACGTGCGAATTTTTAGCGTAAATACTGTGCAAAAGACCCGCGGTGCAGCCACGACGATTCAGAAGCCTGGCCAAGCGCCAGCGCCTGCTGCGAAGGCGTCGACCAACGGTACCCAGGCTGCTCGGGGGCCAATTTACAACAATCCTCCCCACTATGATGATCCTCCGAACCAGTCGGTTGGTGCTGTGGAATCGGATGTGATGGACCAGGTCACTCAGCTGGTAAATCAGGGCTTCCGTATCTCGATTGAGTTTGCCGATAAGCGCCGTTTCCGCAGCGGCATTTGGCAGACAGGAGAAGCCATCACCGCACGCCGTCCGGCGGAAGCCATTTCTGCGCTGGGCCAGCAGCTCGCCCGGCATCAGGGTGACTACGTTCGCTTGGTCGGTGTCGACCCGCAGGCGAAGCGCCGTGTCCTAGAGACGACGATTCAGCGTCCATAGTCGTTTATTTCCTCGCTATTTTTCAACGCGGTTGAGTTTTCAACGCTTTATAGCCCCATGCAACCGTCGAACCATCACTACCTACAGCGGGAGCCAACAGTTGTGAGTTCTACCCACTACTGTGTGGTCGGCGATGTGACTGTGGATGATACGGCTGCGATCGCAGCCGGGGTAGTTTTACAAGCCTCTCCCGGTAGTCGGATTGTGATTGCACCTGGGGCTTGCCTAGCAGCCGGCGTGTGCGTTCAGTCTCGGAAAGGCGTGCTGACGATTGGGGCGGGTGCAAGCCTGGGTGCAAATGTGCTGGTAATTGGCAGTGGCAACATTGGCCAAAATGCTTGCATTAGCGCGGCGAGCACGCTGCTAAATCCTCAGGTTGCAGATGCGGAAGTAGTGCTGCCAGGGACCGTGGTCGGCGACAGTCATGGCGGTTCTGACGCGAATGGGGCCGCTCGTTATGGCAGTGCTCAGACTTTAGATAGCAATGGTTTTGGTGCTTCTGAGGATTTCAAAAACACGTTTGTAGCGCCGCCACCTCTGGGCCCGAGGGCAATAGAGACACCGGACTTAAGCGATCAAAACGGTCAGTATGTAGATCCGGCAGCTGCGCAGAATGGTAGCTATGCGCACGGTAGTTATCAGAGCAATGGTTACCAAAACAATGGCGTACAATTAAATGGTAATCAGTTAGATAGTCCAAATAATTCTCAATCGGCAATCACGGTTCGCTCAAATGATCGAGTGTATGGCCGCGACCAGGTGAGTCAGCTGCTGTCTACGCTGTTCCCTCATCGGCAGTCCACAGATGACCGGTCATAAATAGTTGGCCATCAGGATTGCTAGCAGTACTGACCTATAAAATCACTGCCATAAAACCATTGATATTATTGATGCTTTCTCTGTCTGTAATCGACAGTTAGCCATTTTCGAGGCTCGTTATGCACTCAGATGCCACTCCCGCACAACCGAATCAGGCAGCTCGAATGACGGCCCGTCGGCGTCACCCGCTGCACGATACGGCATTGGGAATGGTGTCGACGACGAGCTTTCCGGCCATCATTGGTACGGCTGATGCCATGATGAAGTCTTCTAATGTGTACTTAGTTGGCTACGAAAAGACGGGCGGTGGTCACTGCACGGCCATTGTTCGAGGTGGTGTTGCCGATGTTCGGATGGCTGTTTACGCTGGCGAAAAGACAGCGAAAGAATTTGGGCAATTTGTTTCGGCTTCACTCATTCCTCGTCCGCCTGCCAACCTAGAGGCGGTGCTGCCGATTACTGCCAGGATGGAAGACTTAGAAGGCGTTGGTGAGACTCGGGGCGGTAGTGCTATCGGTCTGCTGGAGACGAGAGGGTTTCCGGCGATGGTGGGCGCAGCTGATGCGATGACCAAGGCCGCTGAAATTACGCTGCTCTCTCACGAGACGATTGGCGAAGGGCTGTGTACGATTATCATTCAGGGCTCGCTGTCGAACGTAGCGATCGCAGTCGAAGCGGGTATGAACGAGGCCGAGCGCATTGGCGAACTCAATTCGGTAATGGTGATTCCTCGTCCGCTGGGCGAGCTGGAGCGGAGCTTACCGAAGACGCAGGTAGTGGAAGAGAAGCAGCCCGTGAAGCTGCCGCTGAAGCTAGAAGAGCGTCAGCAGCGGAAAGAGCGTCAGAAAGAGCTGGTGCCTGCGAAGGCAAAGGAATTGGAGCCTTTGAAACGGCAAACGGTGGTTATCCCCGAATTGGAAACCGAAGAGCTGTAGCTTGTGCACTAAAAGGACTGGCTTAAGCTCAGGAAAGCTGTAAAAACTGCTCAACACGGTTAGCGACGCGCGTTTCTAGCTGGGGGTCGCCTGCTGTAAACCATTCAATCCTGGGTTCTTTTTGGAACCAGGTTCGCTGCCTTTTGGCAAACTGGCAGGTGTGCTGCACGGTGAGTGCGATCGCTTCTTCTAGAGAAAGCTCTCCGGTTAAGTGCCGCTGCATTTCTGCGTAGCCCAATGTTTTTAGCAGCGGTAGCTCGGTACCGTATCGATCTATTAGATGGGCGACCTCTGCGACAAAGCCTGATTCCACCATCTGATGGGTTCGCTGGGTGATTCTTGCCCTCAGAACGGCGGGTTCACAAGCTAGGCCTATATAAAGGATGGGATAGTCGGGCGGCTGCTCGCCCTGCTGGCTCGAAATTGGCCTGCCGGTTACGTAGTAAACCTCTAGGGCGCGTAGGGTGCGGACCTGATCGTTTGGATGAATGCGATCGCTAGCTGCGGCATCTACTTGCTTGAGCAGCTGATAGCACTGAGCTTGGCCGAGGGTTTGTAGCTGGGTGCGGAGGGTATGCTGCGGGGCAACGCGAGGAATTTTTAGACCTTTTGTGATCGCATTCACATACAGACCGGTCCCACCGACCAGCAGCGGTATCTGAGTCCCCTGCTGGTGCATCTTTTCGATCACAGCTTGGACCTGCTGCTGATAGTCAGCTACCGTCAGCGTGTCGGTCGGCTCGCAGATATCTACAAAATAGTGCGGTACCTGCTGTCGGTCTTGCAGAGAAGGCTTGGCTGTACCGATGTCGAACGCTTTGTAAACCTGTCTTGAATCAGCACTCAAAATAGCCATGGGCCAGCGGTTTGCAAGCGACATTGCCAGCCCTGACTTTCCCGAAGCAGTGGGCCCCACAATGATAATGAGAGACGATTTATAATAGTACAAGTGAACTCGTTAAAGCGTTAAGTTTTGAGGCGGTATCTGAGCGCTGCTCAAAAAAGCGACTATCACCCTCTTTCAAGAAGTGCGCTGAGACGGCTCTAAAATCGCTTTTAACGCCTTTGTGCTAGAATCCGTAGACACATTATCATTTTGATGG
>JBCBIK010000223.1:0-6199 GCA_038524545.1 Cyanobacteria bacterium J06623_4 | reverse complement strand
CTTGCTTGCTTTGCCTGCTGATGAGTGTGGCGTCGCTGTTGGCACTTTCGGGCAGTGTGGCCGTAGCGCCTGCCTGGGCAGATGGCCTGAATGACAATCTGGTGGACTATACGCTCACGAACCAAGCCGGGGCAGATTTTTCGGGGAAGGACTTGTCTGGGACATCGTTTGCGGCTGCAGATGCGCGGGATGCCAACTTCAAGGGGGCAGATATGAGCGGCACGATTCTGACGAAGGCGACGTTCATTCGGGCGGATCTATCGGATACCGATTTTACGAAGACGTTTGCTGATCGGGTGATTTTTGACGGGGCTGATTTGACGAATTCGGTGTTTGTAGAAGCGATCGCAACCAGTAGCTCATTTAGCGATACCACGATTACCGGCGCTGATTTTTCCGATTCGATTATCGACCGCATTCAGATCAAGCGCATGTGCGAACGGGCGGAAGGCGTAAATCCAACGACTGGCATTGAGACCCGTGAGAGTCTAGGCTGTCCAGATTAGCGTGTTGTGAGCAGTTTAGCTTTGTAAAAAGTCCCTCTGATGGGTTGCAATGACGCCTATTAGAGGGACTGATTTTTTAGCTTTGTACAGCGGTGACTAGGCCCTTACAGCTTACGCTCTAGGGTTTCGTTTAGACGCTGCATAGTTTCATCTAGCTTTTCTGTGGGGGTGGGCTCTGCCTCTACTTCATCGGCGCGCTTCATCCGCTCGAAAGCACGGATAACCATGAAGAGTACTAAGCCAATCACCACAAAGTTGATGATGGCTGAGAGAAACAGGCCGTATTTGATGCCGCCAGCCGATAAGTTGGCAATGTCATCAACGCCAGCTGCTGTGAGCGCTGGGGTGAGCAGTAATGGCGTGATAATGTCTTCGATAAAAGAAGTGACGATCGCACCAAAGGCTGCACCTAGTACGACGGCAACGGCTAGGTCAACGACGTTGCCGCGGAGAAGAAATTCTTTGAAATCATTTGCAAAACTGCTGACAGAGCCGGTTGCTCTGGCTCTTGCTTGTCGGTTAGCCATGAGTATTTACCTTACGAAACGGAGTGTTGGGTTATCCTGCAAATCATCCTGAAGTCAGCTAGCTGACATGTTGGCCAGATAATGAGCACTCACAGGCTCCTTAATTTTTGAAAGGATCCGATACACAAAGCTAAGTTACTCATTATTTTTTGCTGAGAGGATGCCGGATGAGCACACAATATCAGTGTTTTCTCTGACTTCCAAGCACTTTTGTAACAAAGCTAGATTTTGAACCAAAAAATTCCGACTTTCTTTAGATGTCCTTGGGTCTGTCTATAGATCTTCCTGTGGCGAGAGACTTCATCTATCCCATGTATTCCTATGTATAAAGTCACGTGCTAACTGGCCACCGAATACTTTTCACCTTTTTCTGGATCTTGCCAGTCGCAGATATAGCCTCTGCTCGCTTCGAGACGCTGACTCCAGGGATTGGGCTTAATGTCAGTTTTGGCCGTCCACAAAATTTCGAACAGGCCGTCATCGCGAATTTTGCCAATGTGAACTGGCTTTATTAGGTGGTGATTGGGCTGAATGGTGACGGTGCCGCTAGGGGCTTGAAAGGTCTGCCCGTAGGCTGCTTGGCGAACGGCGCTGGTAGCGAGAGAGTTTGCCTGGCGAACCGACTGTGCCCACAGGTGAACCATGGTGTAGGCGCTTTCCATCGGGTCGCTGATGACACGATCTATGCCGTAGGTTCCTTTGAACTTGGTGACCCAGGCTTCGTTTTGAGGCGTTTTGAGGGTTTGAAAGTATCGCCAGGTGGCGTAATGCCCCTGAAGAAAGTGTTTGCCAATTTGTAAAATGTCTTCCTCGCCGATGCGAACTGACATGACTAGGTATTGGTAGGCGGAGAGGCCTGCACTTTTGAGTTCTTTAAAGAAAGTCCGGTTGTCGCTGCCAGCCAAGCTATTGAAGATGATGCCACCTTCGGGTAAGGCCTGCTTAATATCGTTGACGACGGGCGTCATGTCCGGAATTTTGCCATTGCCCATGGGCACAAAGGCCTCGCCTGCGACTTTGCCACCTTTTGCTTTCAGAATTGTCCGAACGATGTCGTGGGTTGTTCGTTCGTTGCTGCTAACGAGGAAAAAGGATTTGCCTCGGTTGCCGAGCATCCAGTTGACGGCGGGCTCTATCTGCTGGTTGGCGACGGGGCCAGCATAGAAGATATGTCTGGAACACTCTTGGCCTTCGTAGGGACCGGGGTACCAGAGCAGCTTATTTTTAGCGGTCACTACGGGCAGGATGGCTTTGCGGCTGGCTGTGGTGTAGCCACCGAAAAGCACGGCTGCCTGGTGCTGGGTGATTAGCTTTTCTGCTTTTTCTGCAAAGGTGGGCCAGTCGGAGGCACCATCTTCTAAGACAGGGACTAGCTGCCTTCCCAATAGGCCACCCGCTTCGTTGATGTCTTGGATGGCTAGCTTTTCGGCGTCGGCGATGGGGCCTTCGCTGATGGCAAGCGTCCCGCTAAGTGAGTGCAGCAGGCCAATTTTGATGTCGCCGGTATCGCTGCTGGCTTCTGGAGTAGTGGGCTCTGAGGCTGTGGGTTGGTCGAGTCTGGAAGCGGCATTGCTATCCGTATCATTACTACCTGTGCTGCAGGCTTTAAGGAGGAAACTACTGCCTGCAGCGGCGGAGCCGTAAGCCAGAAAATGCCGTCTACTGAGTCTGGTCATGTATCCGTATTTACGGTGAGAAATTTCAGAAATCTTCCTTTACAATACGCTTTTCTAGCCTTGGCGATTCACTCATTTTTACCGCTAAATGCTGAAATACTGCCGTTGAAGGTACTGCTTTAAAGGTTGACAGGCCTAAGAATTAGCAAATAGGCAGGCCAATTTTCAGTGAACGCTTGTAATAAATATGACCGCTTCTATGAGGCGACGGATGGCAAAAAAGAAAGCGACGGGCCGAAATGCAGCGACGGGCTAGCTATACAATTGGTAGGTCTGTGCTGCTCTGATGTCTGACTTTATGACTACTGTTGTGGTTGCTACGGGTAATCCTGGCAAGCTGTCTGAACTCAAAGATTATCTTCAATCACTGGGATGGGATCTGGCGCTAAAGCCCAAGGAGATTGAGGTAGAGGAGACGGGAGAAACGTTTTTGGAGAATGCAAGGCTGAAGGCGTCTGAGGTGGCGATCGCAACTCAGCAATGGGCGATCGCAGATGACTCTGGCTTGGCGGTAAAAGCTTTGGACGGTGCGCCGGGCGTTTACTCTTCTCGCTATGGTGACAGCGATGCTGCCCGGATTAGTAGAGTGTTGCGAGAGCTGGGTGATGAACCTGATCGGCGGGCCGAATTTGTCTGTGCGATCGCGCTAGCTCGCCCAGATGGCACGATTGCTTTAGAGACGGAAGGGCGCTGCCCAGGAGCTATCTTGCTTGAAGGGCAGGGTAAGGGAGGCTTTGGCTACGATCCAATTTTCTTTGTGCAATCTCAGGGAAAGACGTTTGCCGAGATGAGCAGTACTGAAAAGGAGCGCTACAGCCATCGGGGAATCGCTTTTGAGCAGCTGATGCCCGCACTGCAGGCGATAGACTTGTCGGCAGAGACAGGTGAGTAGGGTGATCGCAGACGACAGCTCTGCACAAATTGGGACTTTCCTTAAACACAAAGCCCTGAGCAGGTAAATGCATTTACCTGCTCAGGGCTGAATTTTGACCCTATGAATGAGGTTACTAATCTAGTGCCCAGTTGTGAAGTTGTGAAAGCTTAAGCCTTTGATGCTAGAACCAGCGCCTACTATGCAGCGTTGTTTTTGTTGAGCAAATCCTGAACCTGTCCCAGAGCAGCTCTAAAGATGTTGAAGCCGGCCCAGCCTGCAGCGATGAGCAAAGGCGACAGCACAAGCACAACACGAATATCCATTTGTATCCCTCTCCAGAAATATTGCTTAAAAGGTTGTAATAATCCTCTCATATAATCTAGCATCACCACAGTATTCCAAGCGGAATTCCAAGCAGAATTCCTAGAAAAATCATCCGTGACAAATTTACAGCTCGATGTCCGCACAGAAACTCAACTGTCGGCTGACGAAAGACCGGTCGCGGCAGTGACGGGCGCGTCTAGTGGAATTGGCCAATTGATCGCTCAGCGACTGGTCAAAATGGGCTACGACGTCGCGATTTGTGCGCGCCGTGAGGACCGGCTGGCAGCGGTGGCTGAGGCGTTGAGTGCCCAGGGCGCAGATGTCTTGGCGCTGACGGTCGACCTGCGGGATGAGCCGCAGATATTGCGTTTTTTTGATGCGATCAAGCGTCGGTGGGGGCGGCTAGACGTGCTGGTGAACAATGCTGGACTCGGGCATAAGGAGCCGCTGATGACCGGCAGCAGCGAGGCCTGGCGAGAAATGCTAGAGGTGAATGTGCTGGCGCTGTGCATCTGTACCCGTGAGGCGATTGGGCTAATGACGGGTGCGAATTCCGGACATATCGTGCACGTGAGTTCTATGTCGGGGCATCGGGTGCCTGCGATCGCGGGCATTTATTCTGCGACTAAGTTTGCAGTGCGATCGCTGGGCGAAACCCTCAGGCGAGAGCTACGAGCGGCAAACAGTGCCATTCGCATCTCTTCGGTGAGCCCTGGCATTGTGGAGACCGAATTCGCTGAAAAGTATCATCAGAGTGCCGAGGCAGCCAAAGATACCTATAGCCAATTCCCAGTATTGCAGGCTGATGATGTAGCAGAGGCGGTAGCCTATGCACTAAGCCAGCCAGCGCACGTAGAGGTAAATGACATTTTAATTCGCCCGACTCAGCAATCTAGCTGAGTCAGTAGCTCTCTAATCATCAATAGAAAGACGATCTAATCGATTAGTTCTAGTCGATTAGTTCTAGTTCGTCTTCGTGCAGGTGGGCTTTGAAGGGACGTTTGGCACCTTCGACCTCAAAGGCGGCAACGATGGTGTAGTTGGGGCTGATCGGTCGGCCTTCCCAGTCGGTCAAAATGTCAGCAATGACCCCTTCCATGCCTTCTACGTTGTGGGGTTTATTGCGATATTTTGGATGGTTAAACAGAATAAGGGGCGCTTTAATTCGAACGCGATCGCCAACTTTCATAATGGAAGATATCAAACAGGTTTCTGCCATTCTCTCACAGCAGCGACCGCCCTAATCAACACTCCCTTCGTGTAGCAAACCTGATGTTTCTTCCTGCAGAGGGGGCAGCGTATCTTCTAGGGGCAAAGGCTCAAACGTTCGCCACAGAAGCCATCCAACGGCCCCGACTACGCTGATCACCACCAGCGCTAACAGCGCGGTGACCAGCCCTTGAGACTTTGGTTCGCGCGTTCCCGCGTCGGTGTTAATGGCTTCTAATTCTTCGGGGGTTAGCGGCGTATCGTCATCGTCTTCTTCGCCATAGAGCAGGGCTCGGGAGGCAGGCGTTAGGCCAACGGGAGTAGCGACGCTGGTAGCACTTCCGCCATAGCTTCTGCCTGCGCCTGAGCTGTAGCTCCCGACGCTGGCCGCTGTTCGGCCACTTGTGGTCTGGGCACCTACCGTCGCCAACACGCCACCGCCAAATTCACGGCTGGCCGCAGTATTTCGGGCGGCGGAGACTGCAAAGTCCGCTTCGTTTGCGGCGTTTTCATCGTTCATGAGGGCGTGCATCAGGACGACTGCGACGTTGTCATGACCGTTTTTTTGGTTGGCGAGTTCTATCCAAGACTCGACTGCTGCATCTAGCGGCACAATTTGCTTCACAATCAGGCCGATGTAGTTTGCCCAGGAGGCTTCTACCTGATGGTTGTCGCTGAGGCCGTCTGAGCACAGCATGAGAACGCCGCTGGATTCGAAGAGGAAGCGCTGGGTGTGGAGCGTCATCTGTTCAAATTCGCGGACGCCAACGGCTTGGCTGAGGGCGTGGGCATCGGGGCGCTGCTTGGCGGTGGCATAAAAGCTTTTGCCCATGCTGACTTCTCTGCCTGCAATGTCGTCGTCGACGGTGAGCTGCTGGCAGTATTCGGGAGTGATCCAGTAGGCGCGGCTGTCGCCAACGTGAGTGAGGTACAGTTCGTTGACCTCGGTGGGGCCGGTGGGGGTGTCGATGCGCTGGGGTAAAACGAGTGCCATGACCAGCGTGGTACCCATGCGCTGTCGGTCGGCGCGGCCCTGTTCGTCGTTTTGCTGGGCAATCAGGTTGTTGGCGACCCGAATAGCGG
>JBCBIK010000222.1:0-6314 GCA_038524545.1 Cyanobacteria bacterium J06623_4 | reverse complement strand
TTGAGGAGGCAAAAGACCACCTCAACACCATTGAGCAGGGGTTGCTTAATCTGCAAACGACGATTGAGGATGCTGAAAAAGCTAACGAAGTCTTCAGGGCAGCTCACTCTGTAAAGGGTGGGGCAGCCATGCTGGGCCTAGAAAGTATTCAGAAAACGGCCCACCGGATGGAGGATTATTTTAAGGTCCTAAAAGAATCCCCGGTTCAGGTTGACCGCACGCTTGAAACAATGTTTCTGCGGGTCTCCGATGGTCTCAAAGACCTTTTGGAGCAACTGGAAGGCCCATTTGGCCTAACTCAAGAAAAAGCTCAAGAAATTATGGCTGGTGTCGACCCAGTTTTTGGCCAGCTAGAGCAGCACCTCGCAGGACTGGTTGCTCAGGCAGGTGGAACCTTCGGTGAGCCAGCCCGTGCACAGGATGCAGACACAAATGCCATACAAACGAGCTTCAAGCGAGATGTTCCTAACCTGCTAAGGCAAATGCTGGCGGCTTTCAAGCAGCCAGATAATGACGACACGCGCAACCGCATTCAAGCGCTCTGCACTGAATTTTTTGAAATTGGCGAACAGTTCTCCCTTGCCGAATGGTGTGACCTCGTCAAAACAGCTCGCCTGGCGTCGGCAAACCGGGCAAACGAGTATAGAACTTTGGCACCTGTACTCATTAAAGAAATTAAAAAGGCTCAGGACTTGGTCCTATCTGGTAGGGCTTCGGAAGTTGCTGTTTCAGATTCGCTTCAGCAACTCCTGCCTGAAGACATCTTGGCGACTTCAGAGGACGTGGAGATTGCGGACCTCGATCTCGACTTATCAGAAGCTGCTCTTTTAGAAGATGTTCCTTCGGTTAGTGACCCGGTTGCTGAAGACTCAGACGATTTGGAACGAGATTTGTTTGATTCTGAGGCTTCTGAGACTGTAGAGGCAGCAGAAGCGTTCGACAGCCTGTTTGATGTTGGTGGCCTTGACGATGTAGAAGGTGATGAACAAGGGCATTCGCCGTCAGAGACGGGGCTGGAGGCCGCATTGCATGATGATTCTGCGGATGCGGGTACAGCACTCTCTGTAGATGCGGATGAACCCGATGAAATGCCTGCCAAGCTGAGTGTGGATCTGGACTTTAATGAGATTCCTTCTGAGCTATCTACTTTGAATCGGGATGCTGAAAGCGCGGAGAAAGCCGATGAATCTTTGGATGCTCTCTTGGCGACGGTCAATGTGACAGGACCTGATGTAGGTGCAGAAGAGTTGAACAGCCTTGCCGATCTCTTTGATGGTGATTTGGAGGAACTCGACAACACGCTGGGCGGACATCCTTTTGTTTCTGAAGAGATGCGTCTCCACCCAGAAAAGATTGATTTGGATGAAGAAGACGATCTGACAGACTTACTGGGAAGTGAAATAGGAAGCGATTCTTTGGAGGAGGCACCACCAGCCGACGGTGATGACTTCGAAGATGATTTGTTTGGGGGGACTCTGACCGACACCGGCTTTGCGAATCCTGACGAGTTAGACGCACTTGACGAGGCGTTTGGAGATGGCTTCAAAGCAGAAAATGCCCAAGGCAATGCTGATGGACTTGAGCCGATGGCTAATTCGTCTGCACCCGAGGCTGCTTCATCTGCTACGGCTTCATCGGGCACGACATCAGATGAGATGGCTTCGCTGACTGAAGATATTTGGGGCGCAGACGAGACGGATGAAGATCTCTTTGGACTCGACCCGGATGCGCTTTTAGAAGCAGCCGAAGCCGCAGTGCCAGAAGCTGATCTATCTGGGATGGCGGATGATAATTCGACAGCTGAATTGGCTGTGGATAACGATGTCAGTCTGGATGTGCCGAATATTGAGCCACTGGACCTAGATGATTTGGATTTGCCAGTGTCAGATCTGTCAGTCTCGGCACTTTCTGATTCTGAGTTGGCTGATTCTGAGTTGGCTGATTCTGAGCTTTCGATGTCTGATAGGTCTGAGCCAGATATCAGGGTTGATCTGGCTGAGATCAATTTTTCTGAGGATGACTTTCCGGCAGCTGAGCAAGCTTCTGCACTGATTCCCGACGAGCCAGATCTGTCCGTTTCTCTGACGGAGCCGCCTCCGCCAGCCGTCAGCTTGTTTTCTGATAGCTATGTCAGCCCAAGTGAGGACGAGATAGAATTTCCGACGCTCACCGGTAAGAAACTGAAGGAAGCTGAGCAATCTATTGATAGCTTTTTTGATGATGCGGAGTCCGATGCTCAGGTGGATAGTTCTTCTGCGGAAGAGAGCAGTGGGCTAGATCCCCTGGCAGGTGAGCCCGATGAGTTGCCTGAGGCAGCTAGTCAGCTTGCCGATGACCCTTGGGGTGAACTTTCGATTGATGCTGCTTCAACTTCTCAAGATGTGAGTGATGACGTTGAAACACTGGAAGACGTTCTTGCGGTAGAAGAAGAGACTAATGCGTCTGAGGATGTTCTTTCTAGTTCGTCGGAGCTGTTTGCGGACCTCTCAGAGGCAGAGGAGCCTGCCTCTTTAGATATCGATTCTTCTGAAGCTGATTCTCTAGAGAGTTCATCTCAAGAGGAGTCGATGCCGGCGTCTGAAAATGGAGCTGACAGTGAGCTTTGGGACGATTTCTCAGAGTCGTTATCGGCTGAATCTGAGACTTCTGAGGTTGCTGATCTTGAGCTTTCATTTGATGATCTTTCTTCTGATGTGTCGTTAGCAGATAGTGAGACTTCAGTGCCCGGAGGAGAGAACTCTGAGGCTCTTCTATCGCTGGACGCTGAGGAAACTTCTGCGCCGGAGGGCGATCGCGATCCGCTGGAATTATCTCTCGGGTTAGATAACTTTGCGCTTGGCGACGACATTTCTGAAAGTGACGAAGATGAAGGCACGCGCTTTGCAGAGAACTTCATCGATTTTGATGCAGTGGTTGTGGATGAAGCTATTACAACCTTCAGTGGATTAGTTGTTGAATCATCTGAAGCTGACGAAGTAAGGGACGCTGAAGACTTATCGGCTGAGTTGTTTGCGACAGAAGAGGTTGGCTTAGAAGATGCCTTAGAAGGGGTTGAAGAAGAACGTGGAATAGACACCCTAGCATCGGGTACTGGCGATTCTGCTGACGGCGAACTGGCGGATTTGTTTTCAGAATCTTCTGATGCTGTGGAACATAGTGCAGAAAGTATTGAAGATCCTCAGCCATTCTTAGAAGTAGCCGAAGCAGAGCACGCTGAGGAAGTGCCTGAAGAAGTTGATCTTGCCGTTAGTCCGTCTGAGACTGTCTCTGAAGCAGCTGATGATGGTTTTGACGATTTGGAGGCGTTGTTGGCAGATTCAACAGATTCCTCGGATGAAGCTTCTGTTGAGAGCCCTACTGTGCCATTGTCTTCTGATGCGGGAGAAAGTGAGACATCGGCGGCTGAGAATGATGATGAAGATTTTGGTGATTTAGAGCGACTCTTAGATGAGGGTGAGGGGATTGCGCCTAGTGAAACAACGACTGTGCGGCGCGCTGTCCCCCGTGTTGCTCGTCGCAGTGGTGGCGTGCGCGAGCAGAATATGCGTGTGCCGGTGAAGCACCTGGATAATCTGAGTAATTTGGTCGGTGAGCTGGTAGTGAGCCGCAATACGCTGGAGCGCGATCAGGAGAGGCTGAGACAGTTTTTGGATAATTTGCTGTTTCAGGTGCAGCAGCTGAATGATGTGGGTCAGAGAATGCGGGATTTGTATGAGCGATCGCTGCTCGAAAGCTCTCTGGTTTCTAATCGCCGTGCCTATGCTGCTAGCAGTAGCGATAAATCTGACGCTGCACAAGACGGGCACGCGACGGGCGCGACCTTTGATGCGTTGGAAATGGACCGGTTTACCGGCTTCCATACGCTTTCTCAGGAGATGATTGAGCTGATTGTCCGAGTGCGAGAGTCTTCTTCTGACATTGGCTACACAGTGGAATCTTCTGACCAGGTAACGCGCCAGTTCCGGCAAATTACGACTCAGCTGCAAGAAGGCTTGAATACAGCACGAATGGTGGCCTTTTCGCAGGCAGCTGATCGATTGCCCCGTGCGGTGCGAGATATTTCTTTGAAGTGTGGAAAGGAAGCTCGGCTGGTCGTAGAAGGAAAAGATACGCTCATCGACAAGATGATCGTAGAGCACCTGTACGATCCGCTGACTCACCTGGTAAATAATGCCATTACCCACGGCATTGAAACGCCGGAAGAAAGAAAATCTGCTGGCAAGTCGCCTGAAGGGGTGATTACCGTTCAGGCGTTTTATCAGGGTAATCAGACTGTCATTTATGTGGCAGATGATGGGGGCGGCATCAATCCTGACTTTGTGAAGCGCAAAGCCATTGAGAAAAAGCTGATTACGCAGGCGGAGGCGGACGCGCTTTCTGATATTGAGGCCTATGAGCTGATTTTTCATGCGGGCTTTAGTACGCGGGATGAGGCGGATGACTTTGCTGGCCGAGGCGTCGGGATGGACGTGGTGCGGACTTCTCTGGCTGAAATTCGAGGCGCGATTACCATCGATTCGGAGCTGGGTAAGGGCACAGGCTTTACGATTCGACTGCCGCTGACGCTGAGTATTTCGAAGGCGTTGAGCTGTGTGAGCAATCAGGCGCGGATTGCTTTCCCGATGGATGGTGTGGAAGACATGCTGGATGTGCCGCGCGATCGCATCGTGAAAAACGACAAGGGCCACGACTGCGTACGCTGGCGAGAAATCTTACTCCCGTTCCAAACGGTCACCGACCTGCTGAAATTTAACCGGACTTTGGGTAGAGGCCGCGTGTATGGCGGCAGCCAAGACGATGATGTCCTATCTATTATTGTGCTCAGAAGTGCTAACACCTACGTTGCCCTGCAGGTAGACCAGGTGATTGGTGAAGAGGAAATTGTAATTAAGCAGCTAGAAGGGCCTGTGCCTAAGCCTCTAGGCATTGCTGGGGCTACCATCCTTGGCGATGGCCGGGTGATGCCGATTGCCGATGTGCTAGAGCTGATCGACATTGCGATGGGTCGTGTTCGTAGGGAGCCTGCCTCGCTGCTGTGGGCAGAAGCTGCAGAAGCCCAAGCAGAAGAAACCGCCGTCAAGAGTGACCCGACCGTACTGATCGTAGATGACTCCATTACGGTGCGCGAACTGCTGTCGATGAGCTTTAACAAGGTTGGCTACCGTGTAGAGCAAGCGCGCGATGGCCAAGAGGCTTGGGATAAGCTCCGGTCGGGCCTACCTTGTGACCTGGTGTTCTGTGATATTGAAATGCCGCGTATGGACGGCCTTGAGCTGCTTTCTCGCATGCAAAAGGACAACCATCTGAAGCATGTGCCCATCGCGATGCTGACTTCTCGGGGTGCCGACCGCCACCGGCAGATGGCGGTAGACCTAGGCGCTAGTGGATACTTCACCAAGCCCTACCTGGAGGAGGCCTTACTCGACGCTGCCCAGCGAATGCTGAATGGGGAAACGCTGGCAAAGGGTCGCGGCGGCTAATTGTTCGCGGTGTCGCTATTTTCTACGATAGGATCAAAAGGTACATTCCTCACCTTGTGGTCATTATGGTGGTAACGGTAGCGCCGCAATCAACGTCTCGCGATTGGCAACCTGTCGTTCAGTCTTTAGAAAAGCTACTGGATGCTGGGCGCGTCATGAGACGCAAAGAAGAGCTGCTGGTGTATGAATGCGACGGACTCACCAGCTACCGAGAGCGGCCCGCCGTCGTCACCTTGCCGAAGACGACCGAAGAAGTCGCCGCGATTGTCAGGTTTTGCCACGAGCAAAATATTCCCTTTGTGACTCGGGGGGCCGGGACTGGCCTATCGGGTGGTTCACTGCCTATCAAAGAGTGTGTGCTGATCGTGACGACCTGCATGCAGGAAATTTTAGATATTGACTATGACAACCAGCGGGTGGTTGTGCAGCCTGGGGTGATCAATAACTGGATTACGCAGGCGGTGAGTGGTGCGGGCTTTTACTATGCGCCCGATCCGTCTAGTCAGCTCGCTTGCTCCATCGGCGGAAATGTTGCTGAAAACTCTGGCGGTGTGCACTGTCTTAAATACGGCGTTACGGTGAACCACGTTTTAGGCCTGAAGCTAGTGCTGCCGACTGGTGACATTGTGGAAGTGGGCGGACCGGTTGTGGAGTCTCCTGGCTACGATTTGACAGGTGTTTTTGTGGGGTCGGAAGGTACGCTCGGCATTGTGACTGAAGTGACGCTGCGCATTTTGAAGGTGCCGGAGTCGGTTCAGGTGATTTTGGCAGACTTTACAAGCGTTGAAGCTGCGGGTAAGACCGTTTCCGATATTATTAGCGCGGGCATTATCC
>JBCBIK010000221.1:0-6411 GCA_038524545.1 Cyanobacteria bacterium J06623_4 | reverse complement strand
GGTTAATCAGGTTGTTGCCGAGGTAGGGACCCATCAGGAATTCGGCAGAGAGGTATACCGCGGTGCGCGACTTGTTTTGGCGGTAGGCGCTCGCGGAGCTGAGCCAGTGGTGCAGCATGCGATCGCGCACGGTGTAGGCCAAGGCCATGTAATAGTCTTGCAGGGAGGCGATCTCCGGCGATTTCCCTTGCACGTAGAATAAATTGTCTAAAAATGCCCGCTTGAGGGTCTCTGTGGTGAGTCCCGTACGGTCATCTTCAACTCGAATCGTGGGATGCATAGGCGCGTTGATTGGTTCAGATTGCATAGGTCACACGAGAAGTAAGTAGCTGAGAATGCGATTAGTCAATCAGGGGTTGCTGAAGGGTTCAGCGACTGCGTATGGGTAAAAATGAGTTTGAGGAATTGAGTTTGAATGAGCTGAATTTGAGTGGGTTGCTTTTGGACTTACCTAGAGCCTAGGCGTAGCCCTCTATATCAACTTTGTGTATTCATTCAAGGGTATAACCAGATTTAGTCCACAGTGGATAAGCTATATAAAGTCATAAGATGCTGCAACCGGCGGTGATACTCGATACAAGCCGCGCATTGCTCGAACGATTTGCGATGGTGGGCTGCTTGCCAATGACAGCGGGGAAACGGCGTTCCGGGTGGTCGCTGCTTTGGTCGGGGTTGATGCGGATTCGTCGGGGCTGTTTGACTTATTTGAGGGGCCTGTCGAGCTTTTTGGGGGGCTGATTAAGCTTTTGGGAGGGTCCGCTGAGCGTATGGGCGGGCCGGGAATACACTAGCAGGTGCCGTTAAGGGCTGTGGTGCTCGTCAAAAAAGCGACCCCCGTCAGGGGTTAGATGCACTGACGGGGGATGTGATACGGGATGGGTTTGTGAGAGGTGGTTTGTGGAGTGCGATCGCACCCCACTTTCCGCGACTAGACTTTCTTCAGCCAGCTAAACATTGCTCGCAGGTCTTTACCGACTTCCTCAATCGGATGCTCTGCTTCAATCCGGCGCGTCGCGTTAAAGCCTGCATTGCCCGACTGCGCCTCCAAGACAAATTCCCTCGCGAACTGCCCCGTTTGGATTTCTTTGAGGATTTGCTTCATTGTGGCTTTGGTATCAGCCGTGATGATGCGGGGGCCACGGGTATAGTCGCCGTACTCAGCCGTGTTCGAGATGCTGTCTCGCATTTTGGCCAGGCCGCCTTCTACAATCAGGTCTACAATCAGCTTCACCTCGTGCAGACATTCAAAATAGGCCAGCTCAGGCTGATAGCCCGCTTCGATCAGCGTCTCGAAGCCCGCCTTGATCAGCTCGCTGAGGCCGCCGCAAAGCACGGCCTGCTCACCAAAGAGGTCGGTCTCAGTCTCTTCGCGGAAGGTGGTTTCGAGCACGCCTGCGCGGGTGCCGCCAATCCCCTTGGTGTAGGCCATTGCAATGTCGCGGGCCTGACCGGAAGCGTCTTGGAAAACGGCAAACAGGGCCGGGACACCTTGCCCCTGCTGATAGGTGCGGCGCACGAGGTGACCGGGACCCTTAGGCGCTGCCATTACCACGTCTACATCCTTGGGCGGTACGATCTGGGCGAAGTTAATATTGAAGCCATGGGCAAAGGCCAGAACGTTGCCTGCTTCTAACCCTGGTTCGATGCTTTCTTTATAAACCCTGCGCTGAATCTCGTCAGGCAGCAAAATCATGATGAAGTCAGCAGCCTTGGACGCATCGGCCACAGACTTGACGGTGAGCCCTTCGGCTTCGGCTTTGGGCTTGGAGCGGCTACCTTCGTACAGGCCAACGATTACATTCACGCCGCTATCTTTGAGGTTGAGTGCGTGGGCGTGGCCTTGCGAGCCGTAGCCGATAATGGCCACCGTCTTGCCATTGAACAAGTCTAAGTTGGCGTCGCTGTCGTAATACATTTTGGCCATGGATCGGGTATCTCCTTAACTGTGATTGTCTATTACCTAATGACTGTCTGATGAGGGTTGCCAAAGACAATAGCGCTTTGAATGGGTGTCGGACGTTTGATTTTATCAAAAGGCGGTCTTCTCTAGAGCGGTCTTCTCTAGAAAAATCAGCTCAAGGTTTCTTGCATGCACCCTTCAGATAGAATCTTCACAGATAGCGTTTTCAGTGCTTTAGCAGCAAAGTGCCTGTGATAGATCCCGACACCCGGTGGATACAGCGATACTCCAATTTTGAGAGTGCATTCCTACTCCTTAGCGATGCATTGCAGGTAGAGAATCCATCCATCTTAGAGAGGGCCGGACTCATTCAATTTTTCGAAATGGCTTTTGAGCTGTCTTGGAAAATCATGAAAGACTACGAGCAGTCAGAGGGGATAGACGCTAGAACTCCGAGAGATGCAATTAAAAAAGCCTTTCAGATAGAGCTGATTAAAGAAGGACACGAGTGGTTAGACGCGCTTGATGATCGAAATTTGACGGCTCACACCTACAAAGAAGATGTTGCTCAAACTGTGGAGCGTCAAGTGAGAGAACGCTACTATCCCATCATTGCGGCACTGTACAAAACTCTTACTGAAAAGAAAGAAGCATTAGAACAAGAGACGTTAGAATCATGAATCATGGGCTCATGGCACGAGACCTCGAGCATATTCGAGAAGCTGTTGCTGAAATCAAGGAGATTGAGCAGGTCGTACTCTTTGGTTCACGCGCAAAGGGAACTCACTATAGAGGCTCTGACGTTGACCTTTCAATCAGCGGCAGAGGAGTCACGTACGATACTGTTCTAAAACTGTCGCGTAGCTTAAACGAGGAGCGTCCGCTGCCCTATTACTTCGACATTTTGGACTACAACAGCCTTGAGGCAGATGAACCCATTCGGGCGCATATTGACCGAGTCGGCGTTGTACTGTTTGCTGCTTCGACAACATAGCCGAATGACATGTTTTGAGGCTGTAGCTTTAGTGGTGTAGCCGCCGCACGGCTTTTCTTTGCAAGGCTGTGACTTCTATTATCAGCGCGGATTAATATGTGGGGTATATTTATCTGGCTGTTACGATTGCCTGCATGCAAGTCTCTCGGAATTTTGCGTTTCTGAAGGTTCACAGTCTGGAGCTAGTGCGGCTGGGCTCGCTAGCAGAGCAGTATTTCGCAGATGATCCCAATACTTGCTTGATCAAGCTACGTCAGTTTGGGGAGCAGCTGGCGCAGCTGGCAGCGGCGAAGGTTGGGCTATACGAAGATCCTAATGAGAGTCAGTTTGAGCTGCTGAGACGGCTGGAGCAGCGGCGGGTGATTGTGGGGCAGGTGGCGCAGCTGTTTCATGAGGTGCGCAAAGTGGGGAACCGGGCGACCCATGGCACGTTTGGTGAACAGCGGACGGCGCTGAGTCATTTGAAGTATGCCAGGTTGCTGGGCGTTTGGTTTCATCGTTCTATTGGCAAGGTGAAAGGGTTTGAACCGGGGCCGTTTGTGCCACCAGCGCCGCCGAAGCTGGATCGTTCTGATGAGCTAGCGGCGGAGTTGGCCCGGTTGCAGGCAGAGCTAGCGGCAAGGGAGAAGACGCTGGCGGTGACGCTGTCTGCGTCGGAGCGATCGCAGGCCCTTGCTCAAGAAGAGGCCGAATTACGACAGCTAGCGGAAGCGTTGCTGGCAGAAGCTGAGGCCGAAGCTGAAGCGGCAAAGGCGCAGCTGGCAGCTCGGCTAGCGGTAGTGCAGGCCGGGGCAGTAGAAGCGCCTGCGGTAGAAATTGAGGAGACCATTGCCGTTGCGCAGTCAGAAGAGTCTTCTCTGGATATCGATGAGCGCGAGACGAGAAGGCTGATTGATTCGCAGCTGCAGGCAGCGGGCTGGGAAGCGGATTCGGAGGTGCTGCGCTATGGGAATGGGACGCGGCCGCAGAAGGGGAAATCGGTTGCGATCGCAGAGTGGCCTACTGCAGACGGACGCGCAGACTATGTGCTGTTTGTAGGTTTGCAGGTGCTGGGCGTGGTAGAAGCCAAGCGCAAACGCAAAGATGTGTATGGAGCTATCGATCAGGCGAAGCGCTACAGTCGAGGTTATGAAATTAAAGGTGCAGAAGTTTTACCCGGCGAGCCGTGGGGCGATGCGCCTAACGAGTACCGGGTGCCGTTTGTATTTGCGACGAATGGGCGAGACTTCTTGCCGCAGCTAGAGACGAAGAGCGGCATTTGGTTTTGCGATGTGAGGCGGGCGGCAAATTTGCGGCGACCTTTGCGGAGCTGGTATAGCCCGGCGGGCTTGATGGATACACTGGCGCAGGATATAGACAGTGCGCACGAGAAGCTGAAGAAAGAGGACTTTCACTATGGCTTTGAGCTGAGGCCGTATCAGAAAGATGCAATTTTGGCGGTGGAGGCTGCACTGGCTAAAGATCAGCGGCGGTTGTTGCTGGCTATGGCGACGGGTACCGGAAAAACGAAGACCTGTATTGCGCTGGTGTACCGGCTGCTAAAGACAAACCGGTTTCGGCGAATGTTGTTTTTAGTCGATCGGACGGCGCTGGGTAATCAGGCGGCGGGTGCGTTTCAAGAAACGCGAATGGAGAGTTTGCAGACTTTTGCCAATATTTTTGACATAAAAGAGCTGAAGGATGGTCAGCCTGATCGCGATACGCGAGTGCATATTGGCACAGTGCAGAGCTTTGTGAAAAAACTGTTGTATCCGAGCGAAGGTGCAACCGGTGAAACAGAGACGCTGACGGCTGATCAGTATGACTGCATTGTGGTGGATGAGTGCCATCGCGGCTATTTGTTAGATAAGGAACTCAGTGAGGATGAGCTGACGTTTCGAGATTTTGGTGACTATGTGTCGAAGTATCGGCAGGTGCTGGAGTCTTTTGATGCGGTGAAGATTGGACTGACGGCGACCCCTGCACTGCACACCAAGGAGATTTTTGGTGAGCCAGTGTATGCCTACAGCTATCGGGAAGCGGTGATTGATGGCTTTTTGATTGATCATGAGCCGCCGATTCGACCGGTGACGGCGCTGGCTGAAGATGACATTGTGTGGGAGCCGGGAGACAACGTTGAGTATTTAAATCCGCAGACGGGAGAGATTGATTTGGTGAGCGCGCCAGATGAGATTCGAGCGGATGTGGAGAAGTTCAACCGGCGGGTTATTACGCCTGCATTTAACCAGGTGGTGTGTGAGTTTTTGGCGGAGCAGATTGACCCGGAGATGGGCAAGACGCTGGTGTTTTGTGTGAATGACCATCACGCAGATATCGTGACGGATTTGTTGAAAAAGGCGCTAGAGGAACAGTATGGGAGCGTGAATGATGACGACGTGCTGAAGATTACGGGGGCGGCGGATAAACCGCTAGAGCTAATTCGACGATACAAGAATGAGAAAAGTCCAAAGATTGCGGTGACGGTGGACTTGCTGACGACGGGCATTGATGTGCCGCAGATTTGTAATTTGGTGTTTTTGCGGCGGGTGAAATCTCGCATTCTGTATGAGCAGATGCTGGGACGAGCAACGCGGCTGTGTGATGATTTGGGCGATGGCACGGTAAAAGAGGTGTTTCGGATTTTTGATCCGGTGGGTCTGTATAGGGCGATTGAGAAATTTTCGACGATGAAGCCGGTGGTGGTGCAGCCGAAGATATCTTTTGAGCAGCTGGTGGATGACTTGGAGAAGGTGGATACGGCTAGCGGGCTCTATGAGGTACTTGACCAGATTGTGGTGAAGCTGCGGCGGAAGCAAAGGCATGTGGGTGAGGAGACACAGGAGGCGATTGAAGGACTGGCGGGGATGCCGCTGAGTGAGGTGGCGGACTTTTTAAATGAGTGTAAGCCACAGGAGGCGGTGGCCTGGCTACAGGAACGGAAGCAGATTGCGCAGATGCTGGATCGGAAAGAGGGTGGCGGCAGTGGGCCGGTGCTAGTGTCTTATCATGACGATTATTTGCGCCGGGTGGAGCGAGGATATGGTGTGGCGGAAGATGGTACGGAGTATACCAAGCCAGAAGACTATTTGGAGAGTTTTCAGGCCTTTGTTGCTAAGAACAAAAACACTTTGCCAGCGCTGATGGTGGTGACTCAGCGGCCTCGGGACCTGACCCGGCAGCAGCTGAAGGAACTGCGGGCGGCGTTAGCACTAGCAGGTTATTCAGAAGCGCAGCTGAAGGAAGCTTGGCGACAACAGAGTAATGAAGAGATTGCAGCGTCGATTATTGGATATGTGCGGCAGGCGGCGCTGGGGGATGCGTTGGTGCCCTACGCAGAGCGGGTGCGGCGAGCGATGAAGAAGATTTTGGCGCAGCAGGCTTGGACTCCACCGCAGCGGAAATGGCTAGAACGGATTGGGAAGCAGCTGGAGAAGGAAGTGGTGGTAGATAAGGCGGCGCTGGATGAGGGTGCGTTTAAGACGCAGGGTGGTTTTGCGCGAATTAATAAGGTTTTTGGGGGAGCCATAGAACAGGTGCT
>JBCBIK010000220.1:0-6420 GCA_038524545.1 Cyanobacteria bacterium J06623_4 | reverse complement strand
AGTAGCTTCATAAAGCATCGTTGATATTTATCGTCAACGGGCAGACTACAAAAGATGCAAGCCCCACTGTATGCCGCCGGCCAACACGCCTAGACATAGCCTCAAACATGAACCCAACAGTAACGCGATGTAACGCTGTTTCCACAGCTGTTAAGAAGCGTGTTTTAAAGGCAAACTGGGCGTCCACATCAATTTATCTGCGCTAAACCTAAAGACAATATAAAGGTTCTCTCAAATGGATATCAATCTCATTCGCCGATTCTGGTCAATTGTTGAATCCGCCCCCCATCAGCGTTTTTCCGCCTTAGACGACTCGGGCGTTCTACAGTGGCTAGTCGAATTGCTACAGGCTGACCCTACCTTTGATTCTCGTCAGCTGCCGATGGTTAGCGACTACATTCAAACCCGTATGCCCCTCATTCGAGATTTGGCCCAGCAGCTCTAAACCTGCCTTAAAACCATAAAAAGTAGGATTGAAACTTTTCAAAATCTAAAGATGAGTAGCGAAAAGTACCGAATCCCTGTGTAGGAAAGATGATAATGTTGAGCGCAATTACCGTCCGGTAGATTTTAGGTGATTGCGCCGGAGACCTGCATTGACATGGTTTTCCTGATGTACTTATCACATTAGCTAACATCTATCGGACCAATTTGTGTTCCCTTTCTTAGGAAGTGCTTGAGGTTTGATATGAAAAAGTGGGGTTTAATGCTCGCTGCGAGTATGGGCGTGTTGCCCTTGGTAGCTTGTGCAGGTCCTGGTGCGGGTCCTGGCGCAGGCACTGGTGGCGAAGGTGGTGAAGTTGCCGCTGGAGGTAGTACTTTGCAAACAGTGCTTGACCGAGGCTCTCTCGTTTGCGGGGTAGACGGTGGCATTCCCGGGTTTAGCTTTGTAGAAGATGGTGAGTATTCTGGTCTAGACGTCGATGTCTGCAAGGCAGTTGCTGCCGCTTTGTTCGACGATCCAGAAGCTGTCGAATATCGCAATCTAGACTCCACAGAGCGTTTTGAGGCGCTCAAAGGTGGCGAAGTCGACATGCTCTCTCGTAACACGACTTGGACGCTCAGTCGAGACACCTCAGTTGGCATGGAATTTGCACCGACCACTTTTTACGATGGTCAGGGCATGATGGTCCGCGAAGCAGAAGGTTTAGCTGAGCTTACCGATCTAGAAGGCAAGTCCGTTTGTGTTGAAACAGGCACCACGACTGAGCTAAACCTCACTGACCAAATGCGTCAGCTGGGTGTAAGCTTCGAGCCGGTTGTCTTCCAGGATGCAGACGCAGCCTACGCGGCCTACGAAGAAGGTCGCTGCGACGGCATGACCTCTGACAAATCTCAGCTGGTGGCGCGTCGAAGCACGCTGTCCAACCCAGAAGAGCATGTATTGATGGAAGTCACCATGTCCAAAGAGCCATTAGGCCCTCTGACAACCAACAACGACTCTGCTTGGTTCGATACCGTCAAGTGGGTGACCTTCGCCCTGATTCAGGCGGAAGAACTCGGCCTAGACTCTACAAACATAGAAGCCGCCACTTCCAGCGAAGATCCAAACGTACTTCGCTTTGTAGGCGCAGAGGGTACGCTTGGCACCGACATGGGCTTGCCTAACGACTTTGCGCTTCGCGCAATTAAGCACGTGGGTAACTACGGCGAAGTCTACGAGCGCAACTTGGGTGCAGACTCCGAGTTCGAGCTTTCTCGAGGTCTAAACGCACAGTGGAACGATGGTGGCCTCCTCTACTCACCACCATTCCGCTAGGTGAGACTGGCTTGACCTGTGTTTAGCAGTTCAGCTGCTAAGCACAGGTCAAGCCCAATAGATTTTGCTACACCAATAAGCACAACTTAAAAGGGATGCAATCTGCCAACATAAAGAGCAGATTGCATCCCTTTTAAGTTGCGGTTGCATTAACTTACATAACAACCTTGTAGAAATTCTCTACAGCAGGTCCAAAAGGCTGCGAACAAAGGCTTATGATAACCATCATGCAAAATTTCGAGAGATTGGTTGGTTGGCGCATTGTTGCATCAAAGGGTCTTGTATTGGAGGACCTTATTCCTTAGGACTTATTTCTTTCAGTCTTTGTCCTAGATTGTAAAAATGCAGACCGAATCTTTCCTCGCAATACTGACATAGTGTATCCAACAAATGTGGATCGAAACCTATGGTGAGAACACAACCCAAGCAGTCAGGCGGTCCTTCTGGTGGGCTCAAGAGCCTGCTTAGAGACGAACGTTTTTGGCAGATTGCACTGCAGATTATCGTTGTCATTGCTGTTGTTGCAGCTTTTTCCTACCTGTCTGACAATCTTCTCCAAAATATGAGGAGAAATGGCATCAGTTTTGGCTTTAGCTTCTTCAGAAATCCTGCTGGCTTTGCGATTGGGGAAGACTTGGTCGGGTATCAAGCCCAAGACGCTTACACCAAAGTGATTCAGGCAGGCATCCTAAACTCTCTGCGAGTCATGGTTGTCGGGGTGATTCTAGCAACCATTGTCGGTATTACTGCAGGAGTCGCCAGCTTCTCAGACAATTGGCTGGTCCACAAAATCAGCCGGGCCTACGTTGGACTAATTCGCAACGTACCGCTGCTACTACAGCTTTTCTTTTGGTACTTGGCTGTTTTTCTATCTGCGCCAAGGGCCAGCGAGCAGATTGTGCTGCCCAGTCAAAACACGAGCTGGCTCGTTATGAGTAACAAGGGGATTAACCTGCCCGGTCCGGGCTTTCCCGATGAGCTTTGGGTGGCTCTTTTGCTGCTTGTGTTTTCGCTTTTGCTTTTGGGTTTGCTGCTGCGGTCTGTCAATGCGTTTCGCCAAGGGCGGTTTGCGGCAGGGATAGCTGGCTGGATTGCTCGGCTCGGCCACATTGGCATCATCGCTTTAGTCGTTGTGGTCAACTACTACCTGCTATTTAGCAACTCAGACGAGGATAGGCTCTATTTCAAGGGGGCGATTATTGCGTTGTTTTCTAGCGCTTCCGGGCTGTGGATTTTGGCACTAGCAGCCTTGGCTGTTGCGGCGGTTGTGGCTTTTCGACTTCGCACCAAGGCCATGGTGGAAAGAGGGCAAGACGGAAAGATTTTTGGGATTGTGTTGGCTGCGATCGCAATCGCCTCCCTAGCCATTATTCTCTTCGCGTTCAACTGGACAGCGCCCACCGTACTCGAAGGCGGCGGCGCCACCGGTGGCATGCGAATGTCGATGGAATATGCCGCCATTGTGGCAGGCCTCACCTTCTACACCGGCGCATTTATCGCCGAAATTGTGCGCGCCGGGATTCAGTCTGTTTCGCGCGGCCAGTGGGAAGCGGCCCGCTCAGTTGGCCTCTCCAATGGCAAAGCGATGCGCCTAGTAGTCTTCCCCCAGTCGCTGCGGGTCATTATCCCACCGCTCAACAGCGAATTTGCCAACCTCGCCAAAAACTCCAGCCTCGCGCTGGCAATCGGCTACCCTGATCTCTACTCAGTTGCCAATACCACCTTTAATCAAACCGGGCGACCGATTGAAGTGTTTCTAGTAATGATGGCCACCTATTTGACCATTAACCTACTGATTTCTCTGAATATGAATCAGCTGAACAACGCCGTACAGTTCAAGGAGCGCTAAGCGATGACCACCACCACAAGCTCCCGCCCCGTAGAACGCGGCGCGCCCCGAGTACAAAAAATCGGTCCGGTTGCCTGGAGCCAAAAGCATCTGTTCAACAGCGCTTTTAACAGCGTTTTGACGGTGCTACTGCTGCTGATTTTTGGCTGGGCCTTTATAAGCATTGTGCAATGGATATTTAGTGCTGATTGGACCGTTGTATCGGCCAGCTTTGGCCAGTTTATGTCCGGTCTGTATCGACCGGAGCTGTACTGGCGAATCTGGTCTATCTTTGGCCTGGTTATGTTCTTTGCAGGGCTGAGCTGGGGGATACTCGCGCGGAATCAAAAGACATTAGTTGGTCGGAATGTGCTGATCGGGATTGTTGCGATCGCACTCTTCATTGTGCTGTTCCCCCTCACCCGGCCCCATGCGCTGTATCTCCTAGGAGGCGAAGCGCTACTGGTTGCCATGGCATTTGTCGGCCAATCCTTCGGGCGCAAAGTGCCCGGCGCTGCCCAGTGGATCTCCGCCGGTTGGTTTGTCTCCTACTTTGCGGCGCTATACCTGCTGGGGGGAGGCGCCTTTTTTGGCAGTGCGTCAGCCAAGCCAGCCCTGCTCTATCAGCTATTTTGCCTAGCCATGGGGCTATTCGCCGGGGCTCAGCTAGCCAAACGCATCACCATTCCCGGCATCCCACCACTTCTCGGAGACGCCATTCTCTTCATTGTCGGTCTGTTCGTTGTTCGACAAGTTCTATACGTTCTCCCCTTCTACCTAGGCATAGACGTCGGCCTGAGAACAGCGTCCACCAGTAGCTGGGGTGGCCTCGTCCTTACGCTGCTCTTGGCCATTAGTGGCATTGCCCTGTGCTTCCCTATCGGCGTCATGCTAGCGCTGGGTCGTCGCAGCAAGCTACCCATCCTAAAAGGTTTTTCGATTGCCTACATCGAGCTCGTGCGCGGGGTTCCGCTGATCTCAATTCTGTTTATGGGTCAGGTCCTCATTCCGCTGTTCTTGCCCGCTGGCATGCGCCCCGACCGCGTTGTCCGAGCCGTCATTGGTCTGACGATCTTTAGCTCGGCCTATCTCGCCGAAAACGTCCGCGCGGGTCTACAGTCTATTCCCCAAGGACAGACAGAAGCAGCGCAGTCTCTGGGCCTCAATAAACCGCTAACCATGTCGCTCATTGTGCTACCCCAGGCTTTGAAGACAGCCATTCCCGCTATTGTGGGTCAGTTTATCAGTCTCTTCCAAGACACCACGCTGCTGGGCATTGTAGGGCTAGTCGAGCTGCTGGGCATTACCAACAATTTGTTGGCAAACCCCAAGTATTTAGGAGACTATGCCCAGGGCTACGCCTTTATTGCCGTGCTTTACTGGGTATTCTGCTACGCCATGAGCTACGGCAGCAGGCGGGTAGAAGCTGCGCTCAATACAGACCTCAGATAGTTCTGGCCTTCTAACCTCTGACTTTCTTACAACAATCCCTTCTCTCATTCAAAAAATAAGGAACCCTTAGCTATGACTCAATCTGAAATGGAAGCACCCACAACCTCTCAAAACGGCGTGGGCACTGAGGCAGTCATCGTAGCCAAAGATGTCCACAAGTGGTACGACAACGGCTTCCACGTGCTAAAAGGCGTCAGCATGAACGTCTACAAGGGTGAAGTGGTCGTAGTGATGGGTCCCTCAGGCTCGGGTAAGTCCACCTTTATCCGTACCTTTAACGCGCTAGAGCCCTACCAGGAAGGCAGCATTGAAATCGACGGCACCGTCATTGCCCACGACCTCAAAGATATTGAGGCCATCCGGCGCGAAGTCGGCATGGTGTTTCAGCAGTTCAACCTGTTTCCCCACCTGACCGTGCTCCAAAATGTGACCCTTGCACCTATCTGGGTACGCCGATGGCCAAAATCAAAAGCAGAAGAAATTGCTATGCGGCTGCTTGGGCGGGTAGGCATCGCAGAGCAGGCGTACAAATTTCCAGGTCAGCTCTCAGGCGGACAGCAGCAGCGGGTTGCGATCGCACGCTCCCTAGCCATGCAGCCCAAAGTCATGCTGTTTGACGAGCCCACCTCCGCCCTCGACCCAGAGATGGTCCGTGAGGTGCTCGATGTCATGCGCAACCTCGCCAAAGATGGCATGACCATGGTGTGCGTCACCCACGAAGTTGGGTTTGCCCGAGAAGTTGCCGACAGAGTCGTCCTCATGGATGGCGGCGTCCTCGTAGAAGAAAACACCCCCGACAACTTCTTCAACAACCCCCAAGAAGAAAGAAGCCAAGCCTTCCTCTCGCAGATTTTGTAATCCTGTTCACTCACTGAGCTCACTCAAACAGGGTGCAATCAATGCAGGGATTCAATCAATATAAGACCGAGAAATTGCCTAACTAGGGTCATTTATTGTGGCGAAGTGGGAGTTTTGCCACCTATCAACCCATACTAATTTTGGTCATCTGAATTTTTTTTGAAACCATGCCGAGAACTCCCAGCGAATACGTTGTCCACATGACTTTCGATGGTGGGCACACCGAGCAAGTCCGTTTCACCACCATTCAAGACTTTCAAAAGTGGTACAGCGCCGAGCTAATGCCCAAAGCCACCGCTGAAGAATTCATCAACGTCCCCATCCCCAAAATCAACCCTGGCGAATACATGGTGATTCGCCCTTCTCGGGTCGCGGCTATTCGCGTAGAGCCCATCTTTAATTCCAGCGTCGAAAGGTACTGAGGCTAAAAGATATCGAGCCAAGGTGTTGAGCCAGTGGGTTGAGCCAGTGAAAAGTGCATAGCAACAGCACAAATGCATCCGCGCATTGCTAGCAATGCGCG
>JBCBIK010000219.1:0-6501 GCA_038524545.1 Cyanobacteria bacterium J06623_4 | reverse complement strand
GTGAAGGGAGATATGGTGAATGCCCACGTGCTGGTGGGCGCCGACTTAGGTGCTGACGGCGTGCTTGGCGGCGACGATACCTATGGCAGCGGCGAGCTCGAAGAATTTATCGTTCAAGGTGAGGTGATTTCTTCGATTGTCGGTGCTGGTTTGGACCCGCTCGATGCTGGCTTTCGCAATGGCAATGAGCGGCTGGTGCCTGGCGGTATTATCGGCAAGGTTGATGTGAAGGGGGCGGTGTCGGCGGATTCTCTGTTCGCTACTGAATCTTTCACTAAAAAAGTCAAGTTTGATAAGCAGACGATTGCCCCCGAGGCTGATGATCGCTTTTTGACGCCGTCGAAGGTTTTGGCGGATGTTGACGGGCCGGTGGTGACATTGGCGCTGCAGACAGATACTGGTAGCAATGACACAGATAGTTTAACGAACAGGGTGGTAATCTCTGGCACGGTCAGTGACCAGAGTGGTGTTTCAGCCATCAAAGCAGGCCTTAGTGAGATCCCCATCTCCGACTATGTCGATGTTACGGAGTACTTGCAAGCAGATGAGTTCACGCTGGACGAATCTGTCATCGAATCTATTTTTGGTGGGCCTTTACCAGACGGACAGCATACTCTCAACATAATTGCTGAAGACACGTTAGGCGTTGTTTCTGAACCGGTATCCTATCGTTTCACGCTTGATACTACTGGGCCGACGCTTTCCTTGATTAGTCCAGCCGCAGGAGGTGAACACAGTAATCAAGTACATCTTATTGGTTCAGTAAATGAAGCGGCAACGATGAGTGTGTCGCTAGGAGGTGCTGAGGATATTGTCTTTTCGGTAGAGGCAGCCGGTGAGTTTGACCAACTGCTGCAAACCTTACCACTTTCTTCAGGAGCGCATCAGCTGGCAATAATGCTGAAAGACGTAGCGGGCAATACGACGCAGCAGATAGTGGACTTTGAAGTTTCGGAGTCTCGCTTTGTGACAGGACCTGATGAATCTACTGGCTGGGCGATCGCGACTGCCGATAGTCTGGTGCTGGGTGAATCCGATAGCTATGTAGTGCAGGCAACGCTGCCAGTTGTACTAGGACAAAGTGAGGGCAGCCGAACGCTACGTTTTGCGGTAGATGCGGCTTTTGACATGACGGCTGAAGGCGCAGTAGAAGACCGCTTTGCCATTTACCTGGTAGACCCGGCCAACCCCGAGCAGACCTTACTAGATAACGGTGTTCCCGGTACGCCTATCTTTGCACTCACTGGCGAGAACGCCGAATACACCCCTGGCCTGGTTCACTACGACGGTCAATATGTAGAAATTGACCTGACGAGCTTAGGCACTAGCGAAGAAGGAGAGCCTGCTCCAGCCCTGACAGAAGGATTGTTAGTCTTCCAGTTCCTCAATCAAGACACGGATACAGGCAGTCAGATCCGCATCGAAGACCTGATGAATGAAGTGAACCCAGAAGGCACAGCTGGCGTACGGTTTCCGGTCAATGGCCGACTCGCTACCGTTGGCGGTGAGCTGGATCTATCTGGACTCACCATCAGCAATACGGTTCAGGCCCTTTTCAGTAATGTTCGCTTCAATATTGAAACCGGTGACTACACCGCCGAGCTGCGACTTCGCAACACTGGGGATGAGTCGATTAGTCGTCAGGCCGCAGTTATCTTTGACAGTTTGCCAGAAGGTGTAGAGTTACTGACAACGTCGGGCGTAGATGGTGACGGCAACAGTTATGTAAACCTGAGAGATGCTATCCGCTCTGGCGGTTTGCAGCCTGGGGCTGTCTCTGAAGGGGTGGCCATCACGTTTAGCAATCCAGAGCAGCTGCGCTTTACGTTGACGCCAGAGGTCTTGGTAGGTGGCCCTAATCTAGCGCCTGTATTTCCAGCAATTGGCCCTCTGACAACTCTTGCCGGTCAGCGCATAGAGATTCCGCTGGCAGCAACAGATCCCAACGGCGACCCGATTACCTATTCCCTCCGCAGCGAAGACGACCTGCCCACTGGCAAACTCGATGGGTCAGGCAAGCTGACTTTTGAGCCTACGCCAAACCAGATTGGGGAATACACATTCACACTCGTCGCTACCGATGGGGCAAGTGAAACCACCCAGCAGATTTCGCTCACTGTCGCCCCAGACCCTGACACTACCACCAGAATATCAGGCCAGATTTTAGATACTAACGGCAATCCGCTTGCGCACTTCCCGCTCGGACTAGGCCGCCTGCAAGCAATAACCGATGAAAACGGCTACTTCACGATTATTGTTCCAGAGACCAGCTTCCCAACCGAAGAAATCGACATTCAAATCCCTCTCGGCGATACTGCGTTTGACCCGTTCTTCACTGGTGCGAGTGAAATCAACCTGCGGCGTACAACTTTTGATGGCACCACAGGCACAAGCATCAGTAATCCCCTACGCCATCCCAACCTAGTGAGCACCTTTATGGACGCCAGTATGGTGTATGGCAGCAACGAAAGCAGAGCAGCGGCGCTGAGGACTAACGATGGCACAGGGCGTCTCAAAGTCTCTGAGAACAACTTGCTTCCAATAAACAACAACACCTTCTTCCCCGACGGGGTCCTGCCCAATAGCAACCGAGGCCTGACGGATCCAGCGGCGTTGTTTGCCACCGGGGATGTTCGTGCGAATGAGAACATTGGCCTGACAGCCATGCACACGGTGTTCGTGCGTGAGCACAACCGCTTGGCGGATGAGATTGCAGCTGACAATCCTGAGCTGAGTGGTGAAGCTACATACCAACGGGCGCGCAAGCTGGTAGCCGCTCAAATCCAGCACATCACTTACAGCGAGTACCTGCCACTACTGATTGGGGACCAGACGATTCCAGACTATGCAGGCTATGACGCGCAGGTAGATCCAGCGATTAGTCATCTGTTCTCAGCTGCGGCTTTCCGGATGGGTCATACCCAGAGTTTTGATGAATTTCTGCTGATTGATGCAGAAGGGCAGGCGCTGCCGTCTGTCTCACTGAATGACAGTACCTTTAACCCCTCCCCAGTACAGGAACAGGGGATTGACGCCATCCTGCGAGGGCTGTACGCGCAAAAGGCGGAGGCGATTGATACGAAGGTGCTTGACCAGCTGCGCAATACGCTCTTTGGTCCACCGGGCGCAGGCGGCATCGACCTTGCGGCGGTCGATATTCAGCGAGGTCGAGATGTGGGCCTGCCTGATTACAACCAGGCGAGGGTTGATTTTGGGCTGTTACCGGCTACATCGTTCGCCGACATTACCGCTGATATTGACCTACAGGCAAGGCTAGAGCAGGTCTACGGCACGGTTGATGACATTGATGCCATTGTCGGTGGCCTAGCTGAAGATGCGGCACCGGGTTCGATAGTCGGCGAGTTCTTCCAGAAAGTCATTGCGGATCAATTTGCGCGGCTGCGTGATGGGGACCGCTTTTGGTATGAGAACGGACAGTTCGCTGCTGATGAACTGAGCTTCATTCGCGAGACATCGCTGGCTGCCCTGCTGGAGCGCAATACCGACATGAGCGGTTTGGCAGATAATCTGTTTTCAACCGGGCGTGACCCAGCGGCGCTCGCAGCCGGTGGTACTGTCGCAGCGCAGCCAGTGAACGAGTACGCCACAATTGATGGTGTAAACAACAACCTAGAAGATCCATCGCTGGGTACCCCTGGCACCCATCTTCGGGTGGACTACACCCAGGAATATGGTGATGGTATTCGGTCGCTGGCGGGCGAAGATAGAGCCAATGTCAGAGACATCAGTAATCAAATCTTCGCGCAGAGCGAATCGATTCCTGACTCCACCGGGGCAACGGGCTTTATGCTGACCTGGAGTCAGTTCATGGGTCACGATTTGACCTTCGCCCCGCCAGGCGCAGCCGATACGCTGAAGATTTACGGTACGGAGTACGAGTCGGCAACGGGTGAGGTTTTCCCGTTCGTCGCAGAGAAGCTCAATCTGATGCTGGGCCATGAGGTCTACGCGGGTGTCAACAATGTGATTGAGCGGCCTATCTATTTACCCGCGCTCGATTTAGAGAACAATGTACAAACGACCGATGCCAGCGGTGATATCACGGTAACGAATGCTGAGCTGGGGGCACAGGTATTTGTCGAAGCTAATACGTTGACTGACAACCGGGGCAATGCGTTTACCGGTCAGCTAAGCATTTCTGAAGTACCTCCAGAGCTGACCCCTGCAGCCCTGCCAGAGGGACTTTCTCCTGACCTGGTGGTGACGATTCAGCCGGGGGACATGGTGTTTACTGAACCGGCACGCTTGACCTTACCTAACCGTGCGGGCTGGGCGGCTGGTACAGTGATGAACTTATGGTCCATCAATCCAGCGACGGGCGAGTTCGATAATGTTGGTAAAGGTGAGGTTTCTGCAGATGGCGAATTGGTCGAGACCATTGAAGGGGGTATTCGCAATAGTTCTTGGCACATGTTGGTTCCAGAGCCTGCAGTGCCAAAAACAACGGCTAGGAACATTAACGATGAATGCGAAGAGTGCTTAGAGAGACATCGCTTTACTTCGACTGTGGAAAGTCATTCTGGGGCCGTGGTCGAAACCCATGATTTGGTCAGTTATCAGTCTCAGGGAGAGCACAGAGGTATACAGCTCACCTACGATTCTTTGAGAGCAGCACCAAGCCCGATCATACATACAGCTTTCGAAGCTGTCGAAACTTTTGGAGAAACTTACCTCATATCAAAGCTGACTCTAAAGCAAGGTGATTTTGAGTATCAGGTGCCGGGTTACAAGGGTGATGCTTATGGCCTTAGTGGTGGTGAGCATTTCTGGCGCATTCCAGACGGCTATGCTCAGTACAATGTCGCTATGCAAGCTGACCTTAAAGACTTAGCTTCTGGAGCTTATCAGTACGAAGTGGAATCTGGTTTCTATTTACTGAACGACAGTGAGTTTACAGGTTCAGCTGTGAAGACAGGAGATAGGCTAGTACATGTCAATTCAGTTGATAGTGTTTTAGGTAGTGGCTGGGGTATTGCAGGCGTTCAGGAACTCGTAGAAAACAGTGATGGCTCTGTCTTACTAATTGACGGGGACGGATCAGATATGTTGTTTGAGGCGTCTGAGACACACCTGAATCAATATGACTCACCAGCTTCTGATTTTTCCGTTCTTGTTAAGCTATCAGATGGGACTTTTCAGAGAACGACAGAAAATCAGACAGTGTATCGATTCAATAGCGATAATAAGCTCGTCTCAATTACAGATAGAAATCAAAATATTACGCGATATATCTACAATAATGGACTGTTGACCGACGTTGTTGATCCTATCGGTTTAGTTACTAATCTCACTTATCAAAATGACCGAGTTTCAAGTATTACTGATCCCGCAGGTCGCTCCACACAGTTAAGATACAGTGCCGAAGGAGATCTCGTAGAGATTATTGATCCGGATGGAACTAAGCGAGTCTTCGAATACGATAGGTCGCATTTGATGACGGCTGAAACAGATAAGCAGGGGTATCGAGAGCAGACATTCTATGACTTTGCCGGACGTGCCAGCCATGCTGTTAGAAAAGATGGCTCTATCGTGAGAGTTAATCCTGTACAGGTTCAAGGACTATACAGTCCAGAGCTGACCGCGAAGAAGAATACAGCTCCTTTTATTTCGGCTACTATGCCTAATGCTATTTCTCACTATGCTGATGCTAATGGCAACGTTACTCAGACATTATTGGATGACTCAGGAAGACGAATCACATCAATTGATGGAGAAGGTAACACTGGTGTTTCACGGAGAGATGAAAACTATCAGTTGCAGAGCACATTTAGTGCTAAAGGCGAAAAAACCTCTTATAAATATGACGAAAGCGGAAATGTCATTGAAATCACATACCCTGGCTTGAGCGGCAATAATAGCCCTTTGGTTAGTGAGCTTACCTTTAGTGATCTAGTACAGATCACAGATTATCAGTATGACACTTACACTGAGTTTCCGAAGATAACGGATTTGAATGGGGACGATAGACATGATATCAGTCTTGGTTCTAAAGGTTTCTTTATTAGCCTAGAGAATGAGGGCTTTTCAGAAGCATATGATCCTTTTGCCTCTGACATCTATACAGATCTATCCAATGAACACCTCGTGGCTGATTTCGATGGGGATGGTATTGCAGATCTTCTAAACTATGGTTTGATATACAGCGGTATAGACGGCGAAAGCTTTTCAGAGCCGCAATCTGAAGATCTTGAATACTATATTCAAGATCCTGTAGCAAGTGCCGATATTGACAACGATGGCGATATAGATGTAATCGAATATGGCGGAGGATATGCCAACGCCTATTTAGGTATTTATCTCAATAACGGTGAAGGAGAGTTTTTCCTAGGGTCAGAATATGATTTTACTGACGGTCCTTGGGCAAGTCCTCAGAGTGCGGCTACAGTTGCGGACTTCAATAACGATGGCAACCTCGATATTTCTATATATTCATATAACAATTTATCAGTGTTGTTTGGGGAAGGAGATGGCTCGTTTTCC
>JBCBIK010000218.1:0-6609 GCA_038524545.1 Cyanobacteria bacterium J06623_4 | reverse complement strand
CCATCGGCATCAACGTCACTTTAGAAAAAGTCCCCAGCGCTAACTTCCGAGGCGTATTGGTCGAAAAAAGCCGACCCATGATCGTCAACGGCTTCGGCGGCTGGCTCAACTATCCAGACTATTTCTTCTTTTATTCCTACCACGGTCAAAACGCCACCTTTAACGGCAGCTCGTATCAGAATCCTGAGCTAGATAAGTTTGTTGATGCCGCGTTGAAAGAAGAGGCAGATACGCCCGAGTACGAAAAGAACGTGAAAGGCTTCTTGAAAATTGCCTTTGAAGAAATGCCGCGAATTCCTGTCGCGCAGCCCTATTTGTCTACTGCGATGCAGACCAATGTGGATGGCTATCAGTACTGGTTCCATCGGCAGTTGGACTATCGGCCATTGAAGAAAGCGTAGGAGAGCATACATAGACAATCGCTTGTTTCACGCATTCTTGCCTCCCTCACCCTAGCCCTCTCCCGGAAGGAGAGGGGACCGGACTCTAGCTCCCTTCTCCCTTTGGGAGAAGGGCCGGGGATGAGGGCCTCAACAACCTCAAGCCTCAACCCATGTCTCGCCCCTCCACCCCAGTCCTCATTCTCCGCCGCATCCTCGCTGCCCTCCCCAGCGTCCTCGGCGTCATCATCCTCACCTTCATCCTCACCCGCGCCCTCCCCGGCGACCCCGCCGCCTACTTTGCAGGCCCCGCCGCCAGCGCAGAAGCCATCGACCAAATCCGAAAAACCCTCGGACTCAACCGCAGCCTCCCAGAACAATTCTTCATCTACGTTGGTGAACTCCTGCGTGGCGACCTCGGCAACTCACTCACCACCGGCCAAACCGTCCTCTCCGACCTCCTCACCCGTCTCCCCGCCTCCCTAGAGCTCACCCTCGCCGGTCTCCTCTTCTCCCTCACCCTCGCAATTCCCCTCGGCATCCTCGCCGCCATCCGTCCGGGCTCCTGGATAGACCACGCCGTCCGCGTCATCGCCACAGCGGGCGTTTCGCTACCTACTTTTTTCACCGGGCTGCTGCTCATCTATATCCTGTACTTTCTCCTCGGCATCGTTCCTGCCCCACTCGGACGGCTCGATATTCTCTATTCAGCACCGCCGCAAGTCACTGGACTCTATCTCATAGATAGTCTCATAGCCGGCGATTTAGAACTCTTCTGGGCCTCACTCTCACAGCTCATACTCCCTGCCGTCACCCTCGGTCTATTTGCCCTCGCCCCCCTCGCCAGAGTCACCAGAGCCGCCATGCTCGCGGTGCTTTCTAGCGACTTCATCCGCACAGCCAAAGCCAGCGGACTCTCTCCCACTACTGTGCTGTTTGGCTACGCCTTTCGCAATGCGCTTTTGCCAATTGTGACGACACTCGGCGTGGTTTTCTCTTTTCTCTTAGGATCGAATGTGCTAGTCGAAAAAGTATTTTCCTGGCCGGGGATTGGCTCTTATGCGGTCTCGGCGCTGGTCGCTTCAGACTACGCGGCAGTGCAAGGATTTGTGCTGACGATGGCGCTGCTGTACGTGGCGCTCAATTTGGTCATTGATTTGTTATACATCGTTATTGACCCCAGAGCAGGAGTAGAGTCATGACACTATCGCCGTTTGCTTCTACAAAGTCTTTTGTTTCTCAGGCTCGCTATGTGATTAGCGAAAATGTGGTCACCTTTGGCGCATTTCTGTTGTTCTTTGTGCTTGTGTTGTTTGCGCTGTTTGGGAGTGCGATCGCACCCTACAACCCTCTCACCAGCAACGCCGCCGTCGCCCTCTCACCCCCCACCTTCTCCCACTGGTTCGGCACCGATGACCTAGGCCGCGACATCCTCAGCCGCGTCATCGTCGCCACCCGCCTAGACCTTGGCATCGCCGTCATCGCCGTCGCCCTCTCCTTCTTTCTCGGCAGCATCCTCGGCACCTGCGCAGGCTACTTTGGCGGCTGGACAGACCGCATCATCAGCCGCATCGTCGATACCATCATGGCCTTTCCCCTCTTCATCCTCGCCATGGGGCTGGTCGCCGCCCTCGGCAACACCGTCGAAAACATCATCTACGCCACCGCCATCATCAACCTGCCCCTCTATACCCGCGTCATCCGCTCCGAAGTTCTCACCCGCCGCGAAGCAGGCTACATAGAAGCCGCCCATCTGTCTGGAAACAACAATCTCCAGATCATGGCTTTCCACCTCTTCCCCAACGTCCTTCCCGTCATGACGGTCCACATCTCTCTCAACATGGGCTGGGCCATCCTCAATGCCGCCGGACTCTCCTTCATCGGCCTCGGCGTGCGCCCACCCACCCCCGAATGGGGCATCATGGTCGCCGAAGGCGCCACCTACATCATCTCCGGCGAATGGTGGCTCGCCATCTTCCCCGGCCTCATCCTCATGCTCGCCGTCTTCTGCTTCAACCTCCTCGGTGACGGCCTCCGAGATCTCATCGATCCGAGGCTTAGAACATGAGCAACCAGCCAGTAATCACATCCTCCCAGCCAAAAGTAGATCCTCTCTGGGGAGGAGTGCCCTTAGGGGGAGGTGAGTCTCTCGCCTCTTCACCAGACTCTCTTTTATCAGTCCGCAACCTCTCACTAGAATTCCGTACCCGAAATGGCACGATTAGGGCCTTAGAAAACATCAGTTTTTATATTAACCAGGGTGAAACCATCGGTATTGTTGGAGAATCTGGCTCTGGAAAATCTGTCCTCGCCCTGGCTGTTATGGGCATTCTCGATTCTGCCGCTTGTATCACTAATGGCGAGATTCTCTGGAAGCGACAATCCAACACCTACGATCTCCTAAAAACCTCCGAGAAAAATCTCAGGCAGCTACGCGGCAAATCACTGTCCATAATCTTCCAAACCCCGCGCACCGCCCTCAACCCCATCCGCAAAGTCGGCAAACAAATTACCGATGTCCTTCGCTGCCATACCGATTTGCCCAAATCACAGCTCAAACCCCGTGCCTTAGAGCTACTCGCCAGCGTCAAAATCCCCGACCCGCAGCAGCGCTACAACGCCTACCCCTACGAACTCTCCGGCGGACTCTGTCAGCGAATTATGATTGCATTGGCGATCGCATGCTCCCCCCAACTCCTCATCGCCGACGAACCCACCACCGGGCTCGATGTCACCACCCAAGCCACCGTGATGAATCTGCTAAAAGACCTCGCCACAGAGCAACAGATGGCCACGGTATTAATTACTCACGATTTGGCGTTGGCGTCTGAGTATTGCGATCGCATCCTCGTCATGCACGCTGGCCACCTTGTCGAAAGTGCCCCCACCCGTCAGCTATTTGCCTCACCTGCACATCCCTACACTGCCAAACTCATCGCCGCCACCCCAGAGCCACACAAAAGCCTAGAAGATTTGATCCCGATACCCGGAGGCCTGCCCGATTTGCGACGAGAAGACCTACCCTCCTGTCGCTTTATCAGTCGATGCGATCGCGACACAGAAAAGTGCAACAATACCGCCTTACAAACGCAACAGATTGCAGTAGACCATCAGGTTGCCTGCTGGCATCCGATTAGCATGCCAGTAAAAACAACAGAGGAGGAATGAGGCACGATGAACGAAACCGCATTGCTGCAAGTCTCAGATCTCACTAAGCATTTTCCGGTTGCCTCCAGTTCTACCCCCTGGCTTTTCGGACAGAAAAAAAGGCAAAAGCTCCATGCGGTAGATGGCGTCACCCTCAGCATTCAACCTGGTGAAAGTGTCGGACTCGTCGGCGAATCGGGCTGCGGAAAGTCTACGCTCATTCGCCTGATCGCCCGTTTGCTAGAACCCACCGCTGGTAAAATTCTGTTCAGTGGTAAATCTATCGACCAAATCCCCGTCGGCATGTTCTCTCGCAGTCCTTACCGGGCCGAGCTGCAAATGGTATTTCAGGATCATACCGACAGCCTCAACCCCAGGTTCACCGCCTTCGAGACGATGACCGAACCGATCAAAAGGCTCGGAGCCTCATACAGCAAGCCACAGCTAAAATCGCGGGCCGCTGAACTGGCCCAGCTCGTCGGTCTCCCGATAGAATTGCTGAGCCGCTTTCCGCATCAGCTCTCTGGTGGCCAAAAGGCTCGCGTGGGGATTGCTCGGGCCATTGCTCTTAACCCCAAGCTGTTGATTTTAGATGAACCGACCTCCGCCCTTGATGTCTCGGTTCAAGCCATCATCCTCCGTCTGCTGATCGCGCTTAAGCAACAGCTCAATATGAGCTATTTGTTTATTTCCCATGATTTGAACGTGGTGCGGTTGTTGTGCGATCGCATCTTGGTCATGTATCTCGGTAAACTTATCGAAACCGGTCCCACAGATGCCGTTTTCAACTATCCCCGCCACCCTTACACCCAGGCGCTTATCTCCGCCATCCCCAGCTTCACTACTCCCCCCCACCCAATCCCGCTGACTGGAGAACCTCGCAGTCCGATTAATCCTGACCAAAATATCTGCCGTCTATATGGCCGCTGTCCAAAAGGCGACGGTCAGTGCCAGCAGGTCCAACCTCAGCTACAGACCCTTCATGGAAGTCACCAAGTCGCCTGCCACTATCCCGACACTCTGTAATCACTACGCATAATCGCTAAAATGATTTATGCATCGTCACTACCCTATTGAATGAGTCGCTCTAACACGCCGAACAATTCTTCCTCCTCTAGAGTTTTGCTCGGAATCGTGCTTGTGCTCCTCAGCGCTGTTTTTCTGGCCCTACAAAACGTTATCTCTCGGCTCTTTTTTGTACCCAGCGATCTGTTCGGGCACATTCGTATGGGCGGCTGGCTAACCTCACAGTTCAGCAATATCATCATGCTCCTATCAGCGCGGATGGCATTGATGGCCGTCATGCTCGCTAGCGTTGCCCCCCAGATGCATGCCAACACCTTCAGCGATATTCGACAGCTCACAAAAAATCTTCGATTACTGTACTACGTGGTTGGTAGTGGCGCTTGCTTATTTGTGGGGCTCACCGCTCTTTACTTTTCTTTGAGTCAGGTTGTCGCAGGCGTTGCGATTGCCACCTTTTTCATTTACCCAGCTATCACCCTGTTTCTGGCTTGGCATTACCTACAGCAGCGTCCTCGGGCCTATCAACTGTGGCTGACGCTCGTCATTTTCTTCGGTGTCGCTCTCACGACCCAAGGTACAGCCGCAGAAACAACTATTCTCACCAACCCAACCCTCGGCATCCTAAGTGGTCTCATCGCCGGACTCAGCTTTGGCATCTATGGCATTTTTGCTGAGCTTGTCCTTCAGCCAGCTAAAACCAATAGCAACAGACGACAAACCCATCGTCAGCCGCTACACCCCGTGTCCTTTTCTCTAATCACCTTTATTGTCGTCTCAACACTAGGCGGAGTCAGTCTTCTTTTTATGCCAGCTACTGAGGTCGCAGCGATCGCATGGCTACCCGTTCTTTTAGTCACGCTACTCTCTGCGCTTATCACTGTCATTGCCTACGTCCTAAACAACTCCGGCATTCGCCTAATCGGAGCTTCTCTGACGGCACTCATCAGCGCCAGCGCCCCAGCCCTAACGGCGCTCTTCGCCTGGTTCGCACTGAAAGAAAGCCTACAGCCACAACAGATGTTAGGCATCGCATTTGTGACAGCTGGCGTCGCAACCCTCAGCATAAAAACGAAGCAACAACGCTAAAGCGGAAACAGAATCAGCTGATAGAGTCATACTGACACTAGGGCTCCACAATAACCCGTGTACCCACATCCACCATCTCATATAGTTCACGAACATCTTCGTTGTACATGCGAATGCAGCCGTGGGAGGCGGCTTTCCCAATGGAGTCACGGTTAGGTGTGCCGTGAAAGCCAATAGCATTGCTGCCATCTGTCCAGAAGGCAATCCAGCGATCGCCCAAAGGATTATTAGGTCCTGGAGGCATCACTTCATCGGTTATGGGATTCGTCCAACCTGGGTCCACAAGCTGGTGAAAGACTTCAAATTCTCCGGTGGGCGTTTCCCAGCCCGCGCGCCCAACAGCCACCGGATAGCTCTTCTCAATAGCGCCTTCTCTGAGCACATAGACTCTGCGATCGCTCAGCCGCAGTAGCAAACTAATAGGCTGCTGTTCTACTAACGTCGTCTCTGCACTGTCGCCTACCGACTCCGAAATAGGCGCAATCGGTCTCTCTGGTACGGTCTCGATTAGATCTCTCAACCTGGAATAGTTCGACAGCCCGGTGTTAGTGCCCCCCTGCGATTCTGAAGCAAGAGTAGCGCTTGGCATCAAACCAGATACCATCCCAACCGTCAAAACCGTGCCGAAAAGCACAGTAAGAGACCGCCGAACCCCGCGCTGGGCATGACAGCCCTCTAATACAGTTCTCTTTTCCACGAAGTAACTAATCCGAAATCTCATACTAAATAGCTTTCTTGATTATTCAAACAGTAGTAGGAATTCTCTACTTATCGCTCTATCTTTCGACGCGTATCTTTCAACTTGCACTCCATCAATGCACAGCTTCCCTCAACTCACAATGACACTTTATCAATGACACTTCATACATCAATAAATCCTGAAACCTTGCAAGACAAACGCGCTGCTTTCAAAATATTCTCACAAATCACACATCAAAAGACAGATATCAAAAGATAGAGAAAGCGTTCG
>JBCBIK010000217.1:0-6668 GCA_038524545.1 Cyanobacteria bacterium J06623_4 | reverse complement strand
CGGAAACGTAAAGCTCATGGCCGCCAGCTGCTGCGTCCCCAGCTGACCGATGTAGAAAGTATCGGCCAGGTTAAAAGCAACAATTGCAAAGATCCCCCCCACCATCGGCAGCGTTAGCCGGGTCAGCTGTTGTCGAATCGGCCCTTCAGTCAGCGGTTTTGCCATCTTGTTGCGAGATAAGGGTTAGCAGGTTAGCGTCGCGCTTCATCTACGACGCTTCACCATTTGCGCTGTCGTGCCCCAGCGGCAAGCACACCGAAAAACAAGTCTTTCCAGGGCCAGAATCTATCAACAGACTCCCGCCATGCCGGTTCTGCACAATCCGGCGCACCACGTCTAGGCCCAACCCTGTCCCTTTACCCATCGGCTTCGTTGTAAAGAAAGGCTCCAAGATTCGCCCCTTCACTTCAGCAGAAATGCCCGGCCCATTATCTTCAATCTCCACGTACACATTGTTGTTCTTTGAGCAGGTGCGGACGGTGATAGTCGGTGTTTTATCCGGCGCATTTTCTTCATTGAGGGCGTCAATTGCATTGTCGATTAGGTTTGTCCACACCTGGTTTAGCTCGCTGCCAAAAGCCATAATCTTGGGCAGGTCCGGGTCGTATTTGCGAACGACGGTGATGCCGTGCTTGAGCTTGAAGGCAAACAGCCGCAGGGTGTCTTCTATGCCCTCATGGATATCCACAGTTTGCTGCGCGGCCCGGTCCATGTAAGAGTAAGACTTCATGGAGCTGACCAGCTCAGAGATGCGCTCGGCCCCGTCTAGGCCATTGCGAATCATGCCCATCACATCGAAGGAGAGGGCGAGCCAGCGAATGCCCATGTCGTGGAGTTCGGTGGGGTCTTCTTCCCAGCGGGTGGTCAGCGAAGCGAGAATCTCCGGGGTCACATGGCCGTTGGCCAGCGGTTCGGCCAGTTCCCAGGCATTGTCGAGGCCATAGTCTTCCAGCCAGTCTGTCAGGGCGTCTTCGCGATCGCCCTGGGCCAGCGGATCATTTTCCAGCTTGCCAATCGCCTCAAATCCATCATCTCTTGCCTTCAGCCACTGCGCCGTATGGTCCTCATCTACCTGCGCCTGACCGTAGACGAGGTTCATTCGCTGTAGCTCTAAGATGGCAGGCTTCACATCTTTTAGCACCCGCACCAGCGCCGCCGCCGGATTGTTTAGCTCGTGGGCGAGCCCGGCTGAGAGCGTCCCCAGCGCCGCCATTTTCTCTCGGTTTTGAATAAAAGACTCTAGCCCTCGCAGCCGCTTACCCACCGTGCGAAAAATGTCTTTTTCAAACTCTCGGCAGCTGTGGATCAAATCTAGAAAATCAAGACAGTTCAAACAGTACAAATCGGTCTCAATGTCCGCCGTCAGCGTCACCGGCACCAAATCTTCAGTCAGCGCCTGAATCTCTCCAAAAAAAGAAGACGCTTCATGGCGTCCCACAGGCATATCAGTGCCCTTACTCAGCCGGCTAACGGTGATGCGCCCGTTCGGCTGAATAAAAAAGCCCTTCGACACATCGCCTTCCCTCACCAGCACCTCCCCTGCCTGCAGATGGATATGCTCCGCGCGATCGCAAATCCACTGCAGGCGACTCTCCGGCAGCATATCAAACGGCTTCATCTTCGATAGCGACTCTACACACAGCATCACGTTGCCCCTAGGGTTTATTCCATCGGTCCGAATGCCCAAAAGGGCCTACACATTTGCCAAATGGCGATGCACAAACTGCACACATATCGAGCCCTCGCCCACACCCGAGGCCACCCGCTTCACAGAGCCATGGCGCACATCCCCCACCGCAAAAATGCCCGGCACATTGGTCTCTAGTAGATAGCGATCGCGCGACAGCGGCCACGGCATCTTCTCCCCAATATCCGGACCCGTACACAAAAAGCCCCGCTCATCCCGCTGCACCGTCTCCCCTAGCCACTCCGTGCTCGGCGTCGCCCCAATGAAAATAAACAGATAGTTCGTTGCAAAGGTTTTGGTCTCCCCAGACTGAGAATTTTCCACCACAATCTTCTCAAGCCGATCTTCCCCCTGCGCTTCAACAACAGAATGAAACGGCATCACCTCAATGTTGTCGGTTCCATCGATTTGGTCAATCAAATACTGCGACATACTCTTCACCAGAGACTCGCCGCGCACCAGCATGTTTACCTTGCGCGCATACTTCGAAAAATACATCGCCGCCTGCCCCGCCGAGTTCGCCCCACCAACGACATAGATCTCTTCCCCCTTGCAGGCAGGCGCCTCTGTCTTCGCCGCCCCGTAGTAAACCCCAGAGCCCGTGAACTTTTCGACGCCCTTCGCCTTCAGTCGTCGCCAGGCCACGCCCAACGCCAAAATCAACGCATGGCAGCTAATCTCGCTCCCGTCTGTCAGCGTTACGATTCGGTAGTCATCTTCTACCCGTAGCCCGGTCGCTGCCTGCGGCGTCAAAATCTCCACCCCAAACCGCTTCGCCTGGGTCACCGCCCGCCGCGCCAAGTCATCACCACTTAGCCCCACCGGAAAGCCCAAGTAGTTTTCAATTCGCGAACTCGTCCCCGCCTGTCCGCCCGGCGCCTCCCGCTCGATCAGCACCGTCCGCAAGCCTTCCGACGCGCCATACACCGCCGCCGCCAACCCCGCCGGTCCACCACCCACAATCACCAAATCGTAAAAGGGCTTCGCCGCCGCCGTCTGCAGGCCCACCTGCTGAGCCAGCTCCGCCACAGTGGGGCTCACCAGCTTCTGCCCTTCCCCTGTAATCACTAGAGGCAACGCGTGACTGTCCTGCTGGCCATCGGCATAGTCCACCAGCTGTTTGGCCTCGTCGCTGGTTTCGATGTCCAGCCAGCGATAGGGCACCTGATTTCGCGAGAGAAAATCGCGCAGGTCGTGAGACGCCGCAGACCAGCGATCGCTAATCACCTTCACCCCCTTAAACGCAGGCTTAAACCCTGCCTGCCAGTCCGCCAGCAAATCGTCTAAAACGGGGTACAGCTTTTCTTCCGGCGGGTCCCAAGGCTTCAGTAAGTAATAGTCCAAACGGGCATCATTAATCGCCGAAATCGCCGCATCCGTATCGGCATAGGCAGTCAACAGCGCGCGCTTCGCACCGGGGAACGCCTCGCTGCCCTTCTCCAAAAATTCGACCCCGCTCATCCCCGGCATTCGCTGATCGGCCAAGAACAAAGCCACCGTATCGCCCCGGAGCTTTAGCTGCTCCGTCACTTCCCAAGCACTCGCCCCCGAATCAGCCCGCACGATCCGAAATTTGTTGCCATACTGCCGCCGTAAGTCCCGCGAGATCGACTGGAGCACAGCCGGATCATCATCTATCGTCAAAATGACAGGCTTATCCATCTGTCGGGCTCCCTACTTTTTTTGTAATTGCCTACCCACGGGCGGTATGGCCGGTCAGTGTCGGATGTTGACGTGTGCTAAGCGTTTGACCGACGCCATATCCTTTCAAATTCTACGTAAGATTGACCAATCTGACAGCATCCCCCCTCGCCGACCGGCCCAAATGGCCAAATACCAGCAATCCACAAGCAAACGCCCCTCAAATACACCGAAACGACCCTCCGTAAAGTCTAAATCTCCCCCCGGAAAGCGCAAACGTCCCCTCGGAAGGCGTAAACCACCCCCCGAAAGCTTTTACAGCCCCCCCTGCAGCGTCAATGCCTGAACGAAAAGCGTCATCAGAGACCGGAGTAGACCCGTTACTTTGCCTAGCTTCGCTGACACAGCAGCAGCCCAAACCATCGCTTTTCATCAGTAAAGGTCTTCACCACGCCCAACCCATGCGCGTCCAGCAGCTGAGCCATTTCGTCTACGTCAAACTTGCGAGAGATTTCGCTTAGGATGCGATCACCCGCCCCAAAGTCCACTGTCAATCCCAGTGACGCCAGCCGCACCTGCTGCGATCGCACACTCTCCAAATACAGCTCTATCTGCTTCTCCTGATGGTTATAAAAGGCCACATGAGAAAACCCCGCTAGGTCAAAATCTCCCTGAAACCGCTCATTTAAGTGCCGCAGCATATTCAAATTAAACGCCGCCGTCACGCCCTGCGCGTCGTTGTAAGCCGCCTCCAAAATAGCCGTCTCCTTTTGCAGATCTAGCCCTAGCAAAAAGTAATCTCCCGGCGAAAGTGCCGCCTGAATGCGCGCCGAAAACTGCTTGCACTCATCCGGCTGCAAATTTCCCATCGTACTGCCAATAAACGCGATCATCCGACGCGGCAGCTGCTTGGGCGGGAGCGCTGCCAGCGCCGGTTCGTAGGTGCCAATAAGCGCCTCCACCTCTAGCGTGGGATACTCCACCAGCAGCTGCTCAGCCGTCGCGCTCAGCATAGATCCACTCACATCGACCGGCAGGTAGCGCAGCCGGTAGCCCGCCACCGCATAGGCATTTAGCAGGTAGCGCGTTTTCGTCGAGCTGCCGCTACCCAGCTCCACAATTTCACAGGGGCCAGTCAGCGCTGCGATCGCCCCCGAATGCGCCTTCAAAATGCCCGTTTCAGTGCGCGTAGGATAGTACTCCGGCAGCTCACAAATCTCCTCAAATAGCTGCGAGCCCCGCGCATCATAAAAATACTTTGGCGGCAGTGTCTTCGGCTCAGCAGAGAGCCCTGCGATCACATCCTGACCCGGCTTTTCTGCCAGCGTGCGATCGCTCATCAAATCTGTCACGGTCAGCCGCTCATCCGTCGAACGCGTCATCGCAGTGCCTACTTCCTTCTAAAGTGCCGACACAAGTGTACTCACATCCCGCCGATCATCTGCCCAGTTTTACCAGTGACCAAACCCGATCACACCGCGCAGCGAAACCCCGCAAACATTTCCCGCCGATGCGGATGATACCAATTGCGAAAGCTTGGCCGCCCAATCCAGCGCGGCGACGCCCAACTTCCCCCCTTCAGCACCCGATGCTCACCATCAAAGTACGCCCGAGAATATCCCTCATACGGAAACGCCTCAAACCCGGCATATCCCGCAAACCAGCTATCCGTCCACTCCCACACACGCCCCGTCCCAAAGCCACACGCGCCCTCAGCCTTTTCAGTCCCGCCCAGTAGCCCAGCAGCCCTTTCCCACTCCGATTCCGTCGGCAGCCGCTTCCCCACAAATCGCGCATAGGCCTCCGCCTCATACCAGCTCACCCCGCACACCGGGCTCGCCCCATCATCCCCACGCCCGGTCCAATACAGCGGCGCCGTCACCCCCGCCCCCGTCAGCCACGCCCACCCTTCCGGCGACCACCACCGCCGCGTATGGTATCCCCCCGCCTCCATAAACCGTTCATACGCCCGGCAGCTCACCGGCTCCCAGTCTATCCGATAGCGCTCCAGCCAGACCCGATGCCTCGGTCGCTCATTATCAATAGCCGCCGCACCATCCCACCCCTGCCAAAAAGCGCCCGCCGCCACCGACAACATTTCTGTTGGTTCTACATTGCTCATCCGCAAATTTACAACAATTCGCCCGCGTTCTGTTCTTTCCCGTAGCCTATGCAGCGCTAAAACCATCCGCATCGTTTCAACATGCTGCCCCTCGTGCTGAATCAGCCAGTACCAGAAACGCTCAGCCTCATCGTCCCTAGGGTCAAAAGTTCTCATCAAACAGTCAAACGTCTGCGCTCTCGTCATCTCTAGGTACAACAAAATCTCTGCCAGCTCTGGCAAACGCTGTCGCTGCGACTTAGGCAATCCATCCGCAGCAAACAGCTGCCGATAGCCCGGCACATCGCAAGCCTCACCCGCAAAATACGCCGCCATCCACTGCGCCTCAGTGTAGGCCACATGCCCCAAATGCCAACCCACTGGGCTAAAGTCGGGATGCGCCTGCCGCTTCAGCAATTCTCCATCTAGCCCGTTTGCTATAGCCAGCGTCTCCTCTCGGCAGGCCTGCAATGCCCTCCGGATGTGGTCTCGCTTCGAACAGTCCACAGCCCTGCGGCCAACCGCCTCATCAAACACAAACACAAGCACTACTCCAAACGGGCATAGGTCTTTATCTGCAAATCTTTCTCGACGCTCACGACTTCACCTTGGGTGCAGGGCTGCCAATCCCCCTCAAACAAAGGCTCAGACGATACCAGCACCGCGCCTGGTAACCGAGTAGACTCGCGCAGCAAGTATAGCGAAGGCGCATTCTGACGGTTGTCGTAGCGTAGCCAGATTAAGCGATCGCCCGTGCTCAAAACAATATTGGCAGCCATCCGCACATTCGCCTTTTCGGCTAATCCCGCAAGTTCCTCAACGGTACACCGCAGCGCCTCCGCCAAGTCAATCTTCGGCTGCGTCACCAAGTAGTGAACCAACAGCGCAAACATATGCTCCGAATCAGTCAGCCCCTGAATGCTCCGATAGGCCACATCGCACAACCTCTCCCGAATCGGTCGATACAGGCTATCAAAAAAGTTCTCTATCAGCCCATTGTGAACAAACAACAGCTGGCCATGCTTAAACGGCTGACAGTTGCTAATATCCACTGGCATCTTTTCCGTCGCGCTGCGCAGATTCACCACAAAGTTCTCAGCGCGAATATAGCGGCACAGGTCCGGCAGTGATCGGTCATTCCACATCGGCAACATATTGCGATACACAAAGGCATCCGCCGCCACATGCCCTCATCCGACGCGCCGTGCCAGCCAAATCCAAACCCATCTCCATTTAGTA
>JBCBIK010000216.1:0-6682 GCA_038524545.1 Cyanobacteria bacterium J06623_4 | reverse complement strand
CAGGTAAAGCATTAAAGTGCGTTCTCCAGCAGTACGGCATCAGTCAAAATCGACTCGCCGTCACGATGGGTGTCGCTCGCTCCACAGTCAATCAGTGGGTCAATGAAGTTAGCGATCCGCTAGCAGACTCCATTCCTGACATTATCACCGCCTTAGAGACCTTAGAGCCCTCTGCCGCTCAAATCTTCCTGCAGCTGTACATTCAGCGCAACGGTACGCCCAGCGGCAAGTAAAGCAATAGGCAAACGGAAAACCAGACAGAAAACTTCAGGGCAGCCATACCGGCTGCCGACCTGCAATATCTATCTCCGTGGGGGGCAGTGGAATAGGCTCCCCGCTTACTCTTTCTTCTAACGTACTAAATACAGGTAGTAGCCAGAGTCTGTGAGTGGGCCCAGCAAAGTCGCTAGGCTTATTTTCGGCCTGTCCGTCGCTCACCAGCACCTCATCGAACAAAACCGCCAGACCATCCGGCGATAGACTCATGTTGATTTCGGGCTGGGGTGGCATTTCTAACAGCTTCTGGACCCGTCCCGTTTTTACATTGACGGCGACTAGCTGAGGAATAAAGGAAAAGACTTCTTCGCTGAGCGAGAGGGTTTGCTCAGCCAAAAGCGGGTCCTCGCTCAAGAGCGTGTCCTCGTCCAATAGCGGGTCATCACTGGCGATCGCCTCGTCAGACCCACTTTCTATTTCGCTATCCACTTCGTCCTTACTTTCCTCGTCAACGCTTTCCACCTGCAGCAGCTCGTTGACCAGACAGTACAAGATTTCGTTGTTTTCGTTAAACTGCGCGCTGAGAATAGACCCGTTTGTTTGGAGCAAAGGCGTTTCTTCTCCGGTATTCGAAACCAAAAATAAGGACTGGGTAAAGCGCTTTTCTGGATCGTCCTGGTTAAAATTCACCAGAGCAGCGCGACTGCCATCGCTGGCAAGGTCTAGGGTGAGGCCATACTCCGGCAAAAAGTCCAAAAGCTCGTCTTCCTGGGCTGGGGATTCGGCGTCGGCAGATTTGTTTTCTAGGTCAATAACGGCGGTTCCTTTACCCTGCTGAAGGAGCAAAGATAGGCTGTCTGGCGCGATCTTGAAGTCGCCGCCCGGCTCTGTATTGAGCTTGCGCGGGGCTTCTTCTGCCTGAATGACCCAAGGGCCAAAGTCAGAGGGGTTTTCGTTGTTCACCCTTTGCACCACGATGGTGCTACCATTCGGCGCTAGGTCAAATTTCAGGTTTTGATAGTCGCGATTGTCTAAAACGAGCTGGATTTGTCCTGCTTTAGGGACTTCTGGCTTCCGCCAAAACTGCCAGCGAGGATAGTCGGGCGGCTCCCCAAGTCCAGTGGAAACGTTGTAAAGCTGGGCGGATGCAATCCCAGTATCCGATTCATCGACATCCACTGCCGAAAATAGGATGCGATCGCGCTCTGGATACGGCTGAAAATCTAACACAGCTTGTCCCTCAGCGGTCAGCAGCGTCTTTTCCTTTTGCGTCAGGTTAAAAAGAACGAGCCGGCCCTGCTCTTCACCTTCCACACCAATGTAGGCAAACACGCGATCGCGCGTTTGAAACTCACTTTCAAAGGCTTCAAAACCAGGTTGACCCGTCAGCGACTCAGCCGTTGGCAGCGAAATCTTGAAGCGTTCTCCATAGGGGGCAGCCGCTTCGAGGGTGTAGGCCATTTTCCGCCCAGCCCAGCTAAATTTACCAGCCAGCTCAGGCTCAATCTGCAAATTATTCTCCACGCTCTCCGGTGTCATTGGCTGGGTGAAGGTTAGCAAAAAGGCAATATCTTCTGCGGAGACCTGCTGGTCCTGCCATGAAAAAGTCCGTACTCGCGGCAAGGCCCGGGCGCCCAGCAGCAGCATCCCTGCGATGATCAGCGCAAGCAGCGCCATCACAATCAGGGATACTCGGTCTAGGGGCTGGGTTTGGCGTCTTTTGGTTTGGCGTGCTTGAGACATGACGCGGCGTGGTTAGTACTCGTAAGGATTTCTAGGTTCTTCGATGGGCTGAATGTTGGTCGGTGCGATCGCAACCTGTCGGCGTCCGTCTAGGGTTTCTGTCATCATCTCGCCCGTGACTTGGAGCCAGCTATTCACCGGGTAAGGCTCATTGTCAGTCTCACCATTTTCGCCAGTTGGTAGCTTTACCGGCAGGCCCACCGGGTAAGCATCTGCCGCGCAGCAGGTCAGCACAAACCGCGACACCATTAGGTAGCCCTCCGGCCAAGCTTCGGGATAAATCACAAAGCCAGAGACATCGACGTCCTCTGCTTCATAGGCGTCGGGTTCGGGATACACATTGATCAGCCTGATCCAGTCGATGATGGTGCGCTCTTCCGGGGCAGCCGCCCGAGCGAATCTCTGGGGCTGTGCCCGAGTGAGCGAGAGCGTATCGGCAATGCCCCGCTGCACAGCAGTTTCACTGGCAAAGGCTTGGGGGGTGTAGACTAGGCCAAATACAGCAATGCCCAGCATCAAGGCGCTGCTGATATTGGGCGGGAGGAGGGTGATATGTCCGCCATCGTTGGCATCCGCTGTGCGAGTAGCCCGTCGGCTCTGCACCTGTTTGACAATTTTGAACAGCTTGTGGGCAGCTAGGAAGGCGATCAGGACAGCGGCAGTATTCGAAAGCCAGGCATAGTCAGGATGCAGCAGCAGCAGTAGCTTGCCGCCAAACCAGTAGCGAAAGAGCATCGCACTCCAGGTGCCCAAAGCCAGGGCGTCTAGCACCTCTCCCCAAGGCAAGCGGGGTGTCCGACGCGATGGTGTCGACGCAGTTGAACGGTAGGAACGCAAAACAAATCACCTGGAAAACGCTACAAAACGTCTGAGTAATGCCCTCTCGACAGTGCCAGCCTGGCAGTGTCTTCTCGGTCACACAATCTCAAACGTACAAGTTGACAAACAAAGATAGCGCAAAGCTCATCATGGCAGCTAGCGCAAACAGATAAAAGACGGCCCGCTTCTTGAAGACGGTCAGCAGCAGCCCGATGTTTTTAAGGTCAATCATCGGACCAAAAATTAAGAAGGCAAGCAGAGACCCGCTGGTAAAGGTCGAGGCAAAAGACAGTGCAAAGAATGAATCCACCGTCGAGCAGATAGACACGACTGCCGCCAATATCATCATCGCCAAGATAGAGGAAACCGTTCCCTGTCCTAAGCTCAAAATAAGCTCTCTCGGTGCGGCGACCTGAACAGTGGCCGCGATCGCACTTCCTAAAATGAGCACGGCCCCTAGCTCCCTCAGCTCTCGAATCATATTTTCGATCACCAGCTGAATCTTGCTAGCTGAAGACTGCTCCAGGGTTGGGTTGGCCACCAGTCGCTGAGCAGCGGGGGTATCTAGCTGTAGCAACCCGCCCGCATCGCCTGCGCCCTGCAGAAACGTGCCCCCCTGCAAGAGCGCAGGCGTACCGTCGTCTGTGCTGCTTGCATTTGCCCGGAAGCGGCTGCGGGCCACCGACTGCTGCAAAAAAGGGCCGATGTCTGGCTGCTGGCTAAACACCCAGCCCACCACCGTGGCAATCAGCAGCGTGAAGCCCACCCTCAAAAACACAATTTCTGGCTGTCCGCGAAAGGCAACCCATGTCGCCCAAAAGACCACTGGGTTAATCGTTGGTGCCGCTAGCAAGAAGCCAATCGAGACGGCGGTCGGCGCGCCCTGCACCAGCAGGCGACGGGCAACCGGTACGTTGCCGCACTCGCACACCGGAAAGCAAACGCCGATCAAACTTCCTGCAAGCGCCCCTGCCAGCGGATTTTTTGGCAAAATGCCTACTAGCTGACGCTCATCTACAAAAATCAGCAGAATGCTCGAAAAAGCAACGCCGATAAGCAAAAAAGGAACCGCCTCCACCAGCAAGCTGAGAAATAGCGTGAATCCTGTATTTAGCTGAACCATTTTGTAAAGGTATTGCCAGGCCGATCAAAAGGCCTCGGCTGAACATACGAAAAGGAACTCGGTTGAAAAGGAGTTGGAGTGAATGACTCAGTCGTTAGCGACTGTTAGCAACCGTTAGCGACTGAGTAGTGAGTGACTGAGTCAGTGACAGAAAAAGGCGAAGCCATCTTACTACGGAGCGCTTACAAACGTTATCTCCCCTACGCACAAGCCGTATTATTACTGATGCCATCAGAGGAATATTCTTCTCTCTGTAAAGTTTTTATGTGTATATGTACGGAATAACTAGCGCGATACGGGGGTATGGGGTGCTCAACGCTTCTTAAAAGTTTACAAAGCAGCTTTTCGAGGCAGCGTTTCAAAGGCCTTTCACCACAGCTGTACCCTCACCACGGCTGTACTCTTACCACAGCTGTACTCTCACCACGCTGATATCTCCCCCGAAGCACACATCGACATCTGCGCCAGGGTCTCGGCGTCTCTCTTCGTATACGCCCACGTAGCGAAACCCGGCCTCGTCAATGGAATATTTTGTCGGTAGGGGCTGTGTGCACTGGTCACAAAACACCAGCTGCGGCTCGTCTGCTGAGCTATCGGGTGCAGGCGCTGGCAGGTTCACGTTCCAAAATTCGCCGGGCTTGGTATCTTCTACCATGAGCCGCTTGAGTACCTTGATTGTGAGGTGAGTTGCTCGGTCCCAGTCGTAGGGCTGGCTGCGATAGCGGTATTGAGAAATTGCGATCGCCCGCTTTCTCATCAGCGTGGCCTCCCGCACAGCTGCAACCGTGCCCGACACATAGGTGTCAGCGCCCAAATTGCCACCTGCATTAATGCCCGAGAGCACCCAGTCCACATCGGGGTAGAGATGGCTAATCGCCATGCGACTACAGTCCGCTGGCATGCCACCGATGGCATATTCATTTTTACTGCGCTGGTCGATGGCGATGGTTCCGCCTCTATTGAGCTGGTGGCTACAGCCCGAAAGATGCGTGTCAGGGGCAACAATTGCCGCGTAGCCTGTGCCTTCTATTGTTTCTACCGCGCGCTGTAGTGCCCGAATGCCTGGCGCATCGATACCATCGTCGTTGGTTAATACAAACACCTATTCTTTACCTTGCTTTTTACACTCTTCCTGCGGCTTCTACGTCTACCTTGCCTGAAAATACCTGCGTTGCTGGACCGGTCATATACACTCGGTTGCTGCGCTCGTCGTCTTGTGCCCACTCTATTTCTAAAATCCCGCCGGGCAGCTCTACGGTGACGCTACGGTCACATTTGCCATTTAGTACCGCAGCGACGACCAGCGCACAAGCGCCTGTTCCACAAGCCAGGGTAGGTCCGGCACCGCGCTCCCACACCTTCATTTTCAAGAAATCGGGCCGGACGACCTCGACGAATTCTGTGTTGATTCGAGCTGGAAAGGCCTCGTGATGCTCAAATAAGGGGCCGATTTCGGCCAGGGGAACGGCGTCTACGTCGTCGACAAAGGTGATGCAGTGCGGATTGCCCATGCTGACGCAGGTGACCTGCCAGTCTTTGCCTGCGACGGTGAGCGTTTGGTCGATTGCTTTGCCCTCGGGGTCGCCTAGGGTAGTGGGAATGTTTTTGGCGGTGAGTTCTGGTTCGCCCATGTCGACGGTGACCTGACCTCCTGCGCGTAGTTCTGGGCGGATCGTGCCCGCCAGGGTGTGGATGCGGTAGGTGCGAGGAAGCTCAGGAGCCTTACCTGCTTCGGCTTCTAGCTGAGCGATAAATTTGGCCAGGCAGCGGATGCCATTGCCGCACATCTCCGGCTCTGAACCGTCGGAGTTGTAGATGCGCATGGTGTAGTCGGTATCGCCTGTGGCTGGCAGCACAAAGATAACGCCATCGCCACCAATGCCAAAGTTGCGATCGCACACAGCCACCGCCTGCGCAGGCGTTAATATCGGCTCCGTACTCGCCCGGTTATCCACCAAGATAAAATCATTGCCGAGGCCGTGGTACTTGCTGAAGGGGAGAGTTGTCATAGCGGATGGGAGAGAAGTGGGAGAGTTGTGTGGGCGTTTGAAAAGTAGCTCTAAGCATTGTATCCCTTTGTCTTGACCTGGGTTTCTCCATAGCTGCGCATTCCTATTTCTAGGTGGTCTTTAGACGGCTAAGCGCGATTTCAGCCAGTCTCTTCGGGCAACCTGTAGAAGAAAGCAACCCTTTTTACTCCTTAGCACTCCAAAATCGAAGCAACTTCCTATGTCGTCCCAACTATTTGACACCGGTCTTCCCAGCATCCGCCAGGTTCAGACACTGATCCGTGACCAGAAAACGGTCGAGGTGAAGCTCACCACGGGTGATACTCTCTCTGGTGCGGTTAGCTGGCAGGATGCCAACGCCATCTGTGTAAAGAGCAACGATGGCAATAGCGCTATTTTGATGCGGGGTGCGATTGCCTACGTCAAGGCCACCAATTAAGCGGCAGATGATTCACCTTGGTGATTTGCTGGCATAGGATAAGCGGCCTGCACGATTTTCAGCCAGTTTTGTCAGGTGATGGGTATTGCCCGTCGCTTAGCAGGCCAAAAAACTTCCGGCATTCCTTTGCCCACCCTGTTCTGCTATCGGATACAGCGGGAATACTTCTGGTACTAAGATTCACTCCTAATCGAATCATTATTATCTAGCCGCTTCCCCACTCTTTCAGCGGAATTACTAATCGGAGTTTTGTGCCAGCATGAGTAGCATCGAAAAAATAGTTGATCAGGCGTTGCAGGATGGCTATCTCACCCCTGCTATGGAAGCAGAGGT
>JBCBIK010000215.1:0-6782 GCA_038524545.1 Cyanobacteria bacterium J06623_4 | reverse complement strand
AAATCGCAATGGAACCTTTAACCCAAGCCCAACAAGAGCTGTACGACTGGTTGGTAACGTATATTCGTGAGAATCGCCACTCTCCTTCTATTCGCCAGATGATGCGCGAAATGAAGCTGAAGTCACCGGCACCGGTACAAAGTCGTTTGGAGCACCTGCGCCGAAAGGGTTACATCGATTGGAAGGAAGGCCAGGCCCGCACCATTCAAATTTTGCAAGATACCCAAGGGGTGCCAATTTATGGAGCGATCGCAGCAGGCTCCATGGTCGAAGCCTTCACCGACACAGTCGAGCACTTCGACCCCACCGCCATCGACTTCAAAGGGAGTGATTTTGCCCTAAGAGTACGCGGCGACTCCATGATCGAAGCGCTCATTGACGATGGTGATATCGTCATCATGCGCAAGGTGCAAGACCCCAAGCGTGTCCGCAACGGCACCATCGTCGCAGCCCGCGTCGAGTCAAACACTACGCTGAAGTACTACCACTTCGAAGATGGCAAAGTCATTCTCAAACCGGCCAACCCTCGGTTTGACCCCATGGAATATCCCGCTGAAGAAGTCAGCATTGATGGTGAATTAGTCGGCGTCTGGCGCAGCCGCGGACTCGGCTAACAGATAATGCTATGACTAACAGCGCAGCAGCCTCTGAGAAAAAATCTACCGCCCATCTTTTCGGCAGCCGTTTCTTCACGGGATTACTAGCCGTTGCGCTAACCCTCATCTTGACGGGGGTTGGCGCTTTTGCGTATCTATCGGTAAGCAGCCCGTTAAGCCTGCTAGAGGGGGGCGATCGCCCCATCGCAGCAGCCACCGTCTTCGTCCCCAGGCGAGCCCCCTTCACCCTATCGCTACTGACCAGCCCAGAGCGCCTAATTGCGCTAGAGCAGGCCACCGCAGAGGCAGACCAGCGGCAGCGCGTCCTCGATGAAACCAATCAGCTCAAGCGGACCTTGCAAGAGGCAACAGGCCTCGACTACGACCGAGATATTCAGCCCTGGATAGGGGATGAGGTCACCTTCGCCTACACAGATGTAGACCTAGATGTAGATGCGAGTAATGGCACACAGCCAGGCTACCTAATCGCGGTAGAAATCGCCCCAGATCGCCAGCCCCAGGCGCAAACATTTTTGCAGCTGTATTGGCAGCAGCAAGCCTTCGCCGGAAATGCACCCGTTGGCACTCAAGTTAGCGGCGTACCGGTGCTTTCGTCGTCGCGGCGTTCACGGGCGATCGCAAACGCCACGGCCCTTGTAGGCGACCGGTTTGTCATCTTCGCCAACGACAGCCAGGTCATCGCGCGCAGTATTCGCGCTGCGCAAACCGCAACCAACCTTGCGCAAACCGCCGACTACAGAGAAGCTGCCGCACAGCTACCCCAGACCCGACTCGCCCTCGCCTACTTCGACAGCCAGCTATTCACTCAGGCAGAAGCCCATCAACTTCCAGCAAACAACCCCATTGCCATTAGCTTTAGCCTGGCGCCCGCAGGCCTCATCGCCAATGCCCGTCTACCCGATGCCGCACGCTCAAACCAGTTAGAAAATTTAAACAAACCGGTAGACGCTCTAAACTACCTACCCGCTAATAGCAAATTTGCCATAGCTAGTCACCAGCTCGCCCAGCTTGACAAGCTGCGCTCTGAAATTGGCATTCCAGTAAGCGCACTGCCCGACTTTTTGACGATAGAGCAGCCCTCCGAGCTGTGGAACTGGGCTAAGTCAGACTACGCTCTCGGGCAAATAGGAGCGGGGGGCTCACAGGACTGGATTCTGGCGGTAGCTAGAGACGGCGCAGAGGTAAATAAGAAAATTAAAGACCTAGACAGCGCTGCGATCGCACAGGGATACAGCGCTGTCCCCATCGCTATCGGCACCGAAGCAGCCACCGCCTGGACCCGCTTTAAGGCGAGTCGTCAGCCAGCGGCAACTAGCCGACTCGAAACAGAATTATTAGGGTTGCATCTACAACAAAATCGTTACGAAATTTTTGCAGGGTCGCTCGCTGCCATGAATAGCGCCCTCGCTGCGCCAGCTCAATCGTTGCGACAGTCCGAGCGGTTTGTACAGGCGATCGCATCACTCCCCCAGCCCAACCAGGGCTATGCCTACCTAGATTGGTCCGCGCTCACTCCAGCAATTAGCCGCGCCTTTCCGCTATTCGGCCTGATTCAAGCAACCGCCCGACCTCTCCTCCGTCATATCGATGTCGTGACCGCGACGCGCGATCGCGACCTTATCAGCCTCTTTATTCAATTAAAAGAAGACCGCCGCAAATAGAACGCCAATAGAAAATGCCTATGGCCAATCCATCCAATATTTGGCCTATTGTCATCGACTGGGCGCAGGGTAAGCAACCCACACCAGACCAACGACGGCTGCTAAGCACATGGGAGCGCACTGACAGCTCCGGTCGCGCTTCTAGTCAAGCTATCTGGCAGATACCAGATGAAACCCTAGACCTCACTATTGAACATCGGGCGGCGCTACTTCAGAATCTCTGTGAAAAATTGCAAACCGGCCTAGCCTTTCCACTACCCAGTCCATGGACCGCCTGGATAGAACTGCTTTGGACACTCTGGCTGCCGCTTGCTCTAGATATAGATAAGCAGCAAAAAGTACTCGGTCGACCGTTTATTCAGGGCATCCTCGGCGGACAGGGAACCGGAAAAACAACGCTTACTAAGGTGCTTCAGCTGATTTTGGGCTGCTTAGAACACCAAACGATCAGTCTTTCCATTGACGATTTGTACCTGACCTACGACGAACGGCTTGCGCTTAGGCAGCAAGACCGCAGACTGATTTGGCGAGGTCCGCCAGGGACCCACGATGTGGCGCTCGGCGTACACACCCTCAGCCGGCTCAAAAAAGCTGAACCAAGTGTGTCGGTCAGCGTTCCTCAATTTGATAAGTCTTTGCATGAAGGGCAAGGAGATCGCGCCGCCCCCATCCAGATTTCAGCACCGACCATTGTCCTATTCGAGGGCTGGTTTGTCGGCGTACCTCCCTTGTCAGAGCAGCGCTTAGCAGACCCTGCATTCACGTTCCCACCACCGATTGAAACCGCTGCCGACCGTCAGTTTGCCATAGACTGCAACGCCCGGCTCGCAGATTATCAGGGACTTTGGTCATTCTTAGACAGCTTAATCGTGCTCAAACCAGCAGACTATCGCTTTTCGTTGGCATGGCGTCAGCAGGCCGAGCAAGAAATGATTGCTAGTGGAAAAAGTGGGCTTTCCGATCCTGAGATTGCTGACTTTGTCACGTATTTTTGGAAAGCGTTGCATCCACAGCTCTTCATCGAGCCCTTGGCCCATAGCCAGTTCACCCGTTTGGTCGTCAATATTCGCCAAGACCACACGCTGGGCGATCTACAGTTACCGACCGGTAGCCTATAGCTAGGCCTAAAGATAGCTCCCAAAAGAGCAGCGCCTGAGAGCACTCCTCAAGTGGGTATTCTGGCTAGGGTATGGAAGAACGCTATAGCTTGTATCATTGAGCAAGAAATTTTGGTGAGTATGGTGACTATGGATTCGACGGTTCAGGTATTGACCCCTGTTGGTATTTTGGACGGCACAAAGGCAGAAGACGTCCGTAGCCAGGTCAAAACCGCCCTAGACAAAGGTGCAAAGATCTTGCTGATGGATCTTAAGGAAACGACGTTTGTCGATAGTTCGGGCCTAGGAACATTGGTCTCTGTGCTCAAGCAGGTGCGATCGCAAGACGGCGATATGTACGTGTGCTCCATCAACCCGCAGGTCAAAATGCTCTTCGAACTCACCAGCATGGACCGCGTGTTCAAAATTTTTGAAAACCAAGCAGCCTTTGAGGCATCGCAAGCCGTCAGCTAAGTGCGACTCAACAGGCACCGTTTTAGAAAGAATGGCGCCTTTAAAACGGGATGTCGTCATATTCTGGTGCAGGCGTAGCGGCGGCGGGTGCTGTTGCTGGTGCAGACTGAGCTGCCGATGGGGTAGAGGCGGGTGCTGAACCCGTCCCTGCGCCACCGCCTGCGAAGCGACCCTCAGCGATGGGCGTTGCCTCGGCAATAGGCAAGGACTGCAAGTCATTGATCGGGCTGACCCGCTGAACCGTCATCTCAGCGCGCTTTTCTTTAAATCCTTCTGGGCGCTCCAGGGTATTCATACTCAAGCGGCCCTCTAGCAAAACGCGATCGCCCATGCGGTAGCGCTCCTGAATTTCCTGCGCCAAATTTCCCCAGCCCACAACCTTGAGCTGGCCAGCCGCATCCCCCTCGCGCAGCCCCGGAAACTTCACTACAAACTCTGCAATCGGCGTTTGATTGTCGGCGGTGTAGCGCAGCTGTGGGGCCTGAACGATCTCGGCCATCAAGATGCAGTTATTCATACAATGCTTTCCTTACTTCCCTGCTCTGACTCAATAAAGTTTTGGACCTTTTGCCGATACGCCTGCAGCTGCTTATCCACCCAGTCGCGATCTTCACTGTTCGCAAAAATGTGCACCAAAGGCTCACCGGCATCCGGCAAAATGAGAACCCAATTTTGTCTGCTGGCGTCAATAATTTTGACCCCGTCAACCAGCTCCAAACGGTCTGCTGGATGGGTCTCTACAAGATAGCGCATGAGCGCACCCTTTACCGTCCAAGGACAGCGCATCGTTTGCGACCGATGCGAAACCCGAGGCAGTTCTTCCCATATTTGCCCCAGCGCTCGCTCCTGAATCAGCAGCATTTCTATAAGTTTGGCAATACAGAACATCGCATCAAATCCGGGATGTAGCTGCGGAAAGATAAAGCCCATATCACCGCTGCCGCCCAACACGACATTGTCCCGCTCGTGGCAGGCTTCCATCAGCGCTGTAGGGTTCGCTTTTGTGCGAATGACCTGGCCATCGTGGCGACGGGCGATTTCTTCAATGGCACCAGAGGCATGCACAGGTACCACCACCGTACCGCGCGGATGGGCCGTCAAAATCATATGCGCCATTAGCGCGGTGAGAGGCTCCCCGCGAATGGGCGACCCCACCTCATCGACCAGCACCAGCTGCTCACCGTTGGCAGAAACCTGCACACCAAAGGTCGCCTGCAGTGCCTGGACCACCTGGCCCAGCTGATTGAGCAAGACCTCCCGCTCGGCCACGGAGGGTGCATTCGGCGTCAGGCTAGCATTGAGCACGACCGCGTCACAGCCAAACTTGCCCAGCAGCTGCGGCAGCACCGCACCCGACACCGCATAGGCGTAGTCGATTACAACCTTAGACTTGCTGTTGCGAATCGATTCTACGTTCAGGTGCTTTTCGAAGGCCGTCGTGTAGGTGTCGACTAGGCGGGTGGGGTATGTGACTGAGCCGATTTCGTGAATTTGCGATCGCCGCAAATCCTCCTTAAAATAAGCGCCCTCAATTTTCTTTTCCTTACTCTTCGGAATATCAATGCCCTTCCTATCAAAAAATTCGATCAATATATGGTCTGGGCGCTGCGGATGAAGGCGTACATGAATGCCCCCGGCCACATTGAGCGTTGGTAGCACATTCCGCGCTACCGGAATAGAGGTCGCCTCCAAATTTTGAATATTAATGCCCACTGACATGAGGCCCGCAATCAGTGCCCGAGCCGCCATTCTAGAAATGCTGCGCTGATCTCGCGAGACCGTCACATGGGAGCCTGGCTTTAGGGTCGAGCCGTAGGCCGCACCGAGCTTCACCGCAAACTCAGGGGTAATGTCAATATTTGCCAGACCGGCCACGCCACGCTGGCCAAACAGATTGCGCTGCGCCGTATTCCCCCAGATTAAATTGATATTCAGCGTAGCCCCCGACTCAATAATTTTGCTGGGCCACACCCGCACACCCGGGCTAATCTGCGCTTCCTCACCAATCGTCGAAAGCGCACCAACCACTGCCCCCTCCAAAACATGGGCCCGCCGGTCCGCCCGGGTGCCCCGGGCAATCACACAGGCTCTTAGGTGTGTATCATCGCCAATCACCGCACCATTCCAGATGATCGGACGCTTCAAATCGGCATCGCTGCCAATGGTGACGTTATCACCGACGACGGTGCCTGGCTCCAAGACAGCCCGAGGCCCAATTCGACAGTTGTTGCCAATCAGCACGGGAGGATGAATTTTGGCACTGGGATCTACGTGAGTATTTTTGCCAATGCGCACTCCTTCTGTGGTTTCTGGGTAGTCATAGTCGATCAGTACCTTGCCTTGCAAGGCATCGTACTGAGACTCACGATAGGCATCGAGATGGCCCACATCACACCAGTATCCGTCGGCTACGTAGCCGTACATGGGCACTTGCTTTTCAAGCAACAGCGGAAAGAGATCTTTAGAAAAATCCTGCTCACAGTCGACGGGCAGGTAGTCGAGAACCTCTGGCTCCAAAATGTAGGTGCCCGTATTGACCGTATCGGAGAAAATTTCACTGGTAGAGGGCTTTTCTAAAAACCGCACAATTCGGTCGTCATCGTCGGTAATGACCACGCCAAATTCGATTGGATTGGGCACGTGAGTCAGCACGAGCGTCGCTTTAGAGCCTTTCGCCTTATGAAAATCAACTGCTTTGCGCAGGTCAAAGTCGGTAATGCTGTCGCCGCTAATCACCAAAAAAGTATCGTCTAGCAGTTCTGATACATTTTTGACACAGCCAGCGGTCCCCAGCGGCTGGTCCTCTTCAACGGCGTAGGTCATTTGCACGCCAAAGTCTTTACCGTCTTGAAAGTAGTCCCGCATGACATCGGGCAGGTAAAACAGCGTTGCAATAACTTCGGTAATGCCGTGACGCTTCAGGAGATTGACTA
>JBCBIK010000214.1:0-6786 GCA_038524545.1 Cyanobacteria bacterium J06623_4 | reverse complement strand
GCGTTTTTGGCATTGCCGATGGCGACGGTGGCGACGGGAATGCCGCGCGGCATTTGAACGATGGAGTAGAGGGAATCTAGGCCGGAGAGTGTGCTGGTTTTGACGGGGACGCCGATGACGGGTAGCGGGGTCAGCGCGGCGGTCATGCCGGGCAAGTGAGCTGCGCCGCCTGCGCCTGCAATGATCACTTTGAGGCCTCGAGTGTGAGCGGTTTCGGCGTAGGTCACCATGCGCTTGGGGGTGCGGTGGGCTGAGACGATGGCGACTTCGTAGGGAACGGCAAAATCTTCGCAGATGGCGATCGCATCCATCATGGTCGGCAGGTCTGAATCGCTGCCCATAATGATGCCAACGTCAGCCGGTTGGCCAGCGGGGGTGCTCTGTGGAGTGGTCATAACCTGATTGAATATTAGCGGTTGAGTATGTGTTGCTGTTGTAGATGGTTGGTGGGAGCTTGCAGCCATGTTTGATACTACTGTTATTCGCAATGCCCGTTTGCCCCACCGTGCAGGACTGTATCAAATCTCGATAGAGGCTGGGGTGGTGAGTGCGATCGCGCCTGCAGACAACTCGAACGACCCTGGCAACTCAGCTGCCAAGGTGATTGACGTGGCCTCTGACTGGATTTCTCTAGGTGCAGTCGATTTGCAAATTAATGGTGCGCTTGGATTGGCCTTTCCTGACCTGAGGTTGACTGAGCTAAAGCGGCTGCGGGAAATATGTCGCTTTCTTTGGAAGCAGGGGGTAGACAGTTTTTGCCCAACGATAGTGACGACCTCGGCTGAAAATATTCATGGCAGTCTGACGGCTATTCGCGCCTTTCAGCAGCAGCCACCTGAAGCGGACAGCGCACAAATTTTGGGCGTTCACCTAGAAGGACCGTTTTTAAATGAGGCGAAGCGGGGGGCTCACCCAGCAGAATTTTTGCAGCCGCTGACGCTGGCAACCGTGAAAGCGGTGTTGGGCCATTTTGTAGATGTTGTCAGTATTGTGACGTTGGCGCCTGAGATGGAACCCGCAGGGGATGTGATCCCTTGGCTTACTGAACAGGGAATTACTGTCAGCTTGGGTCATTCTTTGGCGACGGCTGAGCAGGCCAAGCGAGCCTTTGACCAAGGGGCCTCAATGGTGACTCATGCTTTTAATGCAATGCCTGGGCTGCATCATCGTCAGCCCGGCTTACTGGGCGCGGCTCTGACTGACTCGCGGGTCGCCTGTGGATTTATTGCGGATGGCCAGCATATTTGTCCGACGATGTTGGATATGCTGCTGCGTACGGCTAGAGGTGGCCCCCACCCAGGCATCCAGGGCCTGTTTTTGGTGAGTGATGCGCTGTCTCCGTTGGGATTGCCTGATGGCACGTATCCGTGGGATGACCGCGAGATTGAAGTGGTTGGCGGAACGGCGCGACTGGCTGATGGGACGCTTTCTGGGACAACGCTGCCGCTGATTGCTGGGGCTCAGAATTTGGTGGCGTGGGGGCTGTGCGGTGTGGAAGAGGCGATCGCCCTCGTCACCGATAGATCCAGAGAGGCCATAGGCCAGAAGGGGCTATCAATTGGCCAACCGGCCCAGCTACTGCGCTGGCACCAAGAGGGTGCTGAAGTATCGGCGCATCGCTTGACCTCATTGCTTAGCACGTCAGACTGAATTTTAAAGAGTTCGATAATTGGGTGAAACTATTTATTTAGAAAATTTGTCAATGATTTGAGTCATGAAGATTGCGTAATCATACCAATAAGAATTGATAGATATACCTCAATGGTTATAACTTCGGTCGTTTGAGTGCACTACTTTTTAGTTGTGTTGTTCGCAGCGTAGGGCTGCAGAACACGATATGCGCCTATGTCTTGGACAGAATATTCTCTGACGAAATATAAACAATCAAGAAAACAATCAGAAAATGTCTACTCCGCTAAGAATATTGCCGCTGGGCGATTCGATTACAAATGCGCTGCCAGGTTACAACTCATACCGGCGGGACCTCTGGAACCTACTGGAGGAGAACGGCTATGACGTTGACTTTATTGGTTCGCGAAACACTGCATCGGGCAATATCCCCTTTCCCGACTCGACCTTTGACCCCGATCATGAAGGTCGCTCTGGCTGGCGGACTGACGAGATTTTGAACGGGCGCAATGGAGGCAGCACGCTAGCGGATTGGCTCACTGGATACACCCCGGATGTGGCACTGGTTCATCTAGGAACGAATGATGCCCTGCAGCGGAACTCACCAGAGAGCTCTGCGGCGGAGCTGAAGCAGGTAATAGACCTGCTACGGCAAGACAATCCAAACGTAGTGATTTTTCTGGCGCAGGTGATTCCGACCTCGCGCTCAGTTGGCGCTAACAATAGCCTCAATGCGCTGAATGCAGAAATTCCAGGCATTGTTGCCGAGAAAAATACGGCTGAGTCTCCTGTGATTTTGGTCGATCACAATACTGGATTCGACGCCACTGTCGATACTTACGATGAGCTGCATCCTAATGAGCTAGGTGAAGCAAAGATGGCTCAAAGATGGTTCGAAGCCATCGATAGCTACTTTGCAGAAGACGGGGGATTGCCCTCCACTCCGCTGATTGACCCACCCGCTCCTAACCCGAACGGCGCTCCAAGGGCCAATAGAGATTTGGTAACGCTCATTGAAAATACGTCGGTCACTGTAGACGTGCTGGCAAATGACCGTGACCCAGACGGTGATGATCTGAGCCTAGTGTCTCTGATTCCTGGGCAGAACGGAACGGCAGAAATCGTAGATGGTGAGGTGATTTATACGCCTGATGCCGATTTCGTTGGCAAAGATGTGGTGCGCTATGTGGTAAGCGACAGCGAAGCGGCGACGTCTACGGGTTACTTAAGAATTACGGTAGAAAGCGATGGTCTCTCCCCAGAGCCGCCTGCTGTCAACGGTGTGCCTAGAGCCAATCGAGACTTGGTGACGCTGGTTGAAAATACGTCAGTCACGGTAGATGTGCTAGCGAATGACCGCGACCCAGACGGTGATGACCTGAGTCTGGTGTCTCTGATCCCTGGGCAGAACGGAACGGCAGAAATTGTAGATGGTGAGGTGACCTACACGCCCAATGCTGATTTTGTGGGCAAAGATGTGGTGCGCTACGTGGTGAGCGACAGCAAAGCGGCGACGTCTACGGGTTACCTAAGAATTACAGTAGAAAGCGATGGTCTCTCTCCAGAACCGCCCGCGGTCAACGGCGCGCCTAGAGCAAACAGAGACTTAGTCACGCTAGAGAAAAATACGTCAATTACTGTAGATGTGCTGGCGAATGACCGCGACCCAGACGGTGATGACCTGAGCTTGGTGTTTCTCATCGCTGGGCAGAACGGTACCTCTGAGATTGTGGATGGTGAGGTGATGTATACGCCTGATGCCGATTTTGTGGGTAGGGATGTGGTGCGCTACGTGGTGAGCGACACCAAAGAGGCTACCTCCACTGGCTACTTGCGAATAACAGTGGCAGATACGGTGAACCAGACGGCTAGCGTTAGCCTGCAAGATGACACTAGGAATATGAGTCGTCAGGAAGAGGGTGTGCTGTCTTTGGAGAATTTGCTGACGGCTCAGACTGTACAGTTGGGTTCGTTGGACCCGATGGGCGTGTTGCCGCAGCCTTTCGGTGTTGGCGAAGCTGAGCAGAGCTTTTTGGTGAACACTGACCTGACCTAGGGCCTATTCACTTGCCAAAACGTAATAGAATCAATGCGCAGGTGTTTGAGATGAGTGTTTATTCCCAGCGGCTATGACCCAATCTACTATCGACGATAAGGCAGTTGTTCGCGAGTATTTTAATGCGAAGGGCTTTGACCGTTGGCAGCGTATCTATGGCGATGGTGAAGTCAATAAGGTACAGGCAAATATTCGTACCGGCCATCAAAAGACGATTGACAATGTGCTGGATTGGTTTTCGGAAGATGAGAATTTGTCTGAGATAACGGTCTGTGATGCTGGCTGCGGCGTTGGTAGCTTGAGCATTCCGCTGGCAAAGATGGGTGCGAAGGTGTATGCCAGCGATATTTCTGAAAAGATGGCTGAAGAGGCCGCTGTTCGGGCGAGGGCTGCACTGGGTGATGAGCTAAGCCCAGAGCAGATGCCTGAGTTTGAAGCGAAGGATTTGGAAGCGATAGAAGGCACTTACCACACGGTGGTTTGCCTAGATGTGCTGATTCACTACCCGCAGGAAAAGGCGGACGACATGATCAAGCACTTGAGTGCTTTGGCGACTGACCGGGTGATTATGAGCTTTGCGCCAAAGACGTGTTTTTATGCCACGCTCAAGAAGGTGGGCGATTTTTTCCCGGGACCCAGCAAGGCGACGCGGGCGTATTTGCACCGGGAGTCTGATGTGGTGAGTGCGCTAGAGGCAAATGGTTGGACGGTTGGGCGGCGATCGCTCAACAAAGCGCCTTTTTATTTTTCTCGGTTGATTGAAGCGACGCGCGGCGATGCTGACGGTCTTGCTGAGGGCAATCTGGAAGCGTAGTAGGCCACCCGTGATGGCCGATGTGAGCGGTTAGCACGATGGCGACAAAACGGACGATGACAAAACAGGTGGCCGCTAAACGAGTGGCGGGACTGGGGCTTTCGAGCCTGGGCTTGCTTCTAGGCTTTTTGTGCCTTGGTAGGGCTGCGGAAACGGCGGTGGACCCCGACCCAAACAGGTTAGATAAGCGGGAGACGGTGATAGCAGGTCTGATGTTGGGTGTGCCTGCTACTGTGGGCGCACTTTGTATGCTGCGTGCGGTGAAGCGCGATCGCTTGCTGGCCCATTCTCAGCGGCTACAGGCTCTGTTTTATAAGGCTATCTGTGCCAATGATGGCCGGATAAACGTGATTCAGTTTGCCATGCTGGCTGAAGTGTCTCTGGTGGAGGCCCGGGAGTGTTTGGATGCTTGGGCGGGCTCTCTCAATGCTGACTTTGATATTGATGATGCGGGGTTGGTGGTGTACTGCTTTCCTTCGCTGGGGCGCTGATTTCGCTAGAGCTTAGAATGAAGGCTGTTCGTTTTGGAAAGCTGATATGGCTCGTGTGTTCTTAGCGATCGCATCTGTTTTGGGTGCTTTGTCTGTGATGGGGGGTGCTTTTGGTGCCCATGCGCTGAAGGGGAAACTTTCTGAAAGTGCGCTGGGTAGCTTCGAGACGGGCGTGCGCTATCAGATGTATCACGCGATCGCGCTGCTACTGGTCGCGCTCTTAATCACTCAATATCCTCAGGTAAAAGGATTTGGCATAGCAGGCTGGGGCTTTGTCGTCGGCGTGGTCCTGTTTTCGGGCAGTCTGTACGGCCTGAGCCTCGCCAATATCAAAGCGCTAGGACCGGTAACGCCCCTGGGCGGGCTGGCCTTTATTATCGGTTGGCTTTCGCTGGCTTGGGCTAGCCGGTCAGTGCTGTAAGCATTCCTAGCTAGCGGCTCTATTCTGCTACGAGTTCGCTGTTGACTTCATTGACGGGGCGGCGACGCAGTTCAACAGATTCTGCTCTGGGTAACAGGTTGAAAACGTCTCGGAGTTTGTCGTCAATGGTTTCGTAGGGGACTTGGCCAACTTCGTTGAGGACAACGTTGCCCGCTTCGTCGAAGACGACGGTTTGGGGGACGGCGCCTTGGAAGTAGTAGCCGGGCTCTGTGGGGGTGTAGCTGCTTTTGGTGGGGATGGAGTCGGCAGCGATCGCAACAAAGTTGGCGGCTCTGCCATAAGGTGCCTGTAGCTGGGAGATGACAGATGAAAACTTTTTGCTGTCGCGGCTGTCATCGACAAAGAAAAAGAGCAGCGTGGGCTTTGCTTGCTGGAGTGACTGAGCAAGGCTGAACTTTGGCGGCACAATCGAGCCATTGCCCGCGTATAGCGCGAAGATGTTGCCGTCGTAGTTGTCGTCGGTGAGGGTGGCCCAGGCGGGGGCGCTCCACATACCCAAGATGACTAGGGCGCCTAGCAGTACGAGAAAGAGCTTTCGGAAAACAGAAACCAGCATGGTGCTCATGGAGAATCGGTTGCGTTGGTTGAGAGGTCGTTGGTTAAGAGGCGTATCCGCAGGGTGCTAGGCGCCTTGGAAGCTCTCAATAATATTTTCTAGTGTGGCTTTATTTTCTGAATAGCGCTCTTGGGTGGTCCAGCCGACGACTTGGTAGTAGTTGTCATCGCCTTGCACGGTGGTGTGCAGGTACACGACAGGGACGCCATCGACGCGACCTCTGATTTCGTACTGCACGGCGGGGTCGCCATTGATTCTTTCAAGGCCAGTTCTTGTCGATCCTTCGTAGTCTTCGAGTTCTTTTTCGATTAGCCAGCGGTACTGCTCTGCGTTGTTTTCGAGGTCAAACTGGCTGAGAACGGTTTTACTCTCTGAGAGAACGCTGGCGTACATTTCCCGCGAGGGGTGGCTGGCGTAGATGTCTGCGCTTCTTCTAAGGTTGTCGCCCGCTGACACCCAGGCTTCGGGCACGGTGATTTTGACGTTGGTTTGTTTGTTTTCGAGATCTGCGGGGCCGTTGATAAACTGGCTTTCTGCGTTGATGGGGTCTATTGTGCGATCGCTGCGAGAAGAGCAGCTGCTGCTACCGAGGCCGAGCAGTACGAGCAGCATAAGTCCTGGGGTAATCAGCCGTGATGTGAGCGGCCTTGAGCTGCGTCGTCGGGAGATGAGGGCTGAGGTGAAGGCCGTGGCAGCGCCCTGACATGTGAAGCGGTTTTGAGCGATACGATTTGCTTGGGGGCGATATCTTTTTTGGGGCATCGGTCTGAACGGTCCCTGACAAAGTTAGCCAAAGCA
>JBCBIK010000213.1:0-6880 GCA_038524545.1 Cyanobacteria bacterium J06623_4 | reverse complement strand
ACAAAGAGTATTTAGAGCGTTTACTTGTGAACAACGTCCGCACGGTTTCAGATACAAAGCGAGCTTTCTATAGCCAGCACACTCGCCCCATCAGCGCAATCTATCGCCGTGTGGTTGAAGAGCTCATGGTGGAGATGCATTTGCTGCTAGTGAATGTAGATTTTCAATATGATGCGCTTTATGCCCTGGGCGTTGTGAGCACGTATGATCGTTTTATGAGTGGGTATGAGCCCGAGCGCGATCGCGACTCTATCTACCAGGCCATTATTCAAGCGGTAGAAGCAGACCCGGCCAAGTACCGGGCAGACGCAGAGGCTGCGCTGTCAGCAGCTAAGGGAATCGCCTCCCTAGAGAGCTTCAAGGCGCTTGTCGAAGAAGCCAAAGGATCGGGTGATGGCGACAGCCTAAAATCTAGCCTGCACCAGGTCATCAACACCCCTAAGTTCAAGTACAGTCGGCTATTTGCCATTGGCCTGTACAACGTGATTGAAACGGTTGATGAGTCTGCTCTGCAGGAAAAAGAGAAGCGTGAAGCGCTGATGGACGAGCTAGCAGAGACGCTCGGGCTCAACGCGGACCTCCTGAAGAAAGATGTAGATCTTTACCGCAGCAATCTAGAGAAAATGGCTCAGGCGCAAGCCGTCATGAAAGACATGATCGAGGCGGATAAGAAAAAGCAGGCCAAGCGCGAAGAAGAGAAGCTCAAGCGGGCAGAGGCGAAAGCTGCAGCCGAGACAAAGTCGACCGATGTGGCCCCGGCAGATGCAGAATCTGGAAGCACTGCTGAGTAGTCCAAGCAGCCTACTAACTTGCTTCCAACCTAAATGAATTTCAGCTTACGAGAGGCGTAGGCGCACATCTTGAGTAGGACGAGCCCTTCTCTCACGTGCGCGATATTCGAGCTGCCGTAGCTGCGGGGCTGATAGCGAATGGGGACCTCTACGAGGTGGAGGTTTAGCTTGGCTGCGCCAAAGAGCAAGTCGAAGTCGCCAAAGGGGTCGAAGTCGCCGAAGTAGCTGCGACCAGCGGCGATGCGCTCGTAGTCTTTGCGCCAGAGAACCTTCGTGCCACACAGGGTGTCCTTTAGCGGCTGCTCCAGCAAAAAAGAAAAGAGCAGCGCGAAGGTTTTGTTGGCCAGGGTGTTTAGCCAGGGCATGGCCTGCTTGCTGCGAGGGTAGAGTAGGCGAGAGCCATTGATAAATTCTCCTCTGCCGCTGGCGATCGCATCGAAAAAGTGGGGCAAATCTTCGGGCGGCACCGTCAGATCCGCGTCCAAAATCATCAGCACATCACCGGTTGCAGCTGCGAAGCCTAGCCTGACAGCATCGGCTTTTCCCTTACCCGTTTGTTGAAAGGCCTTAATGCTGTAAGGGCCTCGGTAGTAGTGCTTGGCCTTTTGAATAGTTTGCCAGGTGTCATCAGTAGAGTGTCCCTCTACAAAGATGATTTCGGTATGGGCACCGAGGGGCGGTAGACGAGCGATCGCACTTTCGATATTGCCTGCCTCATTGCGCGCAGGAATAATCACAGAGCAACTCGGCTGTGGGGGGTGTTCAGTCTGTTGCTCGGTCTTTCGCTCAGTCTTAGACGACGCAGACCATCGGGTTTCTGTCACGTCTGCCGCGTTCGGACGCGCGACGACAAAGTTGGTCAGGCACAGGTGCTTGATGCCCGGTAGCGGCGCTAGATATCGATTAATAGCGTAGGACAGTCCGGGAATGCGCCTCGGCATGAGCATCCGTCGTCCGCGCTTGAGCGGAGTATAGCCAGTAATCCGCAGCAAGTTGTTGACGTCGTCCATAGAGAGCCAGTTCTGCGGCGGTTGAGGGCGGCGCTGGCCGAGGGCTTCTCCTAGCTTTAGCACAGGCTCCCAGAGATAGTTGTGAAAGGTGATGATCAGCCGGGTTTGGGCCGTACAAAACGGCTTGAGTCGGTTGAAGGCTGTTTGAATATCGCTGAAGTAGCTAGCCGCGTTGCTGCAGATAATGTAGTCAAACGTCTGCGGTTCATCAATAGGCCCTTCGACGGGGCCATCGGGCAAGTAGCCAATGTCTGTAGGAGTAAGCGTTTCTGCATCGGCGCAGTAAAACCGGAGGTAGGGATAGTTGTGCTGGGCGAGGTTGACCATAACTGGTGAGATATCGACCCCGACCCCAACCGACGGGCGAATGGCACCGAGCAAGTCGCCCATGCCGCAGCCGATAGCCAGCACCCGGCTACCTGCGGGAATGAGAAACTGGTGTAGCCGTGCCAGGTCTTGGTAGTAGTAACGGTTTATGTTGTGCCATTTATCGATGCTGGGCGCAGCGTGGTTGAAGTAGTCGAGGATGGCCTGCTTGTGAGTTTGGTGGGGGTGTGCGAGGGGCGTAGTGGTTTTGAGCACGGAAGGCAAAAGGTAAAGAAAATTTGGAAGACTAGAGATTGAAAGACAAATGCTTGAAAGACAAACGCTTGGAAGACAAGTGCTTGGAAGATGTCAGAGCGATCGCGACAGTCGAATCAACGACCATTGCCGTACCTGCGCGATGGTCTCGAAGGGTGGCGCTGCCTGCAGGTCGGCATTGTCGCTTAGCCAGACGTAGCTGCCGGGTGGTAGCGCATCGAGAGAGCGATTGAGCTGGCCTAGGTATGGGGTATGAAAAGCGATCAGAATCATAGATTTGTGCAGGTCGGCTGGCCAGTCTGGGCCTGTGACAAAGTCAATCGTCTCAGCTTGCACAATAGGCGCGACCGGGGGCGATGCCAGCGCCGTTCTGACATCGGCGCTGTAGTTGCCAAAAAAGCCCAGCAGGCCGGTTGCCCCCAACGTTAACCAGGCCGGAATCAGCCAGGCTGCTATCCACTGCTGTGGCCGCTTTAAAAGCAGAGGAAGCAGCATCCATCCACCGCCAAGAATCAGCGCCAGCGGTACATATGGACGCGCTTCGACGAGGAGTGACGGCGGCGTCTGCAAGAAGACGTTGCTCAGCAGGATGAGCACCGCGAGGGTGAAAAGGATGAGGCCAATGGCGGAGAAGCCGTAGCTTAGCAAGCGGCGCGGCCAGTGATGGCGCTGGGTTGCAATGTGGTGAAGTGCGATCGCGCTGAAAAAAGCCAGAAACGGATGTAGCTGCAGCGTGTAGTAAGCCGTTTTGGTGGTGAACAGTGTCAGCATCCCCACCATCAAAAATGGATACAGCAGCAGCCAGCGATGGGGATAGGGTTGCTGTTTGGAGTGAGCGTGCAACCCGCTAGCAGAGGACAGCTGTAGTGAAAACATCTCTCGCCAAAATTTGGGCTGGCGCAACACAAGGCCCATGCCAATAACTGCAAACAAAATCCAAGGCACCATATTGGCCGGAATATTCCACAGATAGTAGAGCGGTCCACCATCTGGGTGAAAAGATTCGGCGCTCAGCTCAGTGAGCTTGCCAAACATGGAGTCGAGGACCCAGGTACCGTATGTGGCCACGCTCAGGCCCACCCACAGGCCCACCGCTCCCAATCCGCATGCTAGCCCGGCATAGAGCCCTGGATTTGCCAGGTGACGATGACGCCGATGTTCAAAAATGAGGTAAGGCAAGAGTGCGATCGCCGGCAACACGATCATAAACGTCTTGATCAGATAGCCAATGCCGAACGTAAGACCAGCCAAAAAGCCGAAGCCTATCCGTCCATGTCGTTGGTGCAGACGCTGACAGGTCTCTGACCTGAGCAGTGCCCAAATGCCTAATAGCTCTGTGCTCACTAGCAGCATGTCCTGAGTCGCTAAGTGGCTATATTGAGTCCACACTGAGATCACCATGAGCAGCATGGCAGAGAGCAGCCCCAGCCTTCGCGCGTATTTCGCGTAGCCCCAATCTTGCCGTGCAAACAGCATTTTACCGATGTCGTAGGTGAGCAGCACCGCGCCTAAGCAAGCCAGCATCGTCGGTAGCCGCGCAATGCGCACTGCCCACTCGGCACTCACCGCCGCCCCAGTGCCGAACAGCTGATAGCAAATCATGATCAGCCAGTTGAGCAAGATGCCGTGAGAGTAGGTGAGTTCGCCCCATGACTGACGGGCTAGCCACTCTCCCGATGCCATCATAAATCGGCTTTCGAGGGCGTAATTGCCCTCGTCATGAGCCATTAGGCTGGGATAGAGTTGGCTAGAGAGAATCAACAGCCCGGCCCAGCCCAGCAAACACAAAATGTCTTGCCAGACCTGCTGACGGGTTTCTTGGTAAGGCCGTTCTTGGGGCATAGAGAGCGGCTGGGGGCGAGCATCAGAAATAGAAGGAGACATGGAAAAGGCGGGGGATAAAACCTTTAGCGCTTCGGTGAAGGGGGCTTGGTGGCGCTTCTTGTAGAGCCCGAAGAAGCATCCGAAGAAGTACCCGCTCTGCGTTTAGCAGGTGATTTACGAAAGCCACTGCGACGTAAAATTCGCTTTTGCCGCTGTCTGGCTAAGGCTTGCAAATCTACATTGCGGTCTGTTTCGTCGACAATTTCACCGGTGAGCACCTCCAGGGTGTCTTCTAGCGTAACAACCCCCGACACCCCGCCGTACTCATCGACAACCACCATGAGATGTTCGCGGAGGGACTGAAAGGTTTTGATCAGCCGGTCGGTGCGTTCGGTATCGGGGACGTAGTGCACCTTGCGCATGACGCTTTTGATGGGGGCATCGCCTTTGCCCTGCACTAGCGCCGCGAGGAGTTCTGCCTTGAGGGCAACGCCAATGACGTGGTCCAAATCGTCTTCTATAACGAGAATGCGGGTGTGCTGAGAGCGAATGATTTCGTCTTTTACTTCTTGCAAGATAGCGTTGCCTGGGATGAAGGTAATCGCTACTCGAGGCGTCATAATGTCTGCTGCCATCAGGTCGTTGAGCCGAAAGACCCGGTCGATCATTTCAGCTTCATCGTCTTCGATGAGACCTTCTTGGTAGCCCAAGATGGTGAGCAGTCGAATTTCTGATTCGTTGGTAACGGGGCGCTTACTGCCTTTGGTGAGTGGGGCTGTGATCTGCTCTAGCAGCCAGATCAGCGGGGTGAAGATGACGGTCGCGCCGCGGACCGGAATGGCCACCGTCATGCCGATTCTTTCGGCGTATCGTTCACCTAGGGTTTTAGGCAAGATTTCGGCAAAGAGAATGATGGCGAAGGTAAGGAAGGCGGAGAAGATGCCGATGCCGGTATTGTCGAATACAGAAGCAGCTAAGCGGCCGACTACAATACTGCCAACGATGTTGAAAATGTTGTTGAGGATGACGATAGTGGCAATTGGCCGGGTGACGTGCTGCCGAATGCTGAGCAGGGCGATCGCACCAGGGTTGGGTTTGGACTGGGCTAGCTGCTTGGCTCGCAATAGCGGAATAGAAAGCAGCGCCGTTTCCGTCCCAGAACACAGGGCTGAGCCGATAATAACGATGAGAACTGCGACCGCGAGTTTGAGCATAGGGTGTTATTCTGGAGCATCGCTGATATGATGCTTGCTAATTGTGATCGCCCAACTGACAGGCTTGCATTCTCCTTATGAGTGACACCATCTTAGATGTTCAAGGTCTCACTGTTGAATTTGGCAGTGCCGATGCCGACGGTGGCAACATCGTGCGCGCTGTGGACAACGTTTCGTTCCAGCTTCAGCGAGGGCAGACGATTGGCATTGTCGGTGAATCGGGCTCAGGCAAATCAGTTACCTCACTAGCCGTGATGGGCCTAGTGCCCAACCCACCCGGGCGCGTCACCGGCGGGCGAATTATTTTCAAGCCGGACGATCGGCCAATTGTCGATCTGCGCCAGGTCCCCAAGCGCCAGATGCGCCAGTATCGCGGCGGTCAGATCTCAATGATCTTCCAAGAGCCGATGAGCTCTCTTAATCCAGTGTATACCTGCGGATTTCAGCTGATTGAGGCAATTCGCCAGCACCAGAAAATTTCTTACCAAAAAGCCCGTGAGATCGCCATTTCTCAGCTTCAGGAAGTGCGCTTGCTGCAGCCAGAGGTCAAGCTCTATGAGCAGATTCGTGACGAGCTAGGCACTGACAATACCGCTGCCATCAGCCGCGAGGTAAAGCGACGGCAGCAGGCCATGCTAGACCGCTTTCCCCATCAGCTTTCGGGCGGACAGATTCAGCGACTGATGATCGCGATGGCCATTTCTTCGAATCCGTCTCTGCTGATTGCCGACGAGCCGACGACAGCCCTGGATGTGACGGTGCAGGCCACGATTTTAGACTTGCTGCGGGAGCTGCGCGATCGCCGGGGCATGTCTATGATTTTCATTACCCACGACCTGGGCATCATTGCCGAAATCGCCGATCAGGTGGCTGTGATGTATCGCGGCAAAGTGGTCGAAACGGGCCCGGTGCTCGATATTTTTGACCGGCCAAGTCATCCTTACACCCAAGGGCTACTCGCCTGTCGGCCTCAGCCCAGCCAGCGGCTACGTCAGCTGCCGACAGTTTCTGACTATATGGAGGTGGTGGTCAATTCGGCGGGTGAGCGGATCATTCAGGCCAAGCCTCAAGAAGACCATGGGCCAGGGCTGCCGCCAGTGCTCGAAGTGAGCCCACGAGAAATGCAGATGCGATTGGAAGAGCTGCAGGACAAAGGCGCACTGCTAACCGTAGAGAATCTGAAGGTGGGCTACCCGGTGCAGGGCGTATTTGGCCGGGTAGAGCGCTATGTGATGGCGGTGAACGATGTGTCGTTTCAGGTGTACAAGGGGGAGACCTTCGGCTTGGTGGGTGAGTCGGGCTGTGGTAAGACAACGCTGGGCCGGGCGCTGCTGCAGCTGCTCAAACCGATGGATGGTCGGGTGTGGTTTGAAGGGCGAGATTTGACCCGGTTGAATAAGTGGCAGCTACGCAAGCGCCGCCGGGAGATGCAGATTATTTTTCAAGATCCCTACAGCTC
>JBCBIK010000212.1:0-6898 GCA_038524545.1 Cyanobacteria bacterium J06623_4 | reverse complement strand
CATCTGGTGTTTGCGGTGCTATCGTCGGCAAGGCGCTCTACACAGGCGATGTGTCACTGAAGCAAGCCATTCGCGCCGTAGGGCAAGGTCGCTGGCAAGATGTGCCGCCTGAGGGAAGCATGGGAAGTGCGATCGCATGAAATTAAAGACAGAACCTGGCTTTAGAATTAACGAGCCTTAAGCTTCCTTGTTTTTCAGCGCTTCAATTTCTTTACGGATAGCGATTAGCTCATCGGTTAGAGATGCAACTTCCGCCTGTAGCTCAGTATCTACTACGGGGGTAGCGATGGTAGTTACTGTGGGGGGTTCGGGGGGCGCACTCTGGGTAAAGGTCGAAGATACGCTACGGAAAGGCTCAGGCATTTGGCTGGTGACGCCCTCTACAAAATCGCGGGCCTCTTTTTCGGTCAGCGCCCCTCGTACTTCTAGCTTGTCGGCTAGGCGCTGCCAGTCTGTCCCGATGGCTGAAAATTCATCCGCCGCGCGCTGGGGATCTTGAACCGCTTCTACCGCAGAAGATGCTGCGCCCAAGGTAACGCGATAGCCTTTTTGGACCATTTCGAGCAAGGTGTCAGTGTTCATGGTGATAGCAAAGGGAAAAACGATATGACCTGAATAGAGGCAATCTACCTGCCTGTATGGTTTCTATTGTGCCGCAACCTTTTCGCTGTAGCCAACCTGCCACAGGTAGAAATAGCCGTCGACCAGAGCATCGATTACTCCCACTCGATAGTTCCAGGCGGCTTAGAAGTAATGTCGTACACCACGCGGTTTACACCATCTACTTCGTTCACAACCCGGTTAGAAATGCTCTCCAGCAGTTCGTACGGTGCCCGCGACCAGTCCGCCGTCATCCCATCTTCACTGCTGACCAAACGCAGCACAATGGGATAGGCATAGGTACGCTGGTCGCCCATAACGCCGACGCTTCTCACTGGCAGCAGCACGCCAAATGCCTGCCAAAAATCGTGATAGCTATCGCTGCGACGAATTTCTTGACGAATGATGTAGTCGGCCTCGCGGAGAATGCGCAACCGCTCAGGCGTCACCTCACCCAAAATACGAATCGCCAGACCAGGCCCCGGGAACGGGTGCCGCCGCACAATATCGTCCGGTAAGTTCACCGCCTTACCCACCTTGCGAACTTCATCTTTGAAGAGCTTGCGCAGCGGCTCAATCAGCTTAAACCGCAGATCCTTGGGTAAGCCTCCCACATTGTGGTGGCTCTTGATTTTGACAGCAACCTTTTCACCCGTTTGCGGATCCACATTCGTATCGGCCGACTCGATCACATCCGGGTAGAGCGTCCCCTGCGCCAGATAGTCAAAAGGTCCTAGGCGGGTTGACTCCTCTTCGAAGACGCGAATAAATTCATGACCGATCACCTTGCGCTTCTCTTCTGGGTCGGTCACACCCTTCATTTTGGCTAGGAATCGCTCGCCAGCGTCGATATATTCCACGTTGATGTGGAAACGGTTGTTAAAAATTTCGATCAGTCGCTCAGGCTCACGCTTACGCATAAATCCCTGGTCGATAAACATGCAGGTCAGCTGGTCGCCGATGGCCTTGTGCAATAAAAACGCCAGCGTGGAAGAATCGACGCCGCCCGACAGCGCCAGCAAGACTCGCTGGTCGCCGACTTTGGCACGCACTTCGCGAATGGCCTCTTCGACGAAAGCTTCGGTGGTCCAAGTAGGTTCGCAGGTGCACACGTTGTAGACAAAGTTGCGAATGAGCGTGCTGCCTTCTGTAGAGTGAACGACCTCTGGATGAAATTGGACGCCATAGAAGTGCTTTTGGGGATGTGCGATCGCAGCCTGAGGCGTATTGTCTGTATGGGCTAGCACTTCAAAGCCATCTGGCAACCGCGTGACCGAATCCCCGTGGCTCATCCACATGGTCGAAGCATGGGTCACATCATCTAGCAGTCCAGCCGCCTCATCAATCAGCAGCGCCGCCTTGCCATATTCACCCCGCTCCGCCCGCTCGACCTGCCCGCCCAGCTGCTGCACCATCAGGTGCATGCCGTAGCACACTCCTAGCACCGGAATACCCAAGTTCCAAATTTCCGGATCGCAGGCAGGCGCACCCTCGTCGTACACAGAACTTGGCCCCCCAGACAAAATGATGCCGCTGGGATTGAGCTTCCGCAGGTGTTCAGCCGTCGTCCGATAGGAGAGGACCTCTGAGTAAACTTCTGTCTCCCGAATGCGCCGGGCAATCAGTTCGGAGTATTGAGAGCCAAAATCTAAGATAGCCAGCATCTGTCGGTTTAGTGCGGAGGTGTCAACGGTGACAGCCTTATCCGCAGCCTGTGAGGAGGGTTGGGCTTGCGAAGTAGGTGTTTGAGAAGTCACAATAATCCCCTTTTTTGTCTGGTTTGCTTTCTAGCGGCATTTCTAGCGGATTGCTAGCGATCGCATCACCTTAAATGCATGGCTAGATATATTGCTGGCGTCTTTGGTAGAGCACCGCTGTCTTAAATGCTGTCTTAAACGAAAGGAGCTTTATACAAAAAGGCCTTAGATGAAAGAGATCCAGGGGACGTAGGATAGCAAAAATGAAGAATTACAGATGAGCTAATCAGAACTGAGAATCAGAGCGTTCACCGGTCTCCGCATGCGGAAACAGCCCGGAATCTAACTCTTTGCAGAAAGCGTAATGCCTATCTTGAGAGGAAGGTGTGCTCTAAACTACATACGCCGAGCACCCTACTAACGACTACGAAAGTCCGCCTGAAACAAATCTATCGACGGGGTCTTTGATTTATTAATTTGCTTTTTAATTACAGTAGCAAACCCTCTGCCCCTTTAAGCACTGCACTCCCCTAGCGACTCATCAAAGTTTTACCCACCGTGCTGGTGACGATGATTTGCCGCTCACGGTCAAACAGGACGCTGCCCACCTGAACAGACTGCTCAGTGTGGGTTTGTATGTAGCGGTGCGATCGCTCATCAATTCGCTCAGCCAAAATGCTATAGACCCGATCAACCCAGCTTCCCCGAGTCTGATAGTCCAACGATCTCAAGATTTTCAGCCCGGATTCAGCCGTCGAGCTAGCTAGAATCTCTTGCACCGTTGGCGTCTCTAGGCCTGCCTGGGCACAGTAGGCAGCCAAAATCTCCTGCCGACCGTCAGCGACATGATGGGTATGAAAAATACCGCCAGCCAGCTTAATGAGCTTGCCGTGGTAGCCAAACAGCAAAATAGAGCGCACGCCTAGCTCACCCGCCTCCACCAGCAGCGGCCCAAGCCAGTTTGCCGTCTTCAGCCGCCGCTCAGCCTCAATGCCCGCCTTAAGCGCCAAGTCCAGACCATTTTCACCCAGACAGAAAACCAAGTCGGAGTAAGTCTGGGCTTTCTCCTTCAGGGCTTCCCGATAGGTCGACAGCTGACCCGGCGCACTCAGCGGCTGCGCAACACCGCTAGTGCCCAACAGCGACAGGCCATCCACCACGCCAAAAGCCGCATTCGAAGTCCGCAGGGCTAGGCGTCGTCCTTCGGGCAGAATGATCGTCACTTTTATTTTTTGCTCAGCATTCAGATGCATCGACAGCGCGCTTGTTATCAGCTGTCGAGCATAGGCATAGATTGCATCGCCCTGGGCATGACGCCCGATGCCTTCGCCGCCTTCTAGTGCAACTTGCTCAACCTGAGAGGACGGTGCCCAGCTCACAACAGACCAAATAGGCGTGTTGCGTGTCAGGTCTAAATTGTCGCCGGGGTCACTGCGGGTGATGGCTAACGCCGAAACGTCAGAGAGCAAAGCAGACTGCTCTATGGAAATCTCTACGGTTTCCTCGGGTTCGATGAGGTTGAAGGTGACGGTATCGGACGCCGCTTGAGTTTTGAGATGGTGGAGGGCTGCGATCGCACCCGCACAGGCAAACACAGGTAAGGTATATCCGCGTCTGGCATTACTCATAATGAGACCAGATAGAGACCACTTCAATCGTTTTTTGCGCGTCGTCTATCCTGTAAATTAGCCGATGCTTAATATTAATTCGTCTAGAGTGATAGCCCTTTAGATTGCCTGAAAGTTTTTCACACGGCCCTTCGCAAGGATCCTTTTTCAAAATTGCTAGCAGCTTCCTCAAATTGGGGCCTAAGTTAGCAACGTGTACTTTTGTAATATCTTTCTTTGTTTTTGTTGCAAACTTAATTGTCCACGTCATTACGTCCTTGCGTTTAACTTCTCAGACTTATCCATGACTTTTTAATACAACTGTCTTCAATCGCTAACTCTCTTGTTATCTAGTGCTTTTTGAGCCATTAATCAACAGAGACAGCCCTAATCTTCTCCACTGTCTAGCGCATTCAGTTCTTTCATAAAGTCATGTTCCGATATCCAATCGTCCTCTGACTCAACCTTCCTTATTTCATCTACAAAACCAGGAATAGACTGTAGATAAAGTGTTTCCTGCAGGCTCTCCCAGTCTTTTCTCGATACTATGACAGCGTCACCCTTTCTGCTAACAATTTGCATAGGCAGGTGGTCTTCATTGACCTTCTCAACCAGTCTGAATAGGTTGGCTCTTGCTTCACTAGCGCTCAATGACTCCATCACGCTCTATAGTTGTACGACTTCTGGTACAACTATAGAGTTTAGATAATTAATTGACAAGGGCGGGTTTTAAATGCCGTCTAGAAAAAGCATAGACATCAATAAGTCGCTACCTTCTCTAAAAACAAACAATTTAGATGATTGATACCCATGGATCGTTAACCACTTCCAATCGTATTGACTATTTACGTATCAGCTTGATTGACCGCTGCAATTTTCAGTGCGTGTATTGCATGCCAGAAGGTACGGACCTGCGGTACGCCCTCAGAGAGCACTGGCTGACTCAGGATGAGATTTTGCTGCTGCTTAAAGAAGTGTTTATCCCAAATGGGTTCACGCGGTTTCGGCTGACCGGAGGAGAGCCTTTGCTGAGACCTGGAATAGTGGAATTGGTGGATGCGATCGCACACCTACCCCAAACTCAAGATCTAGCCCTCACCACCAACGGTTTTCGTCTAAAAGAGCTCGCGGCACCGCTCCATGCCGCAGGTCTGCGCCGCATTAATATCAGCCTAGATTCATTAAATGCCGATACCTTTGACAACATCATCGGCAACAAAGGTCGCTCCCGCTGGCAAGACGTATGGGAAGGCATTCAAACGGCCTACGCGGTTGGCTTCTCACCTTTAAAGCTCAACGTCGTCGTCATTCCGGGCATCAACGATCACGAAGTACTCGATCTGGCAGCGCTCTCTATTGATCGAGATTGGCACGTGCGCTTTATCGAGTTTATGCCCATCGGCAACGATGCCCTCTTCAATCACAAGGGCTGGATAGATAGCGAAACCATTCGCAGCCAGATTGCTGAGCGCTGGGGACTGGAGGCAGGCAGTGTTGCCGGCAACGGTCCCGCAGATGTCTTTCAGATTCCCGGTGCAAAAGGCACTTTGGGTTTTATCAGCCAGATGTCTGAATGTTTTTGCGATCGCTGCAACCGCATGCGCCTCTCTGCCGACGGACTGCTCCGTCCTTGCTTACTAAACGAAAGCGGACAGATCGATTTACGTAGCCGTCTACGAAACGGTGTCGAAATCGAAAACATTCGTAACCAGGTCTCCGCCCTCGTAGCGCAAAAACCAGACATCAACTTTAAAATGCGCGAATCCGGCGTGACCGGAGCCTACAGCCGCACGATGTCTCAAATTGGGGGATAGAAGTGCAACTCCCAAACTCAGCTGAAGCATATATCCAGATAAAAAAGTTGACTGACTATCTATTGTCTGAAAGTCATAAAGACGGAAAGGCAAAAGCGAAGTTTTTCAGAGAGCTTGGTTTTGACAAGGCTAATGTCAAAGTTCTAGAAAATGAACTGCTGCATGTAGCGAGAAATAACCCCGTCACCAGTGTCATTGAGTCTACCTACGGATTAAAGTACGTTATCGTTGGCAAGATAGAATCACCGCTCGGTAAAATGGTCAGTGTACTCACAGTCTGGATCGTTGATACCGGCAGGACTAGACCTCGTTTTGTAACAAGCCCGTCCACACAAAAGGGACAGCTGCTCGAATGGAGACAGTTGAAGTAATGATAAAAGAACTTGATATTGTTAGGCTTACCCACGAGCTTGAGGAATATGAGCTTCCAGAAGGGAGTCATGGTACCGTAGTCCATTGTTACGAAGGTGGCAAGGGCTTTGAAGTTGAATTCATAGAGCCGCCTCACGTACTAACACTGGACGTAGCAGACATCAAATTAGATAAGTCGATTATGCAGTCTCAAGTGACAGAAATAATGGATTACTTGCCAGAAGAGATAGCAGTTGAAGTGAGAGACTTTGCCGAATCCTTAAAACAGAAATATCTGACGAAGGCAGGCTAGCGCAAATACCCTGTAGTGAGTCATTGTGAAGCAAAGCAATTTGGACTGTCTCTTCCAAGTCATTACAAATCAGAGGTAGTCTCCAAGTATCTTCGGGCCGTCTCATTCAAAGTGACATGGCGCGGTAAGGCAGTGATGATCGCACGCTCCAATGCTTGCTTCGTAGCTTAGTTCTGTCATGATGAATAGTCCAAACATATGCAAAGCCTCCCAGCATAAAAGCCTTCCAGCATGAAAACTGAAAGGCTTCTGGAAGGGCAGTCTAGCTGCTGAAAACTTAAGCTTGGCGTGAGTAGTACTCGACCACCAGTAGCTCATTGACATTCAAAGCGACCCACTCGCGGTCGATGATGCCAGTGACTTTCGCTTCCATCTTATTTTTATCGAAATCCAGGTGAGTGGGAATGTTGGCCAAGCCTGGAAACTCCAGATTTGATTCAACTAGCTTCTTGGAAGCATCTTTACCGCGTACCCCAATTACATCACCAGGACGACACTGGTAGCTTGGAATGCTAA
>JBCBIK010000211.1:0-6913 GCA_038524545.1 Cyanobacteria bacterium J06623_4 | reverse complement strand
ATGAGCTTGGCACGGTCACCCGCAGTACTCGCTCTGTATATGATGCAGCGGGGCAGATGATAGAGGTGAGCGACCCAGACTCGACCTATCGCTACAGCTACGATGCCCTGGGTCGTCAGGTGACGGTTGATAATGTCGGAACGCCGGACGTGCCGAATGTGGTGCTTACCTATGCCTATGATGATGTCGGCAACCTTGTGTCGGTCTCCGATACGATTGATGGCCAAGCAGGCGGCATCAATACCTACGGCTACGATGAACTCAATCGGATGACCCAGCTTACTCAGAGTAGCAATGGCGTCAGTGAGAAGCGAGTAGACTTTACCTACAGCCCCGTTGGACAGTTTGAGAGTATCAGCCGCTATAGCGACCTAGCAGGGACCAGTCCAGTGGTGACGACCACCTATGACTATGATGAGAACAATCGATTAGAGCGGCTCAGCCATCACAACAGCAGCGCAGAAGTCGCTTTCTATGACTTCAGCTATGATGCGGCCCACCGGATAAGCGGCATCACGGATATTGATGGTACGACTGACTACAGCTACAACGACCGGGATGAGCTGACGGGTGCTGACCATAGTGATGTGGGCAATCCGGATGAGAGTTACAGCTATGATGCCAACGGCAATCGCGTTAGCTCTAGCCTGCATGGCAGTGATTATGTGACCGGTAGCAACAACCAGCTCATGGCAGATGGCGTATACACCTATGAGTATGATGCTGAGGGCAATCTGACCAAGCAAACAGAGACTGCAACAGGCGATGTAAGAGTCTTTGAGTGGGACTATCGCAATCGCTTAGTGGCGGTGATTGACAGTGATGTTGCTGGCACTGAAGTGCAACAAGTGGCCTACACCTATGATGCGATGGGAAGACGGATTGCTAAGGCAGTTGACGCCGATGGTGTGGGTAGTGCAGCGGCAGAGACGCTTCGCTTTGTCTATGACCGAGATGATGTGTTGTTGGAGTTTGAAGGAGAGGGTGTAGCGCCGAGTCAAAGGTATCTGCATGGGCCGCAGGTGGATCAGGTGCTGGCGCAGGAGGATGCAGTAGGTGAGACACTATGGCATCTGACTGACCACTTGGGCACGGTGAAGGACTTAGCAAATGATGCAGGTGAGGTGGTGAATCATCGTAGTTATGATTCCTATGGAAACTTGATAACTCAAAGCAATAGTAGCTTTGATAGTCGCTATGGCTTTACAGGAAGAGAGTTTGATGAAGAGATAGGGTTATACTACTATCGAGCAAGATACTTTGACCCTGCAGCAGGAAAGTTTACAAGCGAAGATCCACTAGGGTTTAATGCTATCGACACGAATTTTTATCGTTATGTGTTTAATAGTCCGATCAACTATACTGATTCTTCTGGGCTCCTAGTAGACATTCTTTACGAAAAAGCTCAACAGAGATTGACTATTGAAGACCTGGATACTGGAGAAACTATTGTTGTTAACAATGTTTTTTCCGGAACCAGTGATGGAGAATACGTTCCCATCCCATCTGGCACATATGATATCTTCAATGTTTTTGACTGGCCTGACTTCTATCGGTTAGATCGCCAAGATCTATTTCCTAACAATGACCATACTGGTTTTAGAGGCGACTTTAGGCTACATCCTGGAACCGTTAGTCATGGTTGTATTACAGTTCCGAATGACCAAGAGCAAGATTGGGGAAATATAGAGAGAATTCTTGAAAACACTTCTACCGAGATTACATTTGAACAACAAGGAAGACTAGGAGTGCTTAGGCGTATTTGGGGCAACGCTCCTGAACTGATTTATTATGGCACTGCGACTGTCGTAGACCACGAAGCAATACCATACAATCCAAGATCTGGCCCTGGGATAGGGGTAAATAGATCGCTCGGTGTAAATGGAATAGTAGAGTAATTTTTCTACATAAAAGCAGCTCGCATGAGGTATAGAAGTTGAACTTCAAACGAAGAAAACAACTTATCGATTTTTTTGTGTTTTTCTTAATCACACTTTCCACAAGTTGTGTACCACAAACAGATAATGTAGGAGGTCAACTAGGGGTAGAAGAAATGATTAGAATAGCTAGAAGACGAGATTGCTATTCTTATTTTGGAAATAGTACTTTCGATATTTGCATCTTCAAAATAGCGCCCTACTTCGATCAATTGTCAGAGCAAGATAGAGAAGTAGTAGTTATTAATTTTATCTTACACGGCAATCTAGATGCTGGCTCTGCTTTAGCTTTCTCACAACTAATTAATCCATATCACTCAGAATTAGAAAATGCTATCAATACGTATTCAGACGAACAACTTAAAAAGGAATACTCTTTATCATCTAGACAGGCTCGCAGATATAGAGAAGGTCTAGAAGGCTTCTTACGATTTGACTCACCAAGAAAAGAAGAGTGGTTCCCAAATTAGTATCGCACGATGAGAGTAAAAAAGGATGCGGTTTAAAGACAGCCAATTTTAAGCAATGCATGTAGTGCTCACCTATATCTATGATGATGTCGGCAATATCGTGTCGGTCTCTGACACGATTGACGGCCAAGTGAGGGGCATCAACACTTACGGCTATGATGAGCTCAAACGTGTGGCTCAGCTCACACAGAGTGGCAATGGCGTCAGTGAGAAGCGAGTAGACTTTTCTTGCAGCCCCATCGGGCAGTTCGAGACTATCAGTCGCTGCAGCGACCTGACAGGCAATTCTCTAGTAGTCACCGCTGCGCGCATACGATGAGAATAATCGCCTAGAGCGGCTGAGTCATAGCAACAGCGAGACTGCTCAGAACCTTTGGTAAACACTCTAAGCATATTATCTTACCATATGGAAATCTCAGTGCCGTAGCTGACTACAAGCATCTCCGTATTTGCATGTCACTGATTGAAACTTGCGCTGCGTGTTTACAGTATTTCTATCATCGAGAGCGTGTGATAAATGTACTAAAGACGTCTATGTAGAAGGCATCGGCAAAGTATTCGTGACCACACATATTTCGCTCATTATCACCAGTTACAATCGCGAGCAGTACCTAAAAGAAGCTATCGAAAGCATCCTCGCTCAATCCTACCCTTACTTCGAGCTACTGATTTGGGACGACGGCTCACAAGACAACTCCCTACGCCTAGCTCAAAGCTACGCTGATAGGGATACCCGCATCCGCGTACAAGCTGCTCCTCACCAAGGCCTCTCTTGCTCCCTCCACGATGCCGTAGCCGCCACCAAATACCCATACCTCGGCTGGGTAGACAGTGATGATCGCCTTGCTCCTACCGCCCTGGCAGAAACCGTTGCTATCCTAGATAGCCAACCCGACACCGGCCTCGTCTACACGAACTATCAAAATATTGACGCCGCTGGCAGTATCACTGGCCTCGGCGATCGCTGTCATATTCCCTACTCCCCTCGCAAGCTGCTCGTCAGCTTCATGACCTTCCACTTCCGCCTCATCCGCCGTAGCCTTTACAACCAGGTCGGTGGCATCAATCCTGCCTTTGAGCGCGCCGAAGACTACGATCTCTGCTTGCGTCTCTCCGAAGTCACCCAGTTCTACCATCTCAAAAGACCCCTCTATTTTTACCGGCAGCACGCAGGCAACGTTACCAATAACGAAATCGAAATGCTGCGTTGGTCGTACAAGGCTAGCCAGAACGCTCTGAAGCGACGGGGTATGAGCGAACAGTACGAAATTGCGATAAAAAGTGCTTTTGCCCTGCGCAGAAAACCAGAAACCCTACCCCTCGTTTCTATCATTATCACTAGCTACAACGCAGAAGCTACCATAGAAGCGTGCCTTAAAAGCTGCTTTAGCCAAAGCTACAACAACCTAGAAATTATCGTTGTAGACAACAACTCTACCGACAATACACCGCAATTACTTCAACAGATTGCAGAGGCTGCACCTTGCCCCTTCCGCCTTGTTCGCTGCGCAGACCAAGGACAAAATCATGCCCACAACTATGGCTTTCTCCAAGCCAAAGGTGACTACATCCAGTGGCTAGATTCAGACGATGAACTAGAGCCTCGCAAGCTCGCCAAACAAGTCACCGCACTAGAGCAAAACGAATCATATGATATTGCCTACAGCGACTGGCAATGGTGTTTCTACAAAAATCAGCAGCTCAGCAGTCGGCTTTCATTTGTAGGTAGGCAGTACGGCGACTTTCTCCTGCAGTTGCTCATGGATAACTGGCGCCCTCCCCATGCCTACCTGCTACGACGAAAAGCCGCTGCTCACCTGCAATCTATCCAAGCGTGGCATCCTGACACCACAGCCTGCACAGACCGAGAATACTACACGCTAGCGGCTCTAGAAGGATTTCAATTTCTCTATGTCCCTGACACTGGCGTGCGATACAACGCCGGTTTATCTGCTCAGGTAACTCGCTCAACGCCCTACGAAAAGCGAGTGCGCAACCTACAGAGAATGTTCGAACGCTTTCGGCAAAGCACCGAACAAACTCAGACAACTCAGCTGAAAGCCCCTCATCATTTTCTGCTGCAGCAAAATCGGGAGAGATGGCAGCCCGCATTCTCTTTGCTCAAACTTTCAAATGAGGGCTGCCACATACAGCACAATGCTACTGGCAAGCAAGCCGTCCTGCGCAAAAGTGAAGCTCGCATCGTGAGAAGCTGGCTGAAGTTCTCAGGTGCTTACACCCTAGAAGACCATGCTCGCTACATCGTAAGGCAGCTATGGCAAGAAATAATGATGGAGATTACCCAGACTCAAGGCGCACAAACGGCGCTTGACCAAGCATTCATCCATAGGGAGCTGTCAAAAGCCGTTGGTTTGGTAAGTTCTACTGACGAATCGACTGACGAATTATCGCATGCTAGTAGCGCAGCGGTAGGGCATAGCCAAGAAAACAACTGTGCGCCCAATTGCTCAATAGAGTCAGCAGTGCGATCGCCTGCCAAAAGACTTGTCAAAGGTTTTCCGCTCTGTGCACCCATGTTCAACGAACAGCGGACTCGGGTACACAGCGTTCTCGAACAGCTCCGTCTGCATGGCTGGTTAGAGCGTGCCAGCGCCCAAGAAGAAATTTTTGTGAACGATTCCACTAGCCCCGTTTTACAAATTTCTTTCAAAGATATTGAGCAAGTGCCTTTGTCAAAAGCGCGATTGGCCAAGAAAACAAAAGTGTTTGGCATCGGTCTAGGCAAAACGGGAACTACCTCACTCTGCTCAGCGCTGAGCATATTAGGTTACAAAGCGATTCATCTGCCAAAGTCTATCGACTGCCTAGACCAATATGATGCAGCCACTGACACGTCAGTTGCGATCGCCTTCAAAGAACTAAGCCGACGCTATCCAAATGCAAAATTCATCCTGACAGTGCGTCCTGTTGAAGATTGGTTATCCTCCTGGGCGAAGCATGACCAAAAAGTTCATACTCTAACGAATGGACGTTTACCCAGTTTGTTTCTTCAGCTACGAATACAGACATTTGGACAGTGTGAATTTGACCCAATCATCTGGAAAGCTAGATACGAGAGACATCTCAGGGAGATTGATAGTTACTTCAGTGCCCATCCCTCGGCCCTACTAAGATATGACATCTGCGGCGGAGAACAATGGAAACCACTGTGCGAATTCCTCGAGCTTCCTTTGCCTCAACGCGCTTTCCCTCGCCAAAATCAAACCGTAAAGGTCTGAGCCATAGCTATGGTGAAATGGGCTATCATACTAATGATGACTATGAGAAAGGCCATTGCGCACATGGATAGTGACGCGGAGCGTTTCAAGCTTTCCTTTTGATAAGGCAACTATGCCGAATACTTTTATAAACTAGGAGTGATACCTAACTGAAAAAAGGCTAAACGCTATGGTTGCTAGCGCAGGCGTTAGAGACACCATGACTACGCTGAATGACTCGCAGCAGCGCCTTGGTCTTTTTCAATCACAGAACTATGACTTCTTTTCCGAGTGGACGGACGGTTTACCGTCTCTGAGCACTCAAGAGAAGGCTAAAATTGAGCGGCTTAAGCAGCGTTACGACTATCACCGTGCCGACGGATTACTTTTAGAAGGTACGATAAACCTTGTGGTCACTGCGCCGCTACTTGGGCTACTTGGTTTTGTCGATCCGCCCTTCCGTCTCAAGTCTCCTGTCGGCGTTGCGATAGAACTTGAAGACCCTGACGAGACCATTCGAGGGTTTATCGATGTGCTTGTTTTACAAGAAAGACTTTGGATCTTGACGGTTGAATCTAAGCGCACGAGTATTTCTGTGCCTGCGGCTTTGCCCCAGCTCTTGGCCTATATGGCAGCAAACCCAGCACGCTCACTGCCTAACTACGGTATGGCTACCAACGGCGATGAGTTTATATTTTTGAAGTTGAGTGACGGAAACGAATACGATGTCTCTCGTTCTTTCTCTTTGTTTCCCACTCGACACGAATTAGGTAAGGTAGCTAAAATCCTCAAGCATTTGGGACAAAAGGTAAGAGATTAAACCTTTGCAGGGGATTGAGTGATGAGCGGCTTTGATCTGCTTGTAGAAGCGAGCAAAGCGTCTCCTTTATCCCCATTTAGCGCTCTTATTCTGAGACGGCCATTGCTTCTTCTTTCATATCGTCTGCTTTTTCGGCGACAGGTTCGGGCTCGGCTTCGGGGGGCTTTATACCAAACTTTAGCTCACTTGCCTTTTTGTTGATGTCTACAGTTAGGGTGCTGCCTTCGCTAAAGCTACCTTCTAAAATCAGGGTGGCGATGGGGTTTTCTAGCTCTCGCTGGATGGCTCGCTTGAGGGGGCGGGCGCCATAGGCAGGGTCGTAGCCCGCGTCGGCGACGTGGTCGATGGCGGCTTCGGACATTTCGAGGCTGATTTTTTGGTCGGCGAGGAGGCGGTAGATGCGCTTGAGCTGGATGGTGACAATGCTGCGCAGCTCTTTTTTGCTGAGGGCGTGGAAGAGAATGGTGT
>JBCBIK010000210.1:0-6991 GCA_038524545.1 Cyanobacteria bacterium J06623_4 | reverse complement strand
AAAGCCGATGGTGCCCAGTTCTCAGGTTTGCTAGAAGGCAGAGACTTCAACAAGGGTGAAGCTGCGAGCACTAAAGTTGTGACTCTAGAGCCTGGGTCGCGCTTTGCCTTCATCTTGGTTCCCAAAGGCACCATTGAAAATGCCAGCCAAGGTAAAGGTCAGGTTCTATTCTCAATCGCGGCTTACAACCCCGACGGCAGTGCTCAAATTGCTAAGGCGGCTGACGGCATCTTCGGCTGGGAAGACACCAGAGCCAATGAATCCGACAAGGATTTCAACGACATCATCTTTAGCGTAAAAGGCGCAGATGAGCAGGTCACGAGCCTGACCTCTCTCGTCGCCCCCACTCGCAACTGGCTAAATAATCCAGTAGCGCAGGCCTTTCTGGATGAGCCACAGTTTTCCCCCGGCGAAAATCTTGCCGATCCAGGAGAAACGCCCGACAGCCCAGATCCTATACCCGACCCTGAGCCCGAGCCCAATCCGGGTAGCGATCCTGGGCCCGACCCAGTCGTTGACGAAACGCCTGACCCAGAGCCCGAACCTGAGCTAGAACCTCAGCCTGAGCCCGAACCGGGCGCTGAACCAGAACCTGAGCCAGAACCAGAACCCGAACCTGAGCCCGAACCCGAACCTGAGCCCGAACCCGAGCCGGAACCTGAGCCCGAGCCAGAGCCAGAACCGGAACCCGAGCCAGCACCTGAGCCGGAACCCGAACCTGAGCCGGAACCCGAACCTGAGCCGGAACCCGAACCTGAGCCGGAACCCGAACCCGATCCAGTGATAGTAGTTCCAGAGCCAGAACCGGAACCCGAGCCAGAGCCGGAACCAGAGCCAGAACCTGAGCCCGAGCCAGAACCTGAGCCGGAACCGGAACCAGAACCCGAGCCCGAACCAGAACCCGAGCCGGAACCTGAGCCCGAGCCAGAACCTGAGCCGGAACCGGAACCCGAGCCCGAACCCGAACCCGAGCCGGAACCTGAGCCCGAGCCAGAACCAGAACCTGAGCCAGAGCCAGAGCCAGAGCCAGAGCCAGAACCTGAACCGGTGAATCCGCCTGTTAGCGCAGGATTTGTGAGCGATATCTCAACAAATACGCCCAAATTCAACCCTGGAAACAGTGAGGCAGAGATTATCGCGAGAGGGGCCAGAAAGATTACGATTGGCACCCAAACCATTTACATCGGTACTCAGCAAGTCACTAGCATCAACCAGAACCCAATCATCCGTAGCGTCGATCCTGTCAATCCAGAAAACAACTGGCTAAGAACAGATATCGAAACGACGGGGACAGACGGTCGAGGTCAAGGAATCTTCTGGACAGGCAGCGCGCTGTACGGCGTCTTTAGCGTCGATGGTACGCAGGGCACACCTAGCCAAGACTTCCGTCGAGCAACCGGCGGCGCAAAGCAAAACTACCTGCGCAGTTATGGCCCCGGTGGCGGCGGCAGAATTGCCGTCATTGGTCAGATAGATCCTTCAAATGGCGACCTGCTAAATGCGGCACACATCTCAGCCGTCTTGAATAGCGGACGGACAAACTCACTGTCTGTAACGGATGTCAGGGTCAATAGCGCTGGTAATTTGGTCCTCAGTGCCCAGTCGTTCTCCAATCCACGGGGTGTTGATGGCAAGCCGCTGACCAGAAACCCAGGCAACAATGCCGGTTCACCTTTCGACTACACCGTCGAAATTAAGCCGGACCTATCAGAAGTGGTGCGTGCTTCTGCGCCCGGCTGGTCCTAACCTAAGGGGCAAGTCGCCATAGCCTCTGTCTTTTGGCGATTTGCCCCTTATGAATAACGTCTCACTTAACGTCATGTGAGAAGCTACTCCTGCGGGGGAGTGTGTCCCCCTTCAGGAGGCTTCCTATATGGCGTTTTGTCTTGCAGAAATGTTTGTTGCGCTAGCCAGCGTGCAGCTAGAGGTGCAGGTGGCGTTTTACAGCGCTTTTTTGACCGTAGACCCGGCTGTGCAGACTGCTTCCTATGCAGAATTTCGATTAAACGGTTTGCGATTGGCTATCTTCGTGCCCAGCGCAGGCAATGCTGCTGAGTTTGGCTGTGGGCAGGCTGCAGCTGCGGGTAGCCCGATGAGTCTGTGTCTGGAAGTGTCTGATTTGGAAGGGGCGATCGCACACCTCTCTGCCATGGGCCACGCGCCCCCCGGCAAAGTCATGCAAGCCTCCCACGGGCAAGAAATCTACGCCTACGACCCAGACGGCAACCGCTTAATTTTGCATCAGTCCCTCAGCCGCAACACAGCCTGACGAAAGCCCAAAACCACCAAAACATTTGAAATAGACAAAAACAACTCTGCGCTACCGTGCAGCCAGTCCACATTAGCTAGCTCCGCACCATAGGCACTTTTGGCGTAAATGCCCGCCGGAATCGTCACCGCCACAAAAATCAGCAGCACATAAAATCCAGTCAGCGCTAACCGAGGCGTTTGCCCACTCTTGGTCAAAAACCACAGAAACCCCAAGTAGGGAAATAGCGACAGCGCAAACAACGATTCTTTGCTCATCTATTTATTCTCCTGCTGTTCGCATTCCTGTTATGCGCCCGACTGCTGCGTTTCTGGCGCCGTCTCTACCGTGGCTTCCTCGTTCGCAGGTGCTGCCTTCGCCTTTCGCCAAATCCACCAGGCCGCAGCGCATACCGTACAGTTGCCGACGACGGTCATAGCTGCTTGCAGCGTCACCAGCCAGCTTAGCCCTGTCGAATTGTCAAAAAAGTGCCAGGTGCAGGCACACATGGCGCTAATCAGCGCCGGTAGCATGGCAAAGGAGAGCGATCGCCAGGCACCGTAGCCACTCGCTTCCGCGTACTGCCAAATAAACCAAATCGCAGCGATCCATTCCACTACGCTCGAAATATGAACAATCCAAGTGGGAATCGAAAGCGCGTGCATAGGCGTATCGGCTACAGGCCTAATCAACTACTCTGTATTCTAGAGTTCTTTTTGGGGTTCTTTAGGCCGGCTGCTGACCAGCGGCATCAAAAAATAGCTAAATCATCAGGGTCAAACGTATGCGAGTGGTGCTGTGTGGCTACTACGGGATGGGAAACGGCGGCGATGAAGCGCTATTGGCGGCACTGCTGCAGATGCTGCCTGAGCAGGTCACGCCGGTGGTGCTGTCGGGCAATCCATCGGAGACGCGCGATCGCCACCAGGTAAAAGAAGTCATTCCCCGTAAGTCTGTCGGCGCTGTCATCGCTGCACTGCGCCGGTCCGATGCTTTCATTTGGGGCGGCGGTAGCCTCATGCAAGATGCCAGCAGCGCTCTAAATCCCTTTTACTACGGCGGTCTGATGCTGCTCGCCCAAATGATGGGGCTAAAGACCGTTGCTTGGGCGCAGGGAATTGGCCCATTAAATAAGAGGACGAGTCGTTGGCTGGCGCGTCGGGCGCTGTCTCACTGTAAGGGTATTAGTGTGCGCGATCGCGATTCGGCAACGCTGCTGAGTCGTTGGCAGCGGTCTTGCCTGCTAGCACCCGACCCAGTGTGGGCCCTAGAGGCAACGCCGGTAAAAGGGCTGTGGGAACTGCCCGCCCCCCGCGTAGCAGTTGCCCTGCGTCCCCATAGGCATCTGAGCGAGGCAAGGCTAAAGACCCTCGCGCTTGCCCTGTCAAATTTTCAGCAGGCAACCGGTGTCTGTCTGTTACTAGTGCCATTTCAGCCTGTCAAAGATTTGGCGATCGCTCAGTTCATCGCTAGCCATCTCAGCGGACCTCACCAAATCTATAGCCTGAGCCAGCCTCAACAGCTCAAAGGGCTCTTTCGAGGCGTAGAGATGACTATTGGCATGCGTTTTCATGCGCTTATTATGTCTGCTGCAGAAGGTTGCCGTAGCTTTGCCATTAGCTACGACCCCAAAGTCGATGCGATCGCGCGATCGCTTAGCCTACCCGGCTACGATCTCTCCCCTACCCCTGCCGTGCTGCCTGCCTTCCCCGATGGCGACAATGCCCCCAATCTGCTTTGCAAAGCCTGGCTAGACTGCTACGCCAATGGCGATGCTTTAACGCCAGACCAAATACAGGCCAAACTCGACCAGGCGCTGATGCATCAAGACCTCTTAGCTGAGACTTTGGCTGACTGAAACTTTGGCTAACTGAAACTTTGCTAGACCAAACCTTGACTTAATCGTCACTAATGTTACAACCTGTAACGAATACACCGAGCTGAACCGACGAAATTCCGTATTTGATCATTATTTGTACGGAATTTATGGTTTTTATTGGTTTAGGCCTACAGTTATTGGTTCTTCTGTGCTACTACTTTAGGGAACTATTTTTTACGATTCCCTAATTTTTACTGAACCGCCTTATTTTTCTAGGCTTTTGGCAGTTGTCCGCCCCGGGAATTACTCCTCACACTTTCAGTGTTCGTAACTTACAGCTATGAGCGAAAACAAGTCACCTCTATCATCGTCAGATTCTTACCCTACATCAGACAGTTTCCTAGACGATGGAGATACTTCCGGTGCAGGAAGCCCGCTTGTAGACCCCTCACTGTATGACCAGACAGAAGACCAAACAGAGGGCGCTGAAGAAGAGCAACGCACAACTGAACAGATGACCTTAGAGTCGGTCATGCCCGACTCATTGCCGCCTTCTGAAAGTCAGCTCTCTGGCGATATCGACCTCGCAGAGCCTGATGACATGTGGGACGTAGTGGATAATTTGCCTGGTACCGTTCCAACCTTAGAGGCACCTGAGACGGGTCGAACCATTGATACGCCCGTTTCGGCAACACCATCGGAACGTGAAACAGAGCTACTGACGCTTATTCACGACCTCAATGAGTGTAATGATGTGCTGCTAGCGCGCGTCTCTCAGCTAGAGTCGGCCCTCGAAAAGTCACAGCAAATCTTTCAGGGCGAGACTGAAAAGGTGGCCGAGCAAGCCAGAATTGCCCAGGACAAAATGGCCCAGCAAGCCTCAGAACAACAGGCTTTAGCACAGCAGGCTTCTCAAAACGCGCAGCAGCAAATTGCCAAAGTAATCGATCAGTTAGAAACTGCCGAACAGGCATTGCAGCGTCAGCAGCTCGTGAATGAAACGCTACAGGCAGAGCTAAACAATGCCCAAGAGCGAATCACTCAGCTAGAGCACGAGGGCGCCCTTACTGCTCAGCAGCATGCTGCAGAAGCGCAGGCCCGCGTACAGGCCGAAACGGCTAATCGAGATTTGCGATCGCGCCTTCAGCGTCAGCAGCGCTACACCCTACAGTTCAAAGCAGCCCTCGAAAAATCGCTCACGGTAACCGCCAAGCCAACCAGCTCAAGCACCCCTTCTACTGTAGGTAAGCCCACCTCTTTTCAAGACCCCAGCAGCGTCTCCATGCCCAAGGCGCAGCGCATTGTACCCTGGGCCTCAGCTGGTGCTGCCTCTCCCTTCGAAGGCATCGACCCCCATCTAGAAAATCTCATCCGCAGTGCGGTCCAACCCAGCCGCGAAGCAGATCTACGCCCAACCGCGTCTGCTCAGGCTGATGCCGTGCATAACGAGACTGACAGCCAGCTGCCCTCTACTGGTGAACCCATTGCCGACCCTGAAGCAGAAGCTAAGCTCTGGCAAGATTTGGAGCGGGTGATGGATACTGCCACCGAAGTCGCCACCACTGAAGTCGTCACCACTGAAGTCGTCACCGAAGTCACGGTAGAAGCAAGCACCTCAGAAGCTTCTAAAGATGTGATGACAGAGACATCTACAGTGGCTGGAGCAACAGACCAAGGTGTGAGCGGTCAGGTCGCAGATGCTCAGACAGGCTTTACGGAACCCTCACCTTGGGATGGACAGGCGATCGCCCAGCAGACCCATAAGATCCCTTCAGCTGAAGATAGCTCACCCAAAAGCGACGTGGCAGCAGCTGGCGGAGATACTTCGTCTGTCTCTCCCGTAGTCGACCCGCTGCGTGCGAAGAAGAAAAAGCCGCGATCGCTTTCATCTATTCAGCTCCCCACCTTCGAGAAGGCAAAAGCTGGCAGCTTCAAGCGTTAGGGGTTCAGCTCTTTGTCCAAACCCGTAAGTAAAACTCGACTAACAAATAACCCCCTACGGTGACTAAACCGTAGGGGGTTATTTGTTAAAGCCAAAAGAGAAATATCCGCCTACTGCGGAGAGTCGCTATTGCCCATGGCCATCTGAACGACGGTGGGCTGTCCGGCATCGTTGTGATACTTGTTGGCCCACTGGCTAATCAGCTGGTCTAGTTCATCGAATGCGGCTTCTCGGCTTGCCATGGGAATGTTCAATTCTTCCAGGATTCGGCGAGTGCCTGGCTGTGTGTCTGCCCACTCCCGCATGAGGCGGAAATAGCGAGCTGTGTCTTCCATCATGGTGTAGGTTCTTTCTTCTTCACCCACCGGAGAATACGACGCTCGCGTCAGCGCATAAAAAGGCATCCCGCCCATCGGCGAATCAATTCTGGCTACCGTACCCGCATAAATCAACCGCCGTCTGATGTGTTCAGCGAGGGCATCGCTGAGGGCCATGCGCCGACTTTCTGGCAGATTTTCTTGGGAGCGGGCATGCAGAAACTCAACTAGCTCCATAAATTGGAATCCATTGAGTAGCTGCGCATCGGGTAGCGGCTCTGGCAGGTCTGCGGCTTTGAGCTTAGCTTCGACCTGGCGCTTTTCGTTAGAGCTGAGGCTGGTACCGGGAACGCGATAGTCGCCTGGCTTCCAAGGATACTTTTGTAGCCAAACGTAGGGGAGTTGGATGAGGTAGCCCGGCTCCTGAGAACCCAGCATCTTGAGGAGTCGGCCTTCGTGGAGCGCGGCCTGCATCTCTTCAACGATCACCTTCACCCGCTTGGGCTCAATGTGATGCAAATGCCCGGTCATTCTGAGGTTTTTGCCCTGCTCTACATAGGTGGTGTAGATGGCACACTTAGCGGCTGTCGCGGCTGCATCCAAAAAAGCACCGTGACGGTGACCGCCTGTACACATAGCACTAAAGGCTAGGTACATCATGATTT
>JBCBIK010000209.1:0-7069 GCA_038524545.1 Cyanobacteria bacterium J06623_4 | reverse complement strand
ACATAGGATTTACTCGTGCAAATTGAACAAGAGTGACTTAAAATGCAGCGAGCGCTACGGTAGCCCGCTGTGTGGGGCTGCTTGTTTTTACAGTCACCTATGCTAGGTCATCTCCCCAGACAACAAGCTAGACAGAAAGCCGGACACCGATCCAAATGGGATAAGTCTAAGCGTATTGTGAATCCGTCTACGCTGATTCCTTGGCTCCGGGATACGCTGCTGGCGCCTGAGCAAGGCGTCGAGGCTGATATTCAGGTTAGGCTACGCGGCAATATTTTGCACGTGCTGTGCGAGGCGCCCGAGCAGGCACTGCCCCGCGACTTCGTGCTGATGCGGCTGGTGCGATCGCTCTTGCAGCCGGACGTGAAAGACCGGTTTGAAACGGAATTTCCCCAGGTCTATCAAGTATATGTGTATAGCCGTCAGGCGCAGCAGCGCAAGCCTGCCTGGAGCGCGCCGATTTATCTCAATCGGCTAGAGCGCCACTTAGACCGGCTGGTAGAAAGTGCTGAAAATGTGCGCGACCTGACGCAGCCAGCTGAACAGGCGATTGGCCCGGTAGATGGCGCTGGCGATATACCGACTTCTTCAGAGCAACTGTCTGATATTAGTTTGGCTAGGCAAGGGGATTCTGATGCGATCGCCCGGTACCTCAGCGAGGCCCTCAGCGCGCTAAACGTAGGCGTGCAGGTGAGTGCTCGGGTGGTGCCCGGCAAGGCACGCCGAACGCGGGCGATTATGGCTAGCCACTCTCAGCCTGTGTCGGTAGATGTGTCTGGGGTAGTTTCTCCGCTGGAGCCGACAGCTGACTCTGAGGTGGAAACAGCTGATGAGACAGTCGATGAAACTGTTGGTGGGGCAGAGGTAGAGGCCTCTGTGAGTAATGCCGAAGCGACTGAAGGGCTTTCGATGAAGGCGCTTGAGCAGGCGTTGGTCTCCCGGCTGTGGGTGTTTTGTGAGGCTAGCTACAGCCCCGATCCGCTGTTAATTGCTGAACCGATTGCAGAGCGGTTGCGCCTACTGCGCCTGCAGCAGTTTCAGGATGCGGTGATTACGATTCAGGTGACGGGGGAGGCCGCCTCTGAATGGCGCCTGCGGGTAGACCTGACGCCGCCAGAGGAGATGCTAAAGGAATGGGGTCGCTGGGGCGATGTGCCTGCGCTGTCTCAGCTGGTAAATCAGATTGCCAATCCCTACGGGCTGAAGCTGGTTACCGAGGTGAAGAAGGAAACGCTGCACCTGATCAGCTATCCGATCAATCCAGTTGATGGCACCACCGGAGCGCCTCTGCTGCAGTCTGCTGACCTATGCCGTAAGCAGATTGATGTAGATGGCCTAGTGGCTTCGATTTCTCAGACGCTGGGGGTGATCGCGCCCCAGGGCCTTCACCGGGCGATGCTCTACGGCCCTTCGACCGACGACATTAGTCCGGAGTGGCTACGCGGTGTCGACCTTCCTGGCATGGAGCAGGTAGACCGCATGGCGAGCACAGTGTCTCTGGCGGCGGGGGGAAACCTGCCAGCGCTGGCCTACTGCCTGACCCGAGCACTCAATCCAGATATCAAAGAGCAGCTGGCCACTGGCGGCATTCGCGTGCAGCTGCTAATAAAAGACAGCCTGCTGCACATTATGGCGGATGGACCTGTGTGTCCGCCGAAGCATGGCATTGTGCCGCTGATTGTGCAGACGCTGAAGCAGATTCAGCCGCCTGACATTGAAGGCTTCCGGCTGTATGGCCGGCGAGCGGGGCAAAAGCAGCCTATCTGGAGCCACGGTTACGACTATCAGCAACGCCAGCGACTGGTGCCAGATGCGAAGCCAGAATTTGCGGCCTCAGATGCTTACGCCGGAGAGCTGATCACGGCGGTTAGCGACGAAAGCCTAGCGGGCGTGCTGGGCACGGCTGAAGATGATACGGGTGATGTGGGCTTAGGCCGGTTTTTGCTGAGGGGCTTGCGCCGGGTGATGGTTAAGAGCCAAATTTTCACCCCCGTTGAAGACAACGGCACCCTGGCGGTCAATCTGCCTGGCTCCTTCCAGTCGGACGGGCTAAAGATGGCCTTCTTCTGGGGTGCGGCAGGCGTATTTTTGGCGATTCAGTTCGACTTTTTGGTCGGGCAGGCACTGCGACAGGTGGCGGTTGCTCCGGCTGACGATGGCGTCGAGGAAGTGCGGCCCAGTCAGTTTAATGACGATCTGGCGAATTTGGAGTGGCCTGCACGCTCGGCTGAGCCTGAGCGCAACTGGCGACGGTCTAGACCTGCTGAGGATGACTTTTTCTCGGGGCGTTCGGAAGACCGATTCGGACGTCCGGATGAGCGGGACTTTACCTCTTCTGCGATTAACGATAGCGAGCTGGTGTACAGCCCGCAGCAGGAATTCGTCTCCATGGCATCGCTGTTGGCCGATTCTAATTTGCCGTCTTTTCGCAGTCAGCAGCTGGATGAAAAGCTAGCGCTGTATCGCAGGCAGGTTGCTTTGTCGGGTCCGCCCGATGTGCTGGTGATTGGTAGCTCCCGGGCCCTACGTGGGGTCGACCCTGCGGCCCTGCGGCAGTCTTTAGATGCGCTGGGTTACGAAGACCTGAAGGTGTTTAACTTTGGGGTAAACGGCGCGACTGCTCAGGTGGTAGATCTGGTGGTGCGACGGTTGATTCCGCCGAATCAGCTACCGCAGATGATTGTATGGGCTGACGGTGCGCGGGCCTTTAACAGTGGCCGGACAGATGTGACCTTTAATGCGATCGCGGTGTCTGAGGGGTACCGGCAGCTAGAGGCAGCTGACCCGGCAGATGGCGTAAATGGTTTGGCACTTGGTAGCCTAGCCGACCAGCTGACCGTGCGGGCGACAGCGACGGACCGGCAGCTCAGCGAGGTGTTTGGCAAGGTGTCGTCGGCCTACACCCACCGGCGTCGGATTCGCTCGGCGATTGGTCAGGGCTTTGGTGCGATCGCGCCCGAATTCTCCGGAGATGACACCACCAGCGCAGGTGCGACACCCACCGGCCTACCAACGGAGACCAGCCTAATCGACTATGACGGTTTCCTGGCGCTCTCTACCCGATTCAATCCGGCGACCTACTATCAAGATCATCCTCGGGTGGCAGGGGTCTACGACGGCGACTACAAATCTTTTCGCTTAGAAGGCGAGCAGGCCGATGCGTTCAGGAGCCTGATTCGCTACACCTCTGAACGAGAGATCCCCGTGGTGTTTGTCAATACGCCCTTGACCGATGAGTATCTCGATAGCCACCGGATGCGGGCTGAGGTGAGCTTTCAGCAGTACATGCTGCAAATGTCGGAGCGCTACGGCGACTTTACGTTTCGTGATTTGGGTCGGTTGTGGCCTCAGCGCTACGACTACTTCTCTGACCCAAGCCATCTCAATCGCTACGGTGCCTATCAGGTCTCTCAGCGAATTTCTCAAGACCCGCTAATTCCCTGGCCCCAAGCGCGCCCTACCGAAGACTAGCCGACTTAATTTTTACGACTTATTCGACTTAATTTAATTTTTTAGACTTTTTTCCGACTAATCATTAGCGCCCTATGATTCAGCCGTCCATTCTCTACGGTTTATTTTTACTTGTGTTGGTTCCGCTGTACTGGTCAATGCCGGGTAAGCAGGGTCGGCTGTGGCTGCTGCTGCTGTCGAGCTTGTTTTTTTACGTATCGCTGCCGACGGCGCAATACGTGCCGCTGCTACTGGTGCTAGTGGGGCTAAATTTTTGGTTGGGTAAGGTGCTGGCCGCTCCGCTGGACTGGCGCATTCCCAATGAGGCATGGCAGTACGCGCAGGCCGACTGGAACCGCAAACGATCGTGGCTTTTGGCCCTAGGCATTGTGCTCAATGCGCTGCTGCTGCTGGGCTTCAAGTATGTTTCACCAAGTCTTTCTATGCTGGGATTTGAGGCGGTTGTGGCGGGGCCGGTGGCTGCCTGGGCAATGCCTTTGGGACTGAGCTTTTTTACCTTTGAGTGCATTGCTTACTTGGTAGATGTGTATCGCGGTTCGCCAGCCAGCGGTAGCCTGTTAGAATTTTCTGCCTACAAGCTCTTTTTCCCAAAGCTCATCTCAGGCCCGATTACTCGCTTTCACAACTTTTCAGGCCAGCTCAAAAGTCTAAAGATGCCGCCGCTCAGTCAGAATGTGGAAGGGCTATGGCTGATCGCAGTGGGCGCGATAAAGAAGCTGCTGATTGCTGACAACATTGGCCAGCTGGTGGATTTGAGTGCGGGCAGCTTGCCAAGGGCTGGCAGTGGCGATATTTGGCTGTTGGCGTTCGCCTACGGTCTGCAGCTGTATTTTGACTTTAGCGGCTATGTGGATGTGGCTCGGGGCAGCGCGCTACTGTTAGGGTTCAATTTGCCCCAAAACTTTGACTTTCCGTACTTTTCAACCAGCATTGCCGGGTTTTGGCGACGCTGGCACATGACCCTGGGTGAATGGCTGCGAAACTACCTGTATTTTCCCCTGGGTGGCTCCCGGCGAGACCTGGCGCGCACCTGCATAAACCTGATGGTGGTGATGCTGGTAGCCGGGGTGTGGCACGGCGACCGGTGGGGCTTTATTGTGTGGGGTGCTATCCATGGCATGGCGCTGATTGTGCATCGGCTGAATGCGGAGCTGTGCGGCCGGGCGAAGCTATTGGCGCGCTTGTGGCAGACGCCGCCGGGTGTACTGCTGGCCTGGGGCCTGACGCAGCTGACGGTTTTCTTTAGCTGGATTTTCTTCCGATTGCCCAGTCTGACGGATGGCAGCTTGGCGATGCAGCACTTGTTTGGTCACAGCGCGGATGTGCAGTTTGCTCAAAAAGTGTACGTAGACCCCAGTGGCCTAGCCAGACCTCAAATTACTCTTCTGCTGGCCAGCCTTGTTGCCTGTATGGCGGTGGTCTACGCTGTCCAACGCGGCCTCAAGCTGCAGGTCAGCTGGCCGATTAAGGTATTGCTATTGCCCCTGTGCTTTTTCCTGGCCTGGGTGCTCGCACCTGATATGGCGTCACCGTTCATATATTTCGATTTTTAAGCCTGTAGTTTTCGCACGGGTTTTAGTTATTCGTGTTGAGCGAGTTGTTGGATTGATTGCTGTTTGTGGCCGTTGGCGTCTGTATCAGCTGCCATAGCCTGCCTTCTGCGTGGGCTGGGATAACGCTGTACTGGTTGAAGTTGTCTAGTGCTGCTTTTGAGTGTTTTGCCAGATTGAAGAGGAAGATGGAGCTGTTTTCAGCAGGAATCGTAGGAATTTCGGGTTCTCGAAACAGTAGAAGAGATTGTTCGGGCTTGAGCTGGTAGCTAAGGGACATTAGCTCTCCTAAGTTGGCGTTGTGGTCGCTACTGACGATGAGTGAGTTTGGAAACTGACTGATAACTCTGGCCACTTCAGGATTCAGGTGACTGTTTTTTTTGTGCCACCAGGTGTCGGCTGGAATGCTAACGGTACAGGAAACAATACCGGCCAGCAGTAGCCCTATGGTTGCTTTTCGCCAGAGGCGCCGCTGAAAGACGGGAAAGTTTGTAGAGGTGGTGATTTTTTGGCTGAGGAGGTGGGCGATCGCAAGCTCCAAGCTAAGATACGTGGGAATGAGATAGCGGCTAACGCTTGAGCGCCTACCCGACATCAGCAAATCAGGCCCGACGAAGGTAAGCAGGGTCACGCCACCGAGCAGTGCAATGAATACGAATGCTGTACGGGGCATGTGCTGGTAGCTCCACCACAGGGCGTAGGCCGTCAGCCCCAGCGCGCAAAGAACGGGCAGCAGCATGAAGAGAATGGGGTCGCTACTATCTAAATTGAGGTCAAAAAAGAGCCGGGTGAGATTGCCCGCCCAGATTTTGGCAAGCGAGAAAAAGGCGATAGGTTGCGCTGTCCAGCTGACTTGCTGGGCGTGATCTCGGTTGATAACGACCAGCCATGGAAAGAAAAGCAACAGACTGATCAGGGCGCTAATTGCGAAGTTCCTCAGCCGTTTGTGATTCTCTTCCCAACCGGTTTTGCTATGTGCGAAGCTCAGCCAGCCGACGTATAGCCCGTGGCTTGCTATGACTAGTAGTGTCAAGACAAAGCTGTACAGGCTAGCGGCCAGCATCAGGCTGTAGGTGAGCCAGCTGCGGTAGGTGTTTTGCCTGATCGCGCGTAAGCAGGCTGCACTTGCCAAGATTAGGGTGAGTGCCCACAGGCTATATTCTCGTGCTTCTTGGGCGTAGAGGTAGTGAAAAGGGGAGACTGCCACCAGGGCGGCGCTAAGTTGGGCCGTAAGGGTAGAACCAAACAGCTCGACGCTCAGCCAGTAGGTGCCGAGAATGAGAAAAATGCCTGCGATCGCAGCTACCAGCCGACTGGCAATGACCGTGTCTGGCTGAACGTACAGTACTAGCCGAACCAATAGATAGTAGAGCGGTGGATGCTGAGAGTCGTACGCTGCAAGCTGTCGTAGGGTTTCTCTTGGGCCGCGTTCCGGTGAGGCGGTCTGTAGTTGCAGAATATCACTGGCAGTTTTGACCTGCCCGTCGAATAGAAAATTATCTGCTTCTGTTTTGCTATGCCCGGTGGCGTATAGGCCAGTGTAGGCTTCGTCGTGCCAGAAGATCTTGCCGCTCAGATTGCTGAGACGAAAAATGCAGCCCAGACATATCACCAGAAGGAGCAGTGTTGTCAGTCGCCGCATGGTAGTTTGTTCCCTGGTCCTATCTCCTTCTATAGATAAGGGTGCCCTCGGCTTGGCGTGTCTTCCCTGGACCTTCTTTATCGTGACTTTAATTCTGAACGCGGCGTTTATCTACTGCTCTTCATTTTAGTGGCCGTCAGCTTCCATAGCGTCTTTGAGGGGCCTGCCGGCGTGAAATGGCAGATGTCCGATGCAGTCTAGGCCATTAAGTTCGAGCACTTTTTCGAGCACTGTATGAATGACTTTATGAATGAATTGTTAACGACAATGCATTCATGAATTTTATTTGCTATATTGTTAACAGTTCGAAGCAAAAGTTTACTTCTTTCGAGTTGCGAATGCTTCGCACACATACGTACCTAACTACCGGAATAATAATGACTACTACTCTACAGCAGCGCGAAAG
>JBCBIK010000208.1:0-7187 GCA_038524545.1 Cyanobacteria bacterium J06623_4 | reverse complement strand
CCTAAAAGTCTGATGAAAGTTGGGTGGACTATGAAGTACGATACTTGCAGTCTATACACACTGGTTTCCTATGGGTCTGCTGGCGTTTAACAAATTTACTTGTGACCTTGAGCAATCTGGTGCTCTGGGCGTGCGGATGCCTCTAGAGGGCGGGCATGAGGGCCGCTACCGTAGGCGTGTGCGTTCTGCGGGCTATGACTGTGCTTACCTGTCAGCGCGTGGCCTTGGGGATTTGTCGGCCTATCTATTCGATGTGCATGGTGTGCGTCCGCCCCACCTAGGCAAAAAAAACATGGACAGCTCGGCGACGGGCGATCGCTACTTTATTCCGCCGGTCGTTAGCTACCGTCTGCAGAGCCTATCTCCCAACTCTAAGGGACTGTTGCTGTGGCTAATCGAAGGCCACATTCTCTCTAGTCAGGAGATTGAGTTTCTCGTTTCGCTGCCTGCAATGGAGCCACGGGTGAAGGTCGTTCTGGAAGTGGGTGGTGAGCGATATTTTGACTGGTTTCCGCTGAAGGATGCGATCGCTGCTTAGCGTCTGCTTTTAGTGTCTGACTCGGGCGCTAGACCTAGTGCTCTCAGCTGATAATTGTGTAAGAGAATTTCTGTGGAAACGCCACTGCAATCGCTGCAGGCTGGCTGCTGGTTTAAGCTTATCTGCGGTGCTAGCTATCAGGCTTTGCCCGAGGTCAGGAGCCTGGCACTGGTCTATGCACTAGCTGGTGCTGACTGTATCGATATGGCCGCTGACCCGGCGGTGGTGGCAGCAGTCAAGTCTGGCCTAGCGGCTGCACAGCGAGTTGCCGCAGAGCCGGCTCATCCACTTATCAACACGCCATACGAGTTCAGGCGTCCTCTGCTGATGGTGAGTATGAGTGCTGGAGAAGATCCGCACTTTCGCAAAGCTTGGTTTGATTCGGCGGTTTGCCCATCTGAGTGCGATCGCCCCTGTGAGCGGATTTGTCCGGCGGCGGCGATTGATAGCGATGGGGTGATAGATGCCCACTGCTATGGCTGTGGCCGCTGCCTACCGGTGTGTCCCTATGGCTTGATAGAAGCGCGATCGCAGCCGACTTCTGTGGATGCGATCGCCCAGCAGACCCTTACTCAGGTCGACGCGCTCGAAATCCACACCCAGGTCGGTCAGCTCGATGAATTCCGCAGCCTATGGCAGAGGATTCGACCCTGGGTAGGCCATCTCAGCATTATTTCAGTTAGCTGTCCCGATGGCGAAGGCCTGGTTGATTATCTCAGGGCGCTGCAGCGTTTGATGTCGCTGCACACATTGGGCATTGCCCTTATCTGGCAGACCGATGGACGACCTATGAGCGGCGATATCGGCAAGGGTACAACCCATGCTGCGGTGCGGCTAGCGCAAAAAGTGCTGACTGCAAGTCTGCCGGGCTACATTCAGCTGGCCGGGGGGACGAATCAGTACACCGTTTTTAAGCTGCGTGAACTTGGATTGTGGCAACCTTCAAAGGCTTGCTCGGAGGGGATGTCAGTGAATGCTCGCGGCGTCGCTGGGATCGCCTACGGTAGCTATGCGCGGCGATTGCTTATGACAGAAATTGGGCAAACCCATTATCTTGAAGAAGATCCCCAAGCATTGAAGACAGCTGTTGCCCTCGCTCGCTCCCTCGTGATGCCTGTAAAGCAGGTTAATGAAGAGACGATAAAGCCAGCGACCCAGTCTTGAGGAATACATCGCAACGGCCCATTTGCTGCTGCAATGGTTTGACAGGATGACCGCAGCTGTTTCTCTGCATTTGTCTCTCGTTTACATTCTGCGTCTGTATGGTGAGTCTCAACGACGATCTGCCTGAAAGTACCCCCGATAGAGCGCCGCTAGGGTCTACTAGCCCAGCGCAGCTGAACGCTTCTGAAGTGACTGACGATTTACCTCAGCTGTTGGCGGTGCTGCCCGACTATATTCGCGCACCGCTAGAGTCCCACCCTCACCGCGACCAGCTGATAGAAGTCATCTTAGACCTGGGACGACAGCCGGAAGCTAGGTTTTCAGATGCTGTTGAGTATCTTTCTGACATTCCCGTTTCTAAAGCTGACCTTCAGCACTGTGTCGATAGGGTCGGGCACTTTGGCGGCGACAACCGAGCGGGCTTGGAGAAAACGCTGCATCGCATTAGCGCCATTCGGAATCGAACAGGCGAAATTATTGGGCTGACTTGCCGTGTGGGCCGCGCCATTTTTGGCACTATCGGCATGATTCGTGACTTGGTCGAGACCGGAAATTCTATCTTGATGCTGGGTCGGCCCGGTGTGGGAAAAACAACTGCTCTGAGAGAAATTGCCCGAGTGCTTGCCGATGACCTGATGAAGCGAGTGGTGATTATAGACACCTCGAATGAAATTGCTGGAGATGGCGATATTCCTCATCCAGCGATTGGTAGAGCCCGCCGCATGCAGGTTTCTCGTCCTGAAGAGCAGCATCGGGTGATGATTGAGGCTGTGGAGAACCACATGCCTGAAGTTATTGTGATCGATGAGATTGGCACTGAATTAGAGGCGCTGGCAGCGCGGACTATCGCTGAGCGAGGCGTTCAGCTGGTAGGAACGGCCCACGGTAACCGCTTGGAAAACTTGATCAAAAACCCAACGCTGTCTGATCTGGTCGGTGGCATACAGTCGGTGACGCTAGGAGATGATGAAGCACGGCGGCGGGGCAGTCAAAAGAGTGTGCTAGAGCGTAAGGCGCCGCCCACCTTCGATATTGCCGTGGAGATGCTGGAGCGTCAGCGGTGGGTGGTTCATGAAGATGTTGCCAAGACGGTGGATTTCATTTTGAGAGGGCATGTGCCTGGGCAGCAGGTGCGATCGCTGGGCGCAGACAACAAGCTGGTGATCACCGATGAGCTGCCTGGCCAATCTGCCATGGCTACCGCTGCCCTGCGCGCAGACAGGCGCGGCAGACTCAAGCCTGGCAGCCTCAAGTCGCAGTCCAGTCCGGGGGGATGGCGTACAACCGGGAAAATGAAGCCGCCGATTACGCCGCTAGGTTCAGATGATTTTGCCGATAGTTTTGCCAGAAGGCCTGACCGCCCGGCGCGCCCGACGCCTCTGCTGTCTTCTGTTTCAGATGATCAGCGTCACTTTCAGTCGCTGCTGGATGACTCTTGGAGACAGCTGCCGGTGCCTTCTGACCGGATGGCGCAAGTCGCAGGGGGAGATTTTCACCCGGATGATGACCTAGAGGTGATGCGCATCTATGCCTATGGCATTAGCCGTCAGCAGCTAGACCACGTGGTGAACACGCTGGATTTGCCCGTGAAGTTTACCAAGGAACTTTCGGCTGCGGATGCGGTGCTGGCTCTACGATCGCACATTCGCAACCACTCCAAGCTGAAGCAGGTTGCCAAAGCGCGTCAGGTGCCGATTTACACCGTAAAGTCGAACAGCATTCCTCAGATTACGCGATCGCTCAGGCGACTGCTGGACTTAGACGACGATGGCGACATGCCCGAAAGCGTAAATCTAGATCTGTTTTCTCACAATGGCGCGGATGACGAACTCGAAGCGCTAGAGGAAGCTCGGCTAGCCGTAGAGCAAATTGTAATTCCTAAAAGTCAGCCGGTAGAGCTATTGCCGCGATCGCCCAAGATTCGTAAGATGCAGCATGAGCTAGCAGAGCACTACCGACTAAAATCGCTGAGCTTTGGCGACGAGCCAAACCGTCGATTGAGAATTTATCCGGCATAGGGCTCGGTTTAGGTCTTGGTAATGGTTCTATCGGAGATAAGCCTTTAAGCGGCTCTCATCAGATAGACTGTTACATATGTTCATCTTTTCAGCAGGCAGGGCGAACAGTCTTACAGGCGTAACGAGCGTCAACCTTGCCTAGCTGGGATTGCTCATCTCCAAACCCTTTTATGAGAAACCTATTGTCCCGCGTGTTTGCCCTAATGCTGGTAGCGGTTATCGGCCTCACTGGCTGTAGTGCGGTTGGCCCAAGCGACGGCCTAACCGGCAACTACACAGAAGATACCACTGCCCTAATTGATACGTTGAGAGAATCCATCGCGCTTCCAAAAGATGCGCCCAACAAGGCAGAGCTTCAGGAAGCTGCCAAGGCTAAGATCAATGGCTTCGCTTCCCGCTACCGTCGCGATGGTGCAGTTGCTAATTTAAGCTCCTTTTCCACGATGAGAACGGCGCTCAATGCGTTGGCTGGCCACTACAGTTCTTACCCCAATCGCCCTGTACCCAAGAAGCTACAGGACCGGTTGGAGCAAGAGTTTCGTCAGGTCGAGGCTGCTTTACGGCGGGGCGCCTAGCTGTCTGGTTTGTCGCGATTTCCAATAGCGAGCTATCGTACAAGAGGATTGATGGTCGCTGATTGCAGGCAGGCCAACAGTCGGAATGAAGAAAAAGTTTCAAGTCGTAACGGAAAAGCGAGCTAAGGGTAGTCTTGGCTCGCTTTTCTGGTTTTATCCCTTCGATCCCTCTAGGGTATGCCTGTGCTGCTTAGCATCGTTCTCAAGACTGGTTCAAAAAAATAAAAACAATATGTTGCTGGATGTCGGGTTGTTCTGATAGGATTGCAAATCTGTAGTAAGGAAAAACTTTGGGACATGAAAGTCCGCGCGTCTGTTAAAAAAATGTGTGAGAAGTGCCGAGTAATCCGCCGTCGCGGTCGGGTTATGGTCATTTGCTCCAACCCCAAGCATAAACAGCGCCAGGGTTAGAGAATGCTAGCTAGCTTATAATTGCTAGCTTGCATTCTTAAAGCGAGTGCGTTCTCCGGGTAATGAGTCAGCAGGTTAAAGTTGACACGTGACCTGAGGATATCAAGAGTATTTAGCGGGTAGGTTTGCAGCAGTGCGATCGCCCAATCACCAACACCGATAAGGGAAAACAAAAGGGAGAAATCATTCAGTGGCACGGATTGCGGGCGTTGACCTGCCAAGAGATAAGCGAATTGAAATCGGGCTGACCTACATCTACGGTGTGGGCCTGAGCCGTTCTCAAGAAGTTCTTGAGAAAACGGGCGTCAATCCTGATATTCGCGTAAAAGACCTGACCGATGCGGATGTTATTAAGCTCAGAGAGACCGTAGAGGGCGATTACCTGATCGAAGGCGACCTCCGTCGTCAGGTCAATATGAACATCAAGCGACTGATGGATATCGGTTGCTATCGGGGACGCCGCCATCGCGTTGGTCTGCCAGTACGTGGTCAGCGCACCCGGACAAACAGCCGTACGCGCCGCTCTGGCAGACGTACGATTGCCGGTAAGAAAAAGCCACCCCGTAAGTAAGGTCTTCTGAGGCCCTCCATGAAACCAAGCGAGACGGAGGCAAGCGGTACGCGCACTGACAATTTGTCGGTTCGCGTTTTCGCATGATTACAGCCTTAAGAAGTACAGCAATTTAGAGCTAAGCCAGCAAGCACTCTGCTTAGTAGGCGTTATCGCTGGCAATACATCGCTAGCAAGCACGTCCCTCACAACGAACACCTCACATAGCAATCTAGACGAGACAACCTAGACGACTCACCATGGCAAAACCTATCCGTAAGACCGGTCCCCGTAAGCAAAAGAAAAATATCCCCAACGGGATCGCCCACATCCAATCCACATTCAACAACACCATTGTCACGATCACCGATGCGGGTGGGAATGCGGTTTCGTGGTCATCTGCTGGCGCTAGCGGCTTCAAAGGTGCTAAGAAAGGTACGCCATTTGCCGCCCAAACCGCTGCTGATAGTGCGGCTCGCCGGGCGATTGACCAAGGCATGCGTCAGTGTGAAGTGCAGGTAAGCGGACCTGGGTCTGGACGTGAAACGGCTATTCGAGCGTTGCAGGGTGCTGGGCTCGAAATTACGCTGATTCGAGATGTGACGCCTATTCCTCACAACGGCTGTCGCCCACCGAAGCGTCGCCGAGTATAAAATATGGTTCGACTTTGGGTGAGTTCGCTGGGGGATTTCACCCAAGTTGGCGCGAAATATTTCTCAAATATTTAAGTTTTGACCGTTTAGTAATTACGGATATTAAGATACTTAGCCCATGGGCCAGTTGTATTTGGCCAGCTATTTGGGCCAGCTGGTTGGCCAGCATCAGGCTACTTGAGCACCTAGTGAGCACCGAGAGAGGTTAGTGAATGGCATTCCAAGTTGATTGTGTAGAGTCGATTGTTGAAGATGATCAGAGCCAGTATAGCCGGTTCGTCATTGAACCTTTGGGACGTAGTCAGGGGACGACGGTTGGAAATGCGCTGCGGCGTGTTTTGCTCTCTAACTTAGAGGGTACGGCTGTCACCTCTGTGCGCATTGCGGGTGCTAGCCATGAGTTTTCGACGATTCCTGGTGTTCGAGAAGATGTGCTAGATATCTTGCTGAACATGAAGGAAACGGTTTTGAAGAGCTACTCTGCGCAGCCTCAGATTGGGCGCTTGGTTGTTCAGGGGCCGGCGCGGGTAACGGCTGCTAACTTTGACCTGCCTGCTGAGGTGGAACTGATTAGCACTGATCGCTACATTGCTTCGGTATCGGCTGGCCACAAGCTTGAGATGGAGTTTCGCATTGAGAAGGGTAAGGGTTATCGGGCGATTGACCGGAGCCGAGAGGAGACTGGTGGCGTCGAATTTATGCAGATCGACGCGGTCTTTATGCCCGTGAAAAAGGTCAACTACAGCGTTGAAAACTTTATTGACGCTGAAGGGATGCCGCAGGATCGTCTCAATATGGAGATTTGGACCAACGGTAGTCTGACGGCTCAGCAGTCTATGAGTGAGGCTGCGGCCTTGCTGGTAGATATGTTTAACCCGCTGAAGGACGTTACCTTGGAGCCCAAGCGAGACGAAGATACCAAGGAAGAAGATCCGACCTATCAGATTCCAATCGAGGAGCTGCAGCTTTCGGTGCGGGCTTACAACTGTCTGAAGCGCGCTCAAATTAATGCGGTGTCTGATTTGCTTGACTACAGCCAAGAAGATTTGCTGGAGATCAAGAACTTTGGTCAGAAGTCTGCAGAGGAAGTGGTTGAAGCGCTGCAGATTCATCTTGGTATCATGCTGCCACTCGAGAAGCCCGCTAAGTCGGTGTAGTGCTTTGCTTTTGGAACTTGCTTAGGTAGGTTTCAAAAGCGTTTTTTGAACTTTTGCCTCCGCGCTTGCTGAGTGATGGAGGCTTGAGTTTCTTTTGTTTTGTATCAGTTAGGAAGAGGAT
>JBCBIK010000207.1:0-7271 GCA_038524545.1 Cyanobacteria bacterium J06623_4 | reverse complement strand
GCAGCTGAGCCACCGACTTACCAAAGAAAATCAGCAGCAGCGAATTCCAACCAATGATGGAAACATACTGCAAAAACACCGTCAGCACCCACCCGCGCGAACCAAACTGAGCCTTGGTCGTTGCCACGGAGTCGATACCAAACCGCGTCGACATCGGCACCACCGCCAGCGTCACCAGCAGCATGCCGATCATGCTGCCAGCCGTCATCGCGGCGAAGCCCATCTTGAGGTTGAGGTAATAGCCTACGTATTCTCCGATCACGTAGCACCAAGTTGCCGCCGCCGACACCAGCAGCACTACAAATAGCTGCCACTGGCCCCAGTTACGTTCTCTCGGCATGAGCGGCCAGGCACTTCGGTCAGCGGTTGGCACAGGTTTCTTCATCGATTTGTCAACGGTCTTCGTCATCATATCTGCCATAGCGCTACCTACATCCACCCCCAAATAAGCAAAGCCGCCGGGGCGATCGCGCCTAGCAATAGCAGCCAGGCCCAGTCAGCTGGGGTAAATCCTGCACCTTGATTTTGAGGGTTTTCGAGATGTTGAATCCGTGATTCAAGTTCGGGAGGGAACGGAGAAAGCGACATATTTTCGTAAATCTGTAAAGTTGTTCAGAAAAGTTGTTCGGCAAGTTCGTCTGGAACAGCGCTTCATAGTCGCGCTGATGCTCGCCGCTAGCGATGGGAGTAGCTCTCCTCATCAGCATAGGGAAACCACCAAAAGTCTTGCGACGTAGAGTCAGGATCGATCATCACGAGCTTGGTGTGGCGGAAGGTGTCGAGGCCTTCTGCCCCTAACTCACGGCCAATGCCGCTCATTTTGCGACCGCCAAAAGGGCCGGCGTCGTTATCGAGGAGCGGAGCATTCACCCACACCATGCCGCTTTGGAGTTCGTTCGTCGCGCGGATAGATTCGGACAAGTCCTGGGTGTATATCGTTGCCCCCAGACCAAATTTTGACTGGTTAGCCAGCTGAATCGCTTCTTCAAAGCTGTGCACCTTGATCACACAGGCCACTGGGCCAAACGTCTCATCTTTCACGATGTCCATCTCGTGAGTAACATCGACCAGCACGGTCGGCTCGTAAAACCAGCCCTTGGTCTGCGCAGCCGGTCGCTGTCCGCCACAGACGACCTTGGCACCCTGCTCCACAGCACGCTGAATAATCGCTTCGAAGCGATCGCGCACCGCCTCAGACGCCATCGGCCCAATCTCTACTGGCTCCAAACCATTACCAATCCGCAGCTGGCGAGTATTGGCAACCAGCTTTTCGACAAAAGCATCGTAAATATCTGCGTGAATGTAAAATCGCTCTGAAGAGGTGCAAACTTGGCCGCAATTGAGGAATGCGCCGAAGGTGCCTCCGCGAGCCGCCATATCCAGAGCCGCAGAGGGCATCACGATAAAGGGATCGTTACCAGATGCTTCGATCAGCGTCGGCTTAAATAGGTCGGCGCAGGCACGGGCGACTTTTTGCCCGGTACTGAGATGCCCAGTAAAGGCGACAAAGTGAGTATCTGGGCTCTGGGTCAGGCGCGCGCCCACTTCGCCGTATCCTGGCAAACACTGCACTAAGCCAGGACCTAACTCTTCAAAAGCTTCCATTGCCAGCAGCGTTGACTGAGTCGTTAGCTCTGAGGGTTTTACAATTACCGCATTGCCAGCGGCCAGTGCAGCCGCCGCCTGCCAGGCAAAGAGCACCAGCGGATAGTTGAAAGGCAAAATCGATACCACCACGCCCAACGGCTCTTTGATCACGTAGTGCAGCTGCCTATCGACCGCAGGACCTAGCACTTTTCCAGCTTCGTGACGCGCAATTTCGGCGTAGTAGCGAAAGGTGGTAATGCACCACTCCACTTCGTCAAAGGCTTCTTTGTAGGGCTTCCCCATTTCCAAGGTCATCATTTCGGCGACTTGGGGAGTTATCTCACGCAGACGATTGGCAGCGATGTGAAGTTTCTCGGCACGTTCTAGGGCGCTTAGGGCCTGCCAGCGCTTTTGCTCATGGTTTGCGATCGCAATGGCCTGATCAATCTCTTCATCGGTAGCGCTCACACCGTAGCCAATCACCGCTTCGGTAGCAGGGTTCGTGATGGCAAAGGATTCACCCATTCCCTTTTCATAGCGCCCGCCCACATAGAGGGCTTTTTCTATGGCTTCCTTGAGTTCAGCACTTACGTTCGATTCAGCATTTACCGCTGTGACATCAGTTTTGGTCTGCACAGGCTGTCCCTACCTAAGAATAGTAAGAAAATCCTACCTGATAGTAAGGTGCGGACACGGATTCCGTTGTTTCAATTAACACAATAGAGACTAGTCAATCAAAAAGAAGACAGGTTTTCCTGCATGCGGGAACAAACTCTCAGCCTTTCTTTGTACAAGCTTTGTTTGTACAAGCTTCTTTTGAACAGCCGCCCCTAAACCCAGGTCACTACTTAGCTAGCACAGGTTCGATGTCGACAGTCTCCGCTTGTGGCCGCTCTTCCTCAACGCTGTCGAGCACCGCTAGCAGTTCACGCTCAAAAGACACCTGGGCCCGGTTCGTGCGACCACCAACAAACAGCTTGTCTTCTATTTGCAGTGCCCAAACCTGCGAGTGCGAAACGTAGCTCACCACCACGCCCACCATCAGCAGCCCAAAGCCCAAATACACAATCGGAATGCCCGGATCGGCCTTAATTTGCAGGCCCGTACTGCCAACAATTTCATCAAGAAACAGCGTCACACCGCTCACGTCCACGCTACCGCCCGCCCGCACGGTGGAGACCAGCTGACCGCTCATGTCGTATATCAGCAGCGTTCCTTGCAGGTCTTGGGCCACCAGCGACACACCTTCGCTCATGTCGGGCTTGGTGGGCACCCAAGTCCCCCACAGCCTACCGCCCTCTGCCTGCAGCGGCGCCATGCGCAGATAAAAGGTAGGACTGTTGTTGATGCGAACTTTAACCGCACCAACAGACCAGTCAGCCTGATAGAGGGTGACATTTTTGTAGCGCAGCGGCTGATTGACCCAAATGGTTTTTCGCTTGACTTCTGTACCAGCGTCATCCAGCACCGAAAGATCGGAATAGAACTGGTCAACCCGGCCCTCAGGAGAATAGTCAATCCAGAAGCGATTGACATGGACAGTCCAGTCTTTAGGAATTTGCGGTCCTGACCAAGGCCCTGCGTCAAAGATGTTTTGAATTTTAAAGGTTTCTCCGCTGGGCACCATTTCTTGAGCAAAAAAGCCCGTCATAGAGCCAATGATCGCACCCAGCAAAATCAGCAGCATGCTGGCATGCACTACAATCGGCCCGATGCGCCCACTGAGACCTTTGTGGGCATAGAGCATTTTGCCGTCGTCGCTGTCTTTTTCAAACACTTTGTAGCGGCGATCGCCCAGCTGCTGCTTCAGCGCATCTATTTCAGCATGGGGCAGCTCAGTACTGAGCGCCATCTTCTCAAACTGACGCGGCTTGCTATAAAAATTCCACGTTCTAGAAAACCACCGCAGCGCCGTGATCTGGCGGGTGAAGGTGCAGGCGATGAGGCTCGCCCCAAACAAAATCAAGATCGAGAGGAACCAGCCGGTACGGTAAACGTGGTCGAGCCCCAGAAACAAAATGAACTTCCAGGTGAGAAAGCCAAAAAGGGCGGGAGACTCAGGATAATTCTCTTGATAGAAGGTGAGCGACTGACCTTGCTCAATCACTGTGCCGCTAATGCTGAATAGCGCGATCGCTAACAGCAGACCAATCGCGAGCTTCAGGTCAGCCAGCACCGGAATGAGTTCTTTGCGAAAGTAGCGTTTGAGAGCAAGCATTGAAGCGCCTGATGAGTGATGAATGATGCCTTACCGAATGAGCCTTTACAAAAGAAGGCCTTACACGACGGGAATCAGCCTGCTGGCCAGCGAAAATAGGCCAAACCCGACCAGCAGCACGCCGCTGGCAGGCGTAATCCAACCAGACCACCGCCGAATTTCTAAAATTCGCTTAATAGACGCGGTAAAAATACCGGCTAGCATCAGCGGCGCTACGTAGCCCACCGTGTAGGCCAGCAGCAGCGAAGCGCCCAGTACCGGGTCTCCTTTTTCACCGACCCAGGCTAGCAGTGTTGCTAGCACCGGCGTGCTACAGGGAGAGGCCACTAGCCCAAAGGTGAGGCCGAGCAAGTAGGACTTGGCTGAGCGAGGAATGTTGTTTTGCAGAAAATCCGTACCGTTGAAAGAAGGTAGGGGTGGTAAGGGCAGCGCCTCTAAGAGATTTAGGCCCATGAGAATTGCGATCGCACTCACCAGCACCGGCAACCCAATACCCACCTGACCGTACACCCAGCCCAAACTGCTTGCCACCAACCCTAAGCCAGCTAGCGTCGTTGCCAGCCCCGTAGCAAACCAGACCGACTGACCCACCGCCTGCCACCGACTTTCCAGCTCGTAGCTACCCATGTAGCCCACCGTAATCGGCAGCATCGACAGCATACAGGGCGTCAGACTCGTCAGCAGCCCAGCCGCCGCAATTATCCCAATACTCGCCACCGACAAATGCCCCAACTGACCCTCCACCCAGCCATTTGCCGACTGGCCTAGAGAATAGAGAAAAAGCTGTATATGTTCGGTCAGCGTATCGCCCATGGGTGAGAGTTTAAGCAGAGTACGCTCCTAATTGTATCGAATCGTTAACTCCCCTGCTGCGGTGACGGCTCAGCAGCGTCCTTTTTCAAAGGCAGTCGTTTTGATTTATCGCTCTTCTGCCTAAAGCCCTTCGGATTTAATAAGTTACGCGCCGTTCGCAGGTCCTTCTCAGGCGAGGCCTTATCGTCTCTTTGCCCGTCGCTAGTGCGCGCAGTCAAGCGGCTCAAGTTCAGCACATCGGCATCTCGCGATTCCCTCGCCACCCGAATCAGCACCGCCGCCGTAATCATGCTAGAAATCATCGAACTACCCCCGTAGCTCAAGAAGGGAAACGGCAAGCCCGTGGTCGGGAGAGCGCCACTGGCCACCCCAATATTAATCATCGCCTGACCCACCAGCAGCACCATACAGCCAATGGCAATTAGCCGGTGCACCGTCTTTTTGGCCTGAATGGCCACCATTAGCGCAACGGTACTGTACACCGCCAAAAACAGCAGCAGCATAACGCCGCCTATGAACCCAAACTCCTCAGCAAACACCGAGAAAATAAAATCGGTGTACTGAATCGGCAGAAAATACTCCTTCTGGATAGAAAATCCGTAGCCTGTCCCGCCAACCCCGCCAGACCCAATCGCCAAAAGGCTCTGAATCAGCTGGTAGCCATTCTCATTCGGATCTGCCCATGGATTGATAAAAGAGATGATCCGCTCACGCTGATAAGACTTTACGCTGATGCTAATTACCGCTGCCATAAACCCGGTCGAAGCGGTTAATAGCAGCTGACGGTAGGGTAACCCCGCTGCCAGTGCAATCAGCCAAATGGTAATGCCACACACAGCCGTCGTACTGAGGTTTGGCTGCGTCAAAATCATTAGCAGACCAAAGGTAAAAATTCCCAGCCAAACCAGACGCGTCTGATTTGTGAGCTTGTGCCACTTGCCGAAGAGCTGGGCGCTATGCATCACCAGAAAAGGCTTCATCAGCTCCGAAGGCTGAATCAAAAAGGGGCCAAACGGCAACCAGCGCGTCGCTCCATTTACCGAAATGCCGACGCCCGGAATGTGAGTCGCCATCACCAGCAACATACACACCAGCAAAAAGAACCCCGACAGCCGGGTGATTTGCCGCAGCGGGTGGCGCGTAATGTAACGGGAAATAATCAGCCCTAGCACGACCCAAATCAACTGAATCTTGAAATAGTGCGAACCATCGCTGTAGTCATCTTCTGCCGCATGGTAGGAGGCCGAATATAAAATCACCATGCCCAGCGACAGCCACAGCAGCGTCATCCAACGCAACAGCCGGGCCTCTAGGGCCCAGCCGCGCACAGAGAAAAATTTTGTAAAACCAGTCGCGATAGATGCGTTCAAAGCTCGGTTAATAGGGAGAAACAGGTCACGATGACCTAAGCATTCCTAGATGCTATAGGCTATTAGCATGCAAGATGTCAAGCCTTTCAATAATTCCACGGAGACCGTTGATTAGCGGTCACCTTCCTCCGTGAAGGAAGTATGACCGCAAAATATAGTCACTTTCCTTCTCTGCAAATTATTTAAAGGGGAAGAGGCACTCTGCAGAGTGCCTCTTCTTGATGCGTGCTCAGATTAACGCAACTGAGGGCCTACTGGCCTACCTTCGGTGCAATCTTAGATGAAGCACCAAATAGAGGAGCGTCTAGCAACGGCGTTGTGGCAATTGGGAGTGGTGGCTCTTTGTCTTTAGCGATCGCAAACATTTCCGTCCGAATCCGCTCGGTCACCTGCACCGTCTTCGCATCGTATAGTTGCGTCAACGCCTTGGGATAGAGACCAAAGCCAATAATCGGAATCAGCAAGCAGGCGATTACAAAGACCTCTCGGGGCTCTGCGTCTACCAACACCTCATGCTCAATCAGCTCCTTATTTTCAGGCCCGTAGAAAATTTCACGCAGCATAGAGAGCAAGTACAGCGGCGTCAAAATCACACCCACCGCCATCAGCATCACCACAATCAGTTTGAAATTAAACCCATAGGCATCGCTATTGGCAAAGCCCACAAACACCATCAGCTCAGCAACAAACCCACTCATCCCCGGCAACGCCAAAGACGCCATTGAGCAAGTCGTAAACATCGCAAAAATCTTTGGCATTTTACGACCAACCCCACCCATTTCATCCAAGATCAGCGTGTGAGTCCTGTCGTAGGTTGCGCCTACCAGGAAGAAGAGGCTCGCACCAATCAGACCGTGGGAAACCATCTGTAGCACCGCGCCACTCAGCCCCAGATTCGTAAAAGAGCCAATACCAATCATCACAAAGCCCATGTGGGAAATCGATGAGTAGGCAATCTTCCGCTTCAAATTATTTTGAGCAAACGATGTCAGCGCTGCATAGATGATGTTGACCACACCAAAAATTACCAGCCCCGGTGCAATCACCGCATGGGCATCGGGCAGCATCTCCACATTCATACGAATAATGGCATAGCCGCCCATTTTCAGCAGGATGCCTGCCAGCAGCATGTGCACAGGCGCCGTTGCTTCACCGTGGGCATCCGGCAGCCAAGTATGAAAAGGAATAATCGGCAGCTTCACCGCATAGGCAATCAAAAAGCCCGAGTACAAAAACAGCTGTAGCCGCAGCGGAAACTCTTTGGCCATGAGCGCCTGCATATC
>JBCBIK010000206.1:0-7369 GCA_038524545.1 Cyanobacteria bacterium J06623_4 | reverse complement strand
CAGAGAAAATACTCAGGTAGATTGCTAGAGCTTTCGCAGAGTTCTTGGTATCATGGTTGCTCACTCGTGGAGAAGTGGCTGAGTGGTTGAAAGCGGCTCCCTGCTAAGGAGTTATGGGGTGTAAACTTCATCGAGGGTTCGAATCCCTCCTTCTCCGTTCTTAATTTGTTGCCGACTCTTAGGACTGGTCCTTAGGACTGTAGGTTGCGAACTGCCCAGAGCAACCTTTCAGGGGTTGCGTTGGGATGAGCAAAAGAAAACAGGTGCTGAAACTGCAGCCTTCCATGACGATCTAATATAAATTGCGCCGGGAGTGGGGCACCTAGTGCCTGTCCGACACCGTATTTTCGAAAAATAGCGCAGTCTGAATCTACAAGCAGCGGCAGCTGAAGATTGAGATCTTGTTTTATGATTTTGCTCTGCGACTGATCGGTGCTTGTGACCATCAACACCGCTGCGCCGAGCCCTGCAAACTGCCCATAGGCGCGAGTCATCGCCAGAATATGCGGATAGCACAGCGGGCAGTACTGCTTCTCTGTAAAAATCCGCGTAAATGCCAGCACCACTGGTTTGTTGCGATAGTCGGCCAGCCGGTGTGTCTTGCCCTCTACGTCCGTCAGGGCAAAATTTGGCACGAGGTCTCCCAGTGAAAATTGAGAAATCGCAGGAACTGGCAGAAAGTTTTGAAAAAATCGCCGGTTAAGCAACCCTCGAAAATCGTAAGACGTAAGCTTCATCACAAGAGCGCTGCTGATGGGTCAAACCGCTCAGAGTATGTAAATTTCTTAGACTAAAAATTGCTTAGACTAAACCGACGCAAAAAACTCTTTGGACTTGACGGGGTCAGGATTCATCGTTGCACTGCCGGGCTGCCATCCTGCAGGACACACTTCATCAGGATGAGACTGGACGTATTGAATGGCCTGCAAAACTCGCAGTGTTTCTTCGACGCTGCGACCAAAGGAGAGATTGTTGACAGTGGCATGCTGCACAATCCCTTCTTTATCGATGATAAAAAGACCGCGCAATGCGACGCCCACCTCTGGGTCGAGCACATTGTAGGCAGCGCTGATGTCTTTTTTGATATCGGAGACGAGGGGATAGTTGAGGTCGCCGACGCCGCCAGCCTTACGGTCAGACTGGATCCAGGCAAGGTGGGAGAACTCGCTATCGACAGAGACCCCAAGCACCTCGGTATTGATGTCGCTAAAACGGCTGAAGCTATCACTAAAAGCCGTGATCTCCGTAGGACAAACGAACGTGAAGTCTAGAGGGTAGAAAAAGAGCACGACGTACTTGCCCCGATAGTCGGATAGCTTGATCGTTTTGAACTCTTGATCTACAACGGCAGTTGCCGTGAAATCAGGCGCGTTCTGGCCCACTCTTAGACATTCCTGCTCGCTCATGTCCACTTTCCTCACACATCGTTCATTACTGCACGAATATTAGCACTAATGAAACATTGCACCTGCAGCGATTTTGCTCAGAAGCTGAGGGCACTTATAGGGAGACACCGATATTGCCGGATGGGGATCGTTAACTTTGTTGTGCAAGATGCATTCCGTTTAGCGCGGAGAACTAGGATGAAAGAGTGAAGCAAGAGGCTTCACAAAGACAGATTCACAGCCAAGATCAGTTTGCCGAGGAGGCTCTATGACGACGGTTGTCACAACATCTGTCTCATTGAAAAACAGCAGCATCCAGATAGCATGCGGATTTTCTCTAAATGGATCTAGGGAGCGCTAAAGACTGCAGCTTCTATGCAGCTTGATGTGACAATCAGTGGGTAGAAATCTGTTGTATTTATCTCCATATCAGCTGAAGAAAAGAGAGAAATCAACCGTTGCTTAGGTTCTGAATGCTGCTATCCCCTTCATTGCAGCTAACAGAAAGCATGACAAGGTTGAAAATACGCCTACTTCTCACTTGGTGATGTATGAGTTATTTAAAGGCTTGAATATTGAGAGTAAGGGCGTGTTGAGAGTAAGACAATGCCAGCGCGAAGGCACTCGCTCTCATTATTAACTTTTTACATCAGACCTAGAACGCAAAAGCGCTTATCTTAATACGCTACTTTTTTGGACTAATTGTTGATGGCTCTGGCGGGATTTGAACCTGCGACCTTGGGCTTATGAGTCCCCTGCTCTAACCACTGAGCTACAGAGCCGAATGTTATTCCAAACTAGCCACATAAGCACGTAGTCAGCGCTACATGCAGCTCAACAAATGTAACACAAAACGAAAACTGTTCAGTAGTAATTCCTGGTTACTGTTTGCCGTTTCGGTTGGTCTTTCATCGGTTGATCTTTAAGCTGTGGGCATTTCCTGCTTTGCCCAAACAAAACTGTAGCGGTCCCAATAATTTTTGGAGCCGCTACAGTTAGTCAATGACTATTCGAAACTTCCTAGAAGCGAAAGTCTCGAACTAGCTTTAAGGAAGGTAAGCAACTGGGTTGACTGCGCCTTGACCTCTCAGGTGTACCTCAAAGTGCAGGTGAGGACCAGTGCTATAGCCTGTACTCCCCATCTCAGCAATCTGCTGTCCTTGCTTCACAGTCTGACCTGCGCTCACGTTCAGACGATTGTTGTGCGCGTAGCGAGTCAAGCTGCCATCAGGGTGACGAATCTCAACGAGATTGCCGTATCCACCAGAGTTCCAACCAGCCTGCTCTACAACACCCATGGCTGCGGCAACAATTGGCGTACCTACAGGGCCTGCTACATCTACACCTCTGTGCATTCTGCCCCATCGCCAGCCATAGCCAGAGGTGACGGTGCCGCGGGTGGGCCACATATACCCGTCAAAATATTCGGGTGCTTCGGGCAAGAACTCTTCTGCCTCTGGCAAAAGCGGCATATCTGGTGAAACTACCTGACCTTGGGAAGGTCTTTGAGCCGGAATGTAAGTATCTGGGCTTAGTGGTGCAGCAGCCAACAAATCTGAGTTGGCACTGGGATTGACTGACGGATTCAGTGCGACCTGGTCAGTCATTGACCCTTCTCGCTCGGCACTAGGCGATCGCGCAATCAGTGTACCTCCAGAAGAATCCGCCTCAATCTCAGTGGGTTCAACCTCGGAGACTTGTACGGTTTCACCACGAATCGCCTGCACTTCTTCTAAAAGGTTAGCAACGTATGGGTCAACACTTTCAGCAGTTTCTGCATCTACCTCACTGAGCAAATCTTGCTCTGTCACCTGCTCTCCACCAACGCTAGTAGGCTGCTCAGACGCCGCGTTCCGCAAATCGTCGAGAATACGAGCTGCATCGGGTCGAACAGCGGTGCTCTGTAGGTAAGCTAGCCGCTCACTACTTCTAGTCGGCAATACGACCGCTTCTGAAGTAGGCGCTATGCCGCCCCTTGCCACAGATTCCTGACTACCTGAAGGAACCTTTAGGGTGTCTCCAGTCAAAATAATGTCAGGATTTGTGAGGCCGTTTGCTTCAATGATTTCCTGCGTTGTGGTGCCCCAAGACGAAGCAATGCTATCTAGGGTGTCGCCAGCTTGAATCCGATAGCTGCTGAACGGCTGGGGTGCTGCCAGCGCTGTAACAACAGGCTCAGATTCCACAGCAATGGAAGCATCTGCAATCTCAATTTTTACTGAAGGTGAGGGCTGCAGTGCAGCAGCCCCATCTTCTTCAGATGCCTCAACTTGAGCAAGCACGATAGGCTCGGTCACAGGTTCTGAGACTGCCTGTTCAACGACGCTATCTGCTTCAACGCCAGTGTCACTAGGGGCTGTCTCTATCTCGAATTCGATGTCACCTGTTTCAGCGCTAGCTATCTCCAACGAATTGGCTTCGCTGTCTGTTACCTCATCGGTTGTCAGACTACTTGCTAGCAGCTGCTCCTTCCGGATGGTGTCGGAGACTGTTTCTGCCGCTGGCGTAGCTGCATCTGCCTGTAGGGCAGTGTCGGTTTCTGGTACGAGCAACACCTGTCCAACTCGAATAGATGTCGCAGGGGGAAGCTCATTTGCAGCCTTCAGGTCTTGGAGGCCAATACGGTGACGCTGAGCTATCTGCCAGAGGCTTTCTCCAGAGGCAACGGTATGGTAGGCAACGATTCGTTGCTGGCTGGTTTGGGCTGTCTCAGAAGCGGTAACTGCTGAAACCTTAGCTTCGCTTGAAAAAGCTTTAGTTGTGGCAGGGGCCTGTGGCGTAGATACAGCAGCCGATGCCTCAGGCTGCGAAACCAATACTCCAGATGCACCTACCGACAGAGCGATACCAAGCATGGCGGCTGACTTAACGCAGCTAGCGCCGTTGGTCGTGCTCTCATTTCCCTCTGGATTACATGAATGACTTGAGTCAGACATAGGATCCTGTGAAATTGCTTGTTCCAAGGAATAACCTCCTAATGATTCAGCGTTTAACCGCCACTGCATAGACAACAGTTTCTAGTTTGGCTATCTGTGAGCGACTTTTAACAGAAGCTCAACAGCTTCCAGCTTTAGGCATGGATTTGAAAGAAGGCAGTATGCCAGTCTTGCCAAAACACTTGTGCAAGTCTACAAGTTGGCCGGTTTGCCCGACTTAGGCAAGTTTACACGACTTAACGATAATTTCAATCATCATTTCCGTGGCCTACTCTGAATGCCCAAAACAATGTTGTTGCTAAACTTTATCAATAAATTCACGGAGATGAAGCTTTTTTATACTGACATGTCGAGCGTCTCTATTGCCTTCAGTGGTGGGCGTTTTGGCGCTTCAAAACTCAGCCAATCTATTTTTTGGCACACCGTCAGTAAATTCTCTGTGGGTGTGCTTAAAAGGAATATCAAAGATTTTGTCAACTGTGATTCTGAGGGCTCGCATCTCCCATCGGGCCTAAGATTGGCCTACTTCTACAAAAAGATGGAGCGTGCCTGACTATCTTTATGAGCAGTGATAGATATTTCTTAAAACGATAGGAAATAATTATCTAAAAACGGCACATTTTTTTGAAAACTTGCCGGAGTGAGGTGTTTTTGTACGACAGCTGTGGGATATACGGAGTAAGGACGGTTTCTTCGCAGAGAACAAATGTGACAGAGAGTAGATAGCGAGGACATTCACTTTCTACTTTCTGTTCGGTGCTTGTTGAGACGGCTATAAGACGGGCGTAGAAATAGATGCGGTTTGTCTAAGGGCTTCGAAGAGGCCGACAGCCGCGCAGACGGAGAGGTTGAGGCTGCGGACATGGCCTTGGCCGCCCATGGGAATGGTGGTAAGGATGTCGCAGCGTTGACGTGCTTCGGGTGAGAGCCCTTTGCTTTCGCAGCCGAAGAGTAGCCAGTCGTTGTTTTGGTAGGTGAGGTCGGTGTAGGGCTGCTGTGCTCTGGCGCTGTAGCCGATGCATCTGCCGCCATGGTGCTGGGCGTGTTTCCAGAAGGCTTCTACTGAGTCGTGGAGGTGAAGATCGACATAGGGCCAATAGTCTAGCCCTGCTCTTTTGAGGTAGCGGTCGCTCAATTCAAACCCCAGCGGCTTAACCAAGTGCAGCGGCGTTTCTGTGGCTGCGCAGGTTCGGGCAATGTTGCCAGTATTCGGTGGGATTTCAGGATTGACGAGGACGATTTGAGGCATAGGTGGTGCGGTAAGGCAATTTTTTGGCTGGTCGGCTAGGCGACGGTAGCAACTGGTTGGCAGATGTCTTCGGTAAGCATGCGCTCTTGCTGGTGCATTTGAGCGATCGCAGCTTGAATGACGTGGTTGGGTGTGGTGGTAGTTGCTGCTGATAGCCACTGCTGGGCCTGGTTGCCATTGCGTAAGATTTGTTGGATGGGGTTGAGAAAGCAGCTGATGCCCGACCGATGCGCGAAAGGATGAACTTCGCTGTAGAGCTGGCTTATCCAGTCCCGTGCTGTGACAATGTGGCCTGTTTGCCAGTGTCTGAGCTGAGCATCGAGGCTGTCTTTTGCGGCGGCTTTTTCGTTTTCGAGCGTTATGGCTACCAGATCTGTCTTGCGGGTTTGGGCTGGGAAAGCGGTGCTCTCAAGCGGATCTAATGCTGCCTCAGAGAGCATTTGCTGTAGCCTCGCCTCTAGCAGCGCGGTCACGGCTAAAAGCTGTAGCGGATCGCTCACTAGGTCACAAATGCGCAGCTCTAACCGATTGAGATTGTAAGGGCGGCGATCGCCATTGGGCCGGACTGCGCTCCAGAGGTGCCGAACGCTCTGCATGCTACCTTGTGCCAGCTGCGCTTCGACCCAGCGGATGTGGTGCAGATGGCTCTCAAAAAGGGGAACGTGCTTGGGGGTTTGGGGGAAGAGATGCCAGCGGGTGGAGTGATAGCCGGTAATTTTGCCGTCGAAAAAGGGAGAGGATGCAGTTAGCGCCAGATACAGAGGGGCTTCTAGCCGAATGAGGCGACAGGCTCGCATGAGCTGCTCTGGGTCACTGATGCCGATGTTGATATGGATGCTGGCGGTGACGACGTCTGTGCCGTAGGTATTTTCGATGTAGGTGTGATATGGATTCTTGGGGTCGGACCGGTGAAATTCGCTAGCGCCCCCGAGTGGCAGCGTGCTACCAGGAATGATGGTGTAGTCGCCAAGGGTGCTGAGATATTGGCGTAGGCGGACCCTGGGCTTGAGCAGTTCGCAGAGCAGATGCTCGTAGCGGCAAAAGGGCGCTGTAGTGTATTCGACATTGCGGGCGTCGGGTTCGCGAACGAAGCCTTCTAGCTGAGCCACAATTTTGTCTGAGAATCCTACGACCTCACCAGCGGGCGTGCCGGTGTATATCTCGACTTCAAAACCTTTGGATAGCAGCACAGGGATGTCCTTAATAAGGTCAGTGGTGAGGGAAATGAGCCAATGTGGTGAATGGCAGGCACTTACCCAATAGAGAAGATGAATCAGCAGGCTGATGCACAATCAGCAAAGCGGTCCTTACTTTTCTTAGTCGGCATCTTTCGGGGTGTCTTTGAGGCACAGATGTTTGCTGTGGGAGTGCAATTTTTTGAAAATTCTCTCCTTATATATGGGGGTAATTTAAAACTGTGTTAGAGACGACGATTTTGACCGCTAATTTTGAGAAGTGAATGGTGGTGGTGCTGATTGTGCATAGCCCCCTAGAGCAGTATAAATTGCCAGTGCCTCACCCGACTTCTGTCATTTGAAGCACAATGCTACCGTGAAGCCATTGGATGAGTTAACAGGATGAGTTGTCAGACAAACTTAGCAGGTCAATCTGGGCGGGCAAGCGCATCGGTCGCGCTCCAAGACTCTCCATGCGCCATTTGAGATTGCTTGGCACTGGATTTTGCCTGCAGCGATCGCCTGCAGCTATTGCTTTATCGCCATTGTTAGAAGCTACTTCTAGCAAAAATGCGGATGAAAGGACTTGAACCTTCACGTCACGAGGACACTAGAACCTAAATC
>JBCBIK010000205.1:0-7373 GCA_038524545.1 Cyanobacteria bacterium J06623_4 | reverse complement strand
TTGCAGCTCACCAAAAAATCACGTTCCAAGAAAATATCTTGCGGCAGCCGGTCAGATTTCCCCGGCTCAGCGTGTATCAGCGGGTGCGGCGGAGCGCAGGCGACATCTACGGATTTAGCCTAACGGTAGAACAGCTCAGACAGGTGCAGCGACTGGCCAATCCCAATCAATTTATGCAGGATTTGCACCGGGGTGGATGCCGGGTGATTTATCTACAGCGGCGGGATGCTTTGAGACATGCGATCGCCACCCTCAGAGCCCACAGCATCAACTGTCGATTTGACGACAGCGACACATCCAAGTCGAACAAGCTCACAGTCGATGTCAGCGAGCTGTTAGCCTGCCTCAAGTACCTAGACAATCAGCGGGTAGAAGCCAACGCCATCTTGCACGACGTCCCTCGGCTAACGCTGGTGTACGAGACCCACCTAATGGACCCCAACATCTATCCACGAACCGCCCTAGATTTATCAGAATATTTGAACATCGAAGATATTCGGCCAGTCGGTAGCAGCCTCAAGCTCGTTCATCAGCGACTTGAGGACATTGTCACTAACTACGATGAAGTAATTGAGGGTGTTGAGGCGTCAGATTACGCCTATTTATTGACCGATAGCCGCCACCTGCTAACGACTTAGATACGTTCTTATCGCCCTTTTCGGACCACCTACAGAAAACTTCACCCATCGTAAGCCCCCCACAACCATTCGTCGGTCGTGGGGGGCTCACTGTGAGGGAGTCTAACTGACTGACGCGATATCTCAATCGTCACTCAATTATTTGTACGCGAATCGCGACTCTGCAAAAATTACAGGAGCGTCGCAGGGTCAAAAGTGGGAGGTAGTAAGACGGTATCCACCACATGGATAACGCCGTTTTCAGCCATTACGTCAGGCTGTACGACGGTGGCTTCACCGTTGACCACCACGCCAGTCGGGTCAACGGCAACTTCTACATCGCTACCTTCAACCGTGCTGATAGCGCCCGGCTCAATTTCGGTAGAGGCGACTGCACCTGCCACGACGTGATAAGCCAAGATTTGCTCAAGCGCTGCCTGATTTTCGGGCTTAGTGAGCTTCTCTACGGTGCCTTCGGGTAGCGCAGCGAAAGCCTCATCGGTTGGTGCAAAGACGGTAAAGGGACCTTCCTGGCTGAGAGTTTGCTCCAGGCCAGCCGCCTGTACTGCAGCGATCAGCGTGTCAAAGGAGCCATTGGAAGCCGCCACATCCACAATGCTCTCACCGGTTGCCATCTCGTCAGTGCCAGCAGGAATTTCTTCAGCAGTAGGGTCAACGGCAGTCTCATCTTCGACACCATCAGGCAGTTCAGAAGAGACATCTGCGCCAGTGTCTTCAACAGGTTCACCGGTGCAGCCAACAGCGACCGGCAGAATCATCAGCGCAGCAGCAATTCCAGCGAACTTATTAATTGACTTAAAGGAGGTTGAGAAACGCATGGTGTTTGTAAATTTCTAGTGAGCAGTTGAGAAACAAACGACGGCTCCGATAACAGCGGATATCGCTAGCGATTTCAACGCAAGAAGCGGTAACCTGTTTGTTCCCTAAATGCATTAAAAGATGAGAAAATTAACAATCATCGCGGTCTTCGATTACGGCTTTGTAATGTGAGGGGGGCAAGGCCGGGATAGTATCCAGGGGCGATGATGCTCTCTATTGTTGTAGCCATGGCTGCCAGGTTGGCAGGATTTTTAATGCACGTTTTATTCGTTGAAGACGAGCCCAAAATCGCCAGCTTTGTACAGGTTGGGCTAAAGGAGCAGGGATTTGTGGTGGACTACTGCGATCATGGCGACATCGCCTACGAGAAGGCATTGGGCAATGAGTATGACGTGATTTTGCTAGATATTATGATGCCTGGGAAAGACGGGCTGTTTATCTTGAAGCATTTGCGACAGGCGGGGCGAAATACACCTGTGATTTTGTTGACGGCGAGAAATGAGCTGGACGACCGGCTACAGGGGCTGAACCTAGGCGCAGATGACTATATCGCGAAGCCATTTTTTGTAGAGGAGCTGGTGGCGCGGATGAATGCGGTGGCCCGTCGCAGCGTGGGGGAAAGGCAAAACTTGGTGACGGTGGGTCCCTTTAAGCTAGACCGGATTACGCGAACGGTGACCTGTGAGACCGGTAGCGATCAGCAGCTGGTGGAATTGACGACAAGAGAGTTCAATTTGCTGGAGTATTTGATGCGATCGCCCGGTCGAGTGTTTACCCGTACTCAGATGCTAGAGCACGTTTGGGGCTACGACTTTAACCCGAGTACCAATGTGGTGGATGTTTGTATTCAGCGGCTGAGGAAGAAAATAGAAATCAAAGGAGAAGGGCGCTGGATTGAGAGCGTACGGGGCGTTGGCTATCGGTTTCGCCAGGCAGAGTAGAATGTATTAGCTGAAATAGCCTTTTCGTTAAAAACACTGCATCGAAAGCGTTTAACAATGAATTCAATTGAGAGCCTAGGTCAGCTTTCTATCAGACCTATTGTTGAGCAATGCCGCGACGTTTTGGCTGCACACTACGGAGAGCAGCTAAATTCGCTGGTGCTATACGGCTCGGCAGCACGCCAAGAAATGACTGAAGAGAGCGATATTGATTTGCTCGTAGTGCTAGAAGAACCGCTAGACTATTTTCGCGAACTGAGAATGATCGTAGATTTAATTTACCCATTACAGATGGTATCCAGCCACTGGATTTCAGCTGGCCCTGCGGCGGTCAATGAATTTGAGTCGGGGGCAATTCAGCTCTACAGAAATGCCCTAGAAGAAGGCGTAACAGTGTGAGCTACCCTACAGAAATTGAATCACTAATAAAGCGAGCTGAGAACTCCTTACAGGCTGCCGAAGCACTGCATAAGTCAGGCCTTTGGGATGATTCGGCATCCAGATCTTATTACGCGGCTTTTCATGCTGCTTCAGCGCTACTACTGTCTGAAAATCTGAGATATGGAAGCCACGCCGGGGTTCTTAGGGCAGTCAGTCTAAATTTTGTTCAAACAGATCTGATGGCCAAAGAGTATGGACAAAACCTGAATCTATTGGCGAGGCTGAGACACATTGGAGATTATGGAGAGGTCGCGCGCGTGACAGATCAGCAATCAAAACAAGCAGTAACAATGGCGAAAGCTTTTATAGAACAGGCACAACGGTTGATAAAAAATAAATACAGTGAGGATTAAACGCGCGGTGGAACATAGGGGGATCATTTGCTCGAACCGGCCTACAAGCTTACTTGTCCCACTGTTTTTTCAATCGCTCAATGCGATCGCGCAAACTCTCATTACTCAACCGAGAACTCAACCGCTCAACCAACAGCGGAAACCCCAGCGGAGAAGGCCGCTTTATATTCATCCACACCAGGTCTAGCTGACGCATTCGCTTGAGGGCGGCGGTGAGTCTGGGCTCTTCCATTTGCCCTTCAATGACTTCTCTTTCTGCCTGCTGCAACAGCAAATTATCCGGCTCGTATTTGGTAAAGACTTCGTAGATAAGAGAGGAGCTGATTTGAACTTGGTTGGCTGTTTTCTTCGAGCCCGGGTAGCCCTTAAAAACCAGACCGGCCACCTGTGAAATCCCTCTAAACCGGCGCTGCGTAAGCTCGGAGATGTTCAAACTTTCTTTTATTTCTTCGTAGAGATTGCGCGTTGAAAAAAAGTTTTCGTCGAAGACAGTCTCAAACGGATAGTCTTTAGGGGCCAAAATTTCAAATCCGTAGTCGTTTACAGAAACAGTAAACGTGGCCTTTTCTAACCTTGCAAATCGATATGCCCACAAAAAGCCCAGCCCCTCATGAACATTGCGCCCTTCAAACGGATAGACGTAGAGATGCTGACCTTCTCGCGTACGACAGCATTCAATCAAAAATTGCTCAGCACCTGGCAAATGAGAAATCCTATCCTGCGTCGCCAGGATCGGCATAATGCAAGCCACCTCCGGGCTGACATTACCTTCTTTCGCTTCCGTAATTTCTGCCCGAATGTACTGACTCAGCTGGTCGGAAATCGCCAGATAGCCGCCACTCCACACCGGCACAACGCTAGATTTTTTCTTGGCATTTTTCACATACAGGGTCATGTCTTTCATCTGAAAGAACGCTAGCTGCCTGCCTGCAAAAAAGAACACATCCCCCTTTTTTAGCCGAGAGACAAAGCTTTCTTCCACCGTACCGATTTGTCGGCCCTTGGCGTAGGCAATCTTGACCTGCTGATTACCGGTAATCGTGCCGATGCTCAGCTTGTGCATGCGAGCAATTTTGGCATCAGCGATCGCATAGCGCCCCGCCTCAACAACAATCTTTTTGTAGCGCGGATAAGCCCTTAGGCATTTGCCACCCTTCTCCAAAAAGTCTAGTATCCAGTCGAATTCCTCTTGTGTAAGCGCTTGATAAGAGAAGGTTTGCCGCACCGCCGTGAAAGTTTCCTCCGGGGAAAAGCCATCTCCACAGGCGAGCGTCACCAAGTGCTGAATCAACACATCGTAGGGTTTGTTGAGCGTGTGTCGAGATTCTATTTGGCCTGCGGCGAGGCCACGGCGAAAGGCTGAAATTTCTAACAGCTCTAGCGCGTTGGTAGGTAAAAAGAACACTTCAGAAGTGCCGCCGGGTAAGTGGGCAGAGCGCCCTGCCCGCTGCAGCAGCCGAGCGAGATTTTTGGCACTGCCGATTTGGACGACGCGCTCTACTGGCTGAAAATCTACGCCAAGGTCGAGAGAAGAGGTGCACACCACCCATTTGATGCCACCGCTTTTGAGTCCGGCTTCTATGGCGAGCCGTTCTGCAAAGTCAATTGAGCCGTGGTGTAGCGCGATTTGGTGTTCGTGGTCGGGAAGTGAAAAGGTGAGGGCTTGAAACCATCTTTCGGCTTGCGATCGCGTGTTGGTAAATATCAGCGTAGACCGGCTGATATCCAGCGCGTCCACAAGCTCTTCAAACATTCTCAGACCCAGATGCCCCGCCCAAGGAAAGCTATCCACCGAAGCGGGTAAAACGCTGGTGATAACGGTCTCTCTTTGAATATTTGACTGAATGACAACAGGACGGCTGTCGACGCCAGTAGCCGCCTCTGCAGCCTCTTGCAAATTGCCCAGCGTCGCTGAAATTGCCCAGGTCTGCAGCGCCGGATTTAGCTGCCTGAGCCGGGTCATACACAGCTCTGCCTGCGTGCCCCGCTTAGAACTCATCAGCTCGTGCCACTCATCTAAAATGACACAGCGAAGAGAGCCAAACCGCTTTTCTGAGTTTTTGTAAGAGAGCAGAACCGCGAGAGACTCAGGCGTCGTAATCAGTACGGTCGGCATTTTTTTAATCTGCCGACTTTTGACCGAAGACTTGGTGTCCCCCGTGCGAGATTCAACGGAAATGGGCCATGACATCTCTTCGATAGGGCGACGGATGGAAGTCTCAATATCGCGGGAGAGGGCTCGTAAGGGGGTAATGTACAGCAGCTGCAAGCCCGACTGCGATTTCTCATCGAGTATCTGTGCCAGCGGGCCCATGACGGCAGCGTAGGTTTTGCCCGCCCCGGTTGGCACTTGAATGATGCCGCTTTTGCCAGACAGATACGCCTCCCAGGTTTTACTCTGGAACGCGATGGGCGACCATCCCTGCTGCGTGAACCAGTCGTGGATAGGGGCCAGAATAGACACAGTGCAAGCGTTTTAAGCAGGTACGTTTACTATAAACAAAATCAGCATTCACATCGTTAATACACTTCATCATGGGTACCAACGTCGAGTAAAACAATCACTTCATCATTAGTTTCTGCTTTTCGTTCTATTGCGAAGACAATACGACAGTCATAACCACAAGAGCACGATTGTAGGCCATCCAATTTACCGCTGAGCTTGTGTGTTGCTAACCTCGGGACAAATACATCTTTTTCCATTTGCTGCAGAACGTCTGCAATCCGTTGCTGAAGATCTGGATTACGTTTTGCAAACTTTCGATATGCTCGCTTGAATTTAGGAGTCGCGACTAACGCTCTCATTAGGCTGGCTCATCTAAAGACTGTGTCAGTTCTGCAACAATCTCATCAGCTGACTGAACTTGAAAACGACCGGCATGAAAATCATCTAGGGACTGTTTTGCATCCCTTGCTATTTGAGCTCTATGGTTTTCTTCGTACCGTTTTTTGAGAATTTTAATCAACATCTCCTGCTGTTCGTCCGGTAGTTTCAGAGCCGTTTCTAAAACCTGATCTAGAGTATTCATCTCAATGCTTTGCTGTCTTCTTAAACTATTCGTGAATGCGACCGTTCGGCATGATGGTGCCCGTGAGACGAGCGCCCAAAAGCTTGACCATGATTTTATCGCCGTAGCCGACCTTTGCGCCGCTGAGGTCTGCCCCGCTGAGATCGGCGCCGCTGAGGTCAGCGCCAATGAGGTCGGCGCCGCTGAGGTCGGCGTGGCTGAGATCGGCCTGCAGAAGGTTAGCGCGAAATAGCCGGGCCTTGCGAAGATTGGCGCGATTGAGGTTGACCTTGTGCATGAAGGTATCGCTGAGGTCGGCCCCGCTGAGATCAGCGCCGCTGAGGTTGCGACCCGAAAAGTCTTTTTCTTTGAGGTTGGCACCACTCATGTTGACACCACTCAGGTCCGGATTTCGCTTGGTGCGGGCTGGTTGATAGCTATCGCTAGCAGTAGACACTCTTTCGCTACTGCGGGACGACTGAGTCGTTGAAGATTGAGTAGTCGACTTCTTTTTTGTATCTTTTGAGACCGTTTTTGAGCTGCCTTTTGAAGCTGTGCCCTTTGCGGAAGTCGCTTTTGAAGAAGTCGCTTTTGAAGCTGTTTTTCCAGTCGCCTTGCTGCTGGCTTTATCTGCGGTATTCGCAGAGGCTTTATCAGTTGATTTGGCGGTGGCGCTGCTATGGGCGGATTCGCTCTGCCGGGGCCAAGGGCTGCTAGGATAGCGGGCTCGATACGTGGCCCCATACTGACCGGCGAAGCCACTACTCGCAGCAGCAGCGGCTCTGCGATAAGCCTCGTAGGGCGGGCGATAGCCACTGCCTCGGGTATTGCCGTCGCCGTTGGCAGTTGCCGCCTGGGTGTAGGTGGAGCGGGCGGTGGCCCGGTCTCGGCTAGGGCGATAGGTGGAGTCGTCGCCGGGGCGATAGGTGCTGTAGGTGCGGTTACTGCGGCTGTAGGCAGAGGTTCGACTGCCGTTTCGGTTACCGTTTTTATGGCTGTTTTGACTGTAGGGTGATGTTCGGGAAGCTTCTTTTTTAGCAGTGGTGACAGCAGGAAGTCTGCCATTTTTGGCTTGCGATCGCAAAAAAGAGCGGGCCTCATTGAGAGTCTTGAGCTTGGCTTCTGCTTTTTCTCGCAGGCGTTCGCGATCGCTCGGAATGCGATCCGGATGCC
>JBCBIK010000204.1:0-7401 GCA_038524545.1 Cyanobacteria bacterium J06623_4 | reverse complement strand
CACATTAACTTTTTGTATACTGACTACCACAAAAGTCACCCTGGCGCTATAATACAGCCACAACCGCCCCTGCCATAGCTAGATTAGTCCCTATAATTTTAGGCTTACGGTCAGGCGTCGGATGGTTGTCGCCGCTAGTGCGAATACTGCACTTTCATATCAGGGTTTACCGTTGCGCTTTGTCCTAGCAAAGCCCTCATGGAATTTTTACTGGTGAAAGGCAAACGCGCAGGTTTTTCTCAGTGGCCCTCAACAGTGCTCCAAACTCAATGCTCTAGTGTGTAGAGATTCTCTGACCCGTAGAGAGTTTTGTGGAATTCGAAGGAGAAGCTGCTCACCGAAGCTCCCCTCCTAGAGAGTTTATTCGAACAGGAACGCATTTTAGCGACCTAGATTTCTAACTACTTACCCAGTTTTTTTACAACTCAAGGACCTGTCAGTAGTCAAGCTCAAAGACGAGCCGTGCACTGGCAGGCTTCAGAGGAATATTGAATGTCCAAGCAAATTGTTATTGCCGAACAGCATCGCATTGCAGCTGTTTTTTCAGAAGATCAGATTCAAGAAATTATTGTTGCCACAGGCAGTCACCAAGTCGGAGACATTTATATCGGAACCGTGGAGAACATTCTCCCCGGCATTGATGCCGCCTTTGTAAACATTGGCGACAGTGACAAAAACGGCTTCATGCATGTGTCCGATTTAGGACCACTCAAGCTCAAACGCATGGCAAGCTCAATCACTGAGCTGCTGGCTCCCCAGCAAAAAGTGCTCGTGCAAATCATGAAAGAGCCCACCGGAAACAAAGGTCCTCGGCTCACCGGCAAAGTCACACTCCCTGGGCGCTACCTAGTGCTTATGCCCTACGGTAGGGGCGTCAATCTCTCCCGTCGCATTCGTAACGAAACAGAGCGCAACCGCCTGCGAGCACTAGGAATTTTGGTGAAGCCAGCTGGTACAGGGCTGCTGATTCGCACAGAGGCAGAAGGCGTATCAGAAGAAGCCATCATTGAAGACTTGGAATCTTTGCAGCGCCGCTGGGATGCGATTCAGCAAGAGGCGATGTCTACCCGTCCACCGTCCCTACTCAACCGGGACGACGACTTCATCCAAAAAGTGCTAAGGGATGTGTACAGCGACGATGTCAATCGCATCGTTACCGACACAGAAAGCGGCCTAGCCAGAACAAGAAAGCATCTGACTAACTGGAGCGACGGGCAAATACCGGCCAACATCCTACTTGACTATCACAACGAACCCACCCATATTCTTGAATACTTCAGAGTCAATGCAGCGATTCGAGAGGCACTCAAGCCGAGGGTAGATTTGCCCTCAGGTGGATACATCATCATTGAGCCGACCGAGGCGCTCACGGTGATAGACGTGAACTCGGGTTCTTTCACCCGCTCTGCCACGGCCCGCGAAACCGTGCTTTGGACAAACTGTGAAGCAGCCGTTGAAATCGCCAGACAGCTCAGGCTACGCAATATTGCGGGTGTCATTGTCGTAGATTTTATCGACATGGATTCGCGCCGGGATCAGATGCAGGTATTAGAGCAGTTTGGCAAGGCGATTCGGGTCGATAAATCTAGGCCCCAGATTTCCCAGCTCTCGGAGCTAGGCCTCGTGGAAATGACCCGTAAGCGTCAGGGCCAAAACATCTACGAACTATTCGGCCAAACCTGCCCAAGCTGTGGGGGACTAGGTCATTTAGCTCTTTTACCTGGAGAGGCTCCTGGCACGGCCAGTCAGCTCACCGTAGGAACGCCTCGCCCTTCTGGCTACAGCTCCCCGATGCAGAGCTATTCGAGTCGCCCGTCGGCCCGCGAAGATCGCGCCGTCAACCTGTCGCCCCAATCCGAACTGCAAGAACTAGACCTGCTCAACCATCCCAGCTATCAAGACAAAAATGGTCGGGGTGGACGTCGGCGTCGGAGGCGAGGTGGGGATGGAGCCCCTTCTAAGAGCGGGAGAAATGGCTCACCCTCCCCCGTAACCCTAGATCGAAACGGAGATGACAAGCGGCGACGGCGGACCAGTCGAGCAGATAGCCGAGTAGACGAACGCATTGAAAAAGAACGCTTGGAGCGCGAATCCCAAGCTGATGCGAATAAAGCAGTGGCGGCAGACGCTAACGGGCGGAACAAACGGGTTCGCAACAATCGCAAAAAACCAGAAGAGCCTCCAGAAATCGTAGCCGTTGAAATGCCTGCTGAGGAGCAGCGAGTCTACGCCATGATGGGAATTTCTCCATTGGTTTACAGCGAGCAAATCCTTGAGAATCCACAGAATACCGTCGTTTCGGTGGTGTTGCCAGGAGAGGCAGAATCTTTCTTAGAAAAGGCAAGGGCCAAGGCTGCTGCAGTGGTAGAAAACAAACGGATTATAGAAACGCCGATTCGCACTGACGCGGACGCTGGGACGGAAGCGCCTGAAACGGATTCATCTGATGCAGAAGACGAATCGTCAACGGATGGGGACGCAGCAAGTAACGCCAGCACGACCACAGAGAAATCTACCTCTGTGCGACGCAGAAGACGCTCAAGCCGCAGCGCATCGAAGGGTGAAAGCGCATCGCCAACCCCAAAGTCAGCCAGTACAGCCAATGCTGAACCTTCGACGGCGGTTGCTGAATCCCCAGCTGGTTCAGAACCTGCCGCTGACAAGTCCCCGGCTGATGAGAAACCGGCTGACGACGGCAAAGTCGTCCGTCGCCGTCGTCGCCGTCGCTCTTCAGCTAGCGACTAGGATAGGCGCTGATAGGTAGGCGCTGAAGGGTAGGCGCTGATAGGCATTCAGCGTATTGCTCAACGTATTGCTAACGTGTCGCAGATTGCAGGGGTAGATGAAGTCGGCAGAGGAGCGCTGTTTGGCCCGGTGGTGGCGGCAGCGGTGATTGTCCCTGCCACGGCAGCTTCTCGGCTGTCGGCAGCGGGAGTCACAGATAGTAAGAAGCTTACGGCAGTGAAGCGATCGCAGCTAGCCGCCCTCATCCGGCAGCACGCCCACTGCGCAGTCGGCTTAGCATCTGCCTACGAAATTGATCGCATCAACATCTTACAGGCATCGCTTTTGGCCATGAGACGCTCCATTGCGCGGCTCTCGCCCCAGCCACAGCAATGCCTGGTCGATGGTAATCAGCGAATTCCTAACCTGGCGATCAACCAACAAACGGTTGTGAAAGGTGACCAGACAGTCCTTGCGATCGCAGCTGCCAGCATCATTGCAAAGGTTTGGCGAGACGATCTCATCGTCCGACTCGACCGGCACTACCCAGGCTACGACTTAGCTTCCAACAAAGGGTATGGCAGCGCCAAGCACCGAGCAGGCATTGCCATACTCGGCATCTGCCGTCAGCATCGCCAATCATTCCGCAGCTGCCAAGTCACAATCCAATCGACAAAGCCAAAAGTTGAGGAAACCCCACATCAATAACGCTAAGACACTCGCGGTATCCTGTCTGCTGTAGACGTTGCCCATGCGCAGTAGTCAGCAATTAGCTGACGCATCAGTCGTTGCTTAAGCGTTATCAAAATGCCATTCAGCAAACCATTTCCAGTTCGTTCTAGCAGTGGCTTGGGGGTGAGCCTCATAGCCTGCGGCAAATCGACACTCACCACTAGATTTGCTTGGCCGCGCAGCTTTTCACCATCACCAGTAGTCTGCTTTACCAGATAGCCCTGCATATTTAAAGCAAACTTTTGATTGAAAGCATCATGGCCCTCAATTTCGCAGGCATCAGAGCTTAGGCGCACGGTGTCGACCTCTCGCCACACTTCAATATCACAAACGGGCTGTAGCGTTAGCCCAATAAACTTGAGGGGGCGTACCTTCACCCGAAATAAATTTGGGCTGAGGACGCTCACCTGCCTTGGGTCCACCAGGGCGTACACTAGCCGGGTAGGTTCGCTGAGATACTCGTCGATAGGCAGCGGCTGCGGTGGAACTGAGATGGTGACTGCCTGAGAAGCGCTGAAGCGAACCATGGGAATAAAGCGAAACGAAAAATAGACCAGAAATGAGTCAAAAAAGCCAAAAAGTAAATAGGCTGCAGTTTATTCAGGCTTACATCCCCTAGCCCTATGCTAACCCTATCATTCGCAAACGATGACAACCGAAGGAAATAGAAAACTATAAGTAGAAAATATGACAATTTCCATTGCTCACCTGGGACCGACAGGCACATTTTCAGAGTTTGCCGCAGCTGCCTACACCCAAGATTTTGCCCCTGAGTCAGTGAAGCTTCAAGCCTACTCAACCATTGCTCAAGCCATTTATGCCACGGCAAAAGGGGACACGCAGTTTTGTGTAGTTCCCATCGAAAACTCTATCGGCGGCGGCGTCACCATCACTTTAGATACGCTGTGGGAAGTCGATGAGCTAAAAATACAGCAGGCATTTACCCTGCCGGTACAACACGCCCTAATCTCTAGGGCGAATGAGATTGGTGATATTAAAACCGTGTACTCCCATCCTCAGGCACTTGCCCAGTGCCGTGACTGGCTGAGTCAGAATCTACCAGATGCCAAACAAGTTCGTGCTAGCTCTACGGCAGAGCCGCTGGGCAAGCTGCAAGACGATACGACGGGAAGTGCGATCGCATCTTCATGGGGCGCCAAAATTTACAATCTACCCGTGCTGGCACATCCGATTAACGACTCAGCAGATAACTACACTCGCTTCTGGGTACTGGGCAAGCAGCCTACCAATAATGCCGCAACAGACAGTCAATACACCTCCCTAGCCTTTAGCTTACGGACTAATGAGCCAGGCGCACTGCTGAAGCCGCTGCAGCTTTTCTCAGCGCTCAATATCAACATGAGCCGTATCGAATCGAGACCGACCAAGCGGCTGTTAGGAGAATACATTTTCTTTGTCGACGTGGAGGCAAGCGCCAACGCGCAGACCATGCACACAGCTTTAGAAGTGCTCAAGCTGCACACTGCGACCTTGAAGATATTTGGTAGCTACAATCTGAAGACGCTAGCCGATCCTTCTGAGACAGCCATAGCTCCAACCAAATCATAAATCTAACAAAACCCCATAGAACCCTACTCCAGTACGTCTTTCAGCGCGGTTCTTGCGGCCAGGTTATTTCGCGTTGAGGTTAAAATTTCAGCCTCACGCTCTAGCCGAGTCAGGGTGTTTTGCATTTCCAAAAGGGACTGCTGCTCTAAAGAAACACCGTACAGCGTACTGGCAACCCAATAAGAAAGTTCTAAGGGGAGATCGGGAATATCTTCAGGAAAATCAATATCTTGGCTGGTGAGCTTGGCAGATAGGCGGACCACATCTCTCAGCAGCTGATCGACTTCATCTGCAATTGGCGTTAGGTTTTCTTCTACCGGCTCGTCTTCTATCCATTCGACGAGGCCTACCCGGTAAGGGGTCTCTCGCACGTAGTCTAAAACGCGAAAGCGCTGCTGACCCAGCGTCATAATCTTCATACGGTCGTCTGGCATGCGCTGGTAGTGAATGACCTCCGCGCAGCAGCCAACCTTGGCAATCTCACCGCTGCTAGGGTCAACCATGAGCACGCCAAATCTGCGATCGCCTTGAAGAATCGTATTCATCAAGATGCGATAGCGAAACTCAAAAATATGGAGCGGCAATCGCCTTCCAGGAAACAAAACTAGCTCTGGAAGCGGGAAGAGCGGTAGCTGTCGGACGGCAACTGAGGAGGAAAAATCCATTATGACTAGAGTAAAACCAAAGCGCTGCGATCGCCGAAGCTCAGGAAAGCAGCGCTATAAATATCTTAACCTAGGCCTCTACGCCTCGCTATGAAACGCGAAGCAATACCGAGACAACATAAACAGTTAGCCGCAGCAAGCGCCCCACTTCTAGAGCTTCACTTCAATATCTACACCCGCAGGCAAATCGAGCTTCATCAGGGCGTCAATGGTCTTTGAGGAAGGCTGGTAGATGTCGATAATGCGGCGATGAGTCCGGGTTTCAAAATGCTCGCGAGAATCTTTATCGACGTGAGGAGAGCGCAGTACGCAATAGATTTTACGCTTGGTGGGAAGCGGAATAGGGCCGACTGCAGTCGCGTTGGTGCGGTTTGCCGTGTCGACAATTTTTTCACACGAGGTGTCGAGCAAGCGGCGGTCAAAAGCCTTGAGGCGGATACGGATCTTCTGCTGTTGGATAGTAGTAGCCATTAAAGTCAGGCGCCCTTTAGTGCGCAAATGTTTAAGTTTTCTAGGTTCGGTTCGGTTCGGTTCGATACAATGGGAAACGCGCACGAAGCGCGTGAGAACACTTACGTCAGTTCCTCACGCGCCCGTCCGCAAATAGTCGATTACGTTACTTCGTAATCTTGGAGACGACGCCCGCACCTACGGTACGGCCACCTTCACGAATGGCAAAACGCATGCCTTGCTCAATCGCAATGGGGTTGATGAGCTTAACATTCATTTTGATGCGATCGCCAGGCATGACCATCTCAGCCGCGCTGCCATCATCAGCAGTAAAGCTCTCGATGGAACCCGTTACGTCAGTTGTCCGCACATAGAACTGAGGCTTGTAGCCAGGGAAGAAAGGCGTATGACGACCGCCCTCTTCTTTGTTCAAGACATACACCTCAGACTCAAACTCAGTGTGAGGAGTGATAGAGCCAGGCTTAGCGAGCACCATGCCCCGCTCGATGTCTTCCTTCTGAACACCCCGAAGCAGTACGCCCACGTTATCGCCAGCCATACCAGAATCCAAGGTCTTCTGGAACATCTCAACGCCAGTCACCGTTGTAGAGCGAGTCTCTTTAATACCCACAAGCTCAACAGTCTCACCAACTTTAACGACCCCGCGCTCAATACGACCAGTCGCAACCGTACCCCGGCCTGTAATCGAGAAGACGTCCTCAACAGCCATTAGGAAGGGCTTGTCGACTTCACGCTCAGGCGTCGGAATGTAAGCATCTACTTCATCCATCAGCGCGTGGATCTTGTCGACCCACTCATCATCGCCACGAGCGGTGTTGGGGTTAGCCGTCAGCGCTTCAACTGCCTTCAGCGCAGAACCAGCTGCAACAGGAATATCATCACCAGGGAAATCGTAGGAGCTGAGCAGCTCACGAATTTCTAGCTCAACCAGCTCAAGCAGCTCTTCGTCATCGACCTGGTCTTGCTTGTTCATGAACACAACAATGTTTGGCACGCCTACCTGACCAGCCAGCAAAATGTGCTCACGGGTCTGGGGCATTGGGCCGTCAGCAGCAGATACCACCAAGATGGCACCGTCCATCTGAGCCGCACCCGTAATCATGTTTTTCACATAGTCAGCGTGGCCAGGACAGTCCACGTGAGCGTAGTGACGGTTCTCAGTTTCATACTCAACGTGAGCAGTGTTGATGGTAATACCCCGCGCTTTCTCCTCAGGAGCCGCGTCGATTTCATCATACTT
>JBCBIK010000203.1:0-7543 GCA_038524545.1 Cyanobacteria bacterium J06623_4 | reverse complement strand
TAGTTCATCGCTCTCCTATGGAAATTTACAGGCTACCTGCTCGCTCCGACAACTATATATTTGTGCTGAACAGCCCAAGCGATCGCACCGCTGCCGTCGTCGATCCTGCCGATGCCCCACCGGTCCTCACAAAGCTCAACGAACTCAACGCAGAACTCGTAGCTATTTTTAACACCCACCATCACAATGACCACGTCGGTGGCAATCGCGAACTGCTGGCCCGGTTCCCAGCGGCACAGGTCTATGGTGGCGCAGAAGATAAAGGGCGCATTCCAGGGCAGCAGCACTATTTAGTAGAAGGCGATCGCGTCACGTTTGCTGGCCGCACGGGCCAAGTATTCTTCGTGCCCGGCCATACCCGAGGCCACATTGCCTACTACTTCGCACCCATCGAACCCAAGGAAGCAGGTGAACTTTTCTGCGGCGATACGCTGTTCGCAGGGGGGTGTGGCAGACTCTTCGAAGGCACGCCTGCCCAGATGCAGCCTTCGCTGGCTAAGCTACGCAGCCTGCCAGACAATACGCGGATATGGTGCGCCCATGAGTACACGCTGAGCAATCTAAAGTTTGCGGTGAACGTGGACAGTGAGAATGAAGCATTGCGCGATCGCCTTGCAAAAGTTGAGCGCGATCGCCAACAAAACAAACCCACCATTCCAGCCTTGCTCGCCACCGAAAAAAGCACAAACCCCTTCCTGCGCTGGGATAGCCCTGCCCTACAATCAGCCGCCAATAGCCGTGACCCCGTCACCGTTTTTGGCCACATCCGCAAACTCAAAGACCAGTTCTAATCCTGGCCACACTCGACTTATTCACATCGCACCGCTAGCAATATCCGGCATTACTAAACCCCATACACGGCAAGTTCTAATCATCTACTCAGTTGGTGATGACTAGCGCTCTGTAATATAAAATTCAGAACTATGAAATTCAGAAGGAGTTTGTTAAATACAGCTCTTCTCAACCCTGATCAAACATCTTCAAAGGTGCTTATCCATGTCAAATGAAAATCAAAAGATTGATCCTGAAAACGCTACATTAGATAGTTCTGTATCAGAGGAACAGCTTGACAACATTGTTGGTGGCAACAAGAACGCCGATCAGAAAGAAAGAACCGGACAGGTATCGCTGAACAATCCCGTAGCCGACCTCAATGAGGATGGCAACGTCACGCTTCACGAAGTTGTCACGTACAACCGTGATCGGCGCGATAAAAACTAACCATCAGATAAATTCATCACGACCCAAGGTGACCTTATAAGTCGTTTGTAGATGGAGACTTTTACGTAGTCCCCAAAAGGTAAACTCTTGGGTTGAGGTACTGGAGACTCAGTCCTCATGGCGTCTGGGGATAATAGACTATAGCGCTTTGAAGTGCTGATCGAGATGTGCTTCGAAGCGAATAAAATCGTTCTCGATGTCAGGATTCTTCATCACATCAAAGCATGCAAAGGTTTCTAATGGTTGCATACCAAAGAACTTAAAGTTCAAATGCATCGGCCAAAACAGATCGTCTAATCCTTTTCCTTCATAAAACCACTGATTTGGATTATCAAATGCCACTTTAGGAGCATTCAAGGTAAGAGAGAGCATGTATTGGGTGTCGGTTAACGTGCCGCCAGTCCCATATTGTTTATTAGGATCTTGTCGGGTTCTTCCATCGCCATCGCAGAGTCGCCCGTCCATACCAGCAGAGTAAACGTAATCCATATAACGTTTGAAGCTCCAAGGGACTTCCATCCAATTCACTGGGCTTTGTAAAATAATGGCATCGGCCCACTGATGCTTTTCGACTTCATGGTTGACATCATAATCATCTTTCATGGTGGTGATTTTAACGTCGTAGCCTTTCCGGGTCAGATTCGTTTTAGCTTTGTCAACCAGTGTGGCGTTAAGCTTTCCCTCTGAGAAGGCGTATGCTTCATGGGCATTGATGATAAAAATGTTTTTCATAGTAGCGTTCTCTGTTTGTAAAAGTGAGCAGACAAAGCAACAGCTTCAGGATTAAAACCGAGAGGCGTTTTCAGATTCAGAGGAGGCTTCATCACCTTCGCCAAAGAATGCTGGGAAGGGTTTAGGAATAGTGAGGGCTTTTTGGGTAGCTGGTCGAGCATCGATGCGATCAAACCAAGCTTTTAGGTTATCTAGCCCGTCTACCGACACCTTTGCCCAAGGATAAGAACGCGCCCAAGGATACGTCGCAATATCGACAATGGTGAAATCGTCGCCCAGCAGGTAGAGTTTATCCGTAAGTTGCGTATCTAAAATCTCCAGTAATCGTCGCGACTCTTTCACGTAGCGATCAATTGCGTAGGGATCTTCGTTTCCTTTAGGCGCCGCAATTCGCTGAAAGTACATGGCCTGTCCCATCATGGGGCCAATTCCACTCATCTGAAACATCAGCCATTGCAGCGCTTGCGATCGCGCCTTTTCATCAACTGGCAAAAACCGCTGGTACTTCTCAGCTAGGTACCAAAGAATCGCACCTGATTCAAACACAACAAAATCATCATTACCGCGATCAACAATGGTTGGAATGCGCCCATTTGGATTGAGCTTCATATACCAATCAGACTTTTGCTCTTTTTTGCCAAAGTCGATGTAGGTGAGTTCGTACTCAACCTTGGCTTCTTCCAGAAAAATGACGGGCTTCCAGCCGTTCATGGTGGAGGCTGTGTAGAGATGAATATCGGGGGTAGACATGAGGTTTGTTCCTTAGCTGGGCAATCACTCAAGGGCTGGGGCACAGCAGCAAACGGCCTGGCGAAACTAGCAGTCATGACAGCTGCCGGTGACGTGACTTAAGATAATCAGGCAAGTTACCAGAGTCAATCAGTTTACTTTTAGTAACTACCTATTCAATGAGTACTTCTTTAGAAATCACGACCGATGCAAAAGGCCGCAAACAAGCTTTAGAGCCTTGTCTAGAACCTTGCCCAATTGAGCGGGGTATGCGAATTTTGGGCGGAAAATGGAAAGGCTCGATTCTTTGGCATCTCAAAGATGGCCCAGTACGGTTTAACGATTTGGCGCGTCAGCTGGGAGGCGCTAGCAAAAAGATGGTGACGCAGCGACTGCGTGAAATGGAAGAGGCTGGTTTAGTCGCCCGCAAAGTTGTGAGCGATCGCCCTATTGCAGTCACCTACGAAATTACTGATTTTGGCAAAACTGCCTTAGGCGTCTTAGAAGAACTTAAAAACTGGTCGGAAAGGCAACAAATTTAGCCCATTGCAATATCGTCTTTACCCCAGCGGCTAATCTGGTGGCTTACGTCCCGAAAGGCACAGGTTTTAGGCCATGAAACACGGGCGATAAAACATGTGTAACAACCGTAGCAAAGCAAACAGGAGCAAGCAATGCTCTCAGGGTACTAACTTTTATTGCCTGAAATCTGCCAAAGGAGTTGCATCCCGTGCGTAAGTTCAATATGATAGAAAACTGCGCTGCGATCGCACGCACTGCTGCGACGGAAAGTAATACTCAAGAGCAATGGCGAAAAAAAGAACTCAACTGGTCCTCAGCCAGGATATCGATAAGCTAGGTAAATCAGGCGATTTGATAGAAGTAGCGCCCGGCTATGCCCGCAACTATCTCATTCCTCGAAGCCTGGCATACCGCGTCACCCCAGGCGTGCTCAAGCAAGTAGAAATTCGCCGCGAGAAAGAGCGCCAGCGCCTAGAAGCCATCAAGCAAGAAGCCGAAGCTACCAAGGTCGCACTGAACACCATTGGCCTCTTCACCGTGAAAAAGGCCGTTGGTGAAGACGAGGCCATCTTTGGTACCGTCACCGCTGCAGAAGTCGCCGACCTCATTCAGGCCAATGCAGGCAAAGAAGTGGACCGCCGCGATATCACTCTGCCCGACATCAACAAGCTCGGCGAATACAAAGTAGATATCAAGCTTCACAGCGAAGTCACTGCAACCATCAACCTCCGCGTTGCTCCCGACTGAGCGATCGCTAAAAGCTCGCGAATAGTACAAACGTTCGTTAAATTATCAGGGTAGAAAGCCACTATGGCTCTCTACCCTTTTATATTTGAGTGACTATATTTGAGCGGAATGGCTCATCACTTTCCCATGGCTTCTCCCGAACCTCGCTTCAAACCTGCTATTGACCGGTTACCCCCACAGAATATTGAAGCCGAAGAAGCCATTCTTGGCGGCATTTTAATCGATCCTGAAGCCCTGGGCCGGGTAACAGAAATTCTCACGCCGGAGGCCTTCTACATTGGTGCGCATCGCAGCATCTATCAAGCAGCGCTCGACCTACAGTCCCGTGGTTTGCCAACGGATCTAATGGGCCTCGCATCTTGGCTCAAAGATAAAGGCACCCTGGAGAAAATCGGCGGACAGAGTCGACTGGCACAGCTGGTAGACCGCACCATCAGTGCGGCCAATATCGATCAGTATGCCAAGCTGGTCATGGACAAGTACACGCGCCGCAAGCTCATCCAAACAGGCGGCGAAATTATCCAGCTGGGCTACGAAACCGAAACCCCTCTAGAGAAAGTGCTCGACCAGTCTGAGCAGTCCCTATTTGGCATTACTCAGGAGCGCCCCACCCAGGGCCTGACCAAAACTTCTGACATTCTGACTGACACGTTCACAGATATTGAACAGCGATCGCTCGGCATGGTGCTCCCCGGTCTATCCTGCGGCTTCTACGACCTAGACGCCATGACCCAGGGTTTTCAGCGTTCTGACCTGATTATTACGGCCGCCAGACCGGCAATGGGCAAATGCCTCAGCGCAGACGCTGAAATCTTACAAACCGACGGCTCAGTCACCTCGATTGAAAGTATTTATCACCAGAAGAAAGCTCAACTGTTAACACTGAACAAACGTCTACAGTTTGAGACTGCCACCCCCTCAAACTTTGTAGACGACGGCGAAAAACCCGTCTTCAAAGTGACTACTCGTCTGGGCAGGCAGGTAAAAACAACGCTGACTCACCCTTATCTGACAATGAGGGGTTGGCAACCGCTCTCTAAGCTATCTATGGGCGATCGCATTGCCATTCCCAGAAACTTACCCGTTTTTGGAAAGCAGGAGCGGCCTGAGCACGAAGTCAAATTACTCGCCTACTTCATCGGAGATGGTGGACTGACCGGCACCTCCCCACAATTTACAAACATAAACCCGCTACTGCAGACCGACTTCACCGAAGCAGCTCTGAAATTTCCAACAGTAAAGGTTCGCGTAGACACTAGCGGAAACACACGTACGCCATCTCTTGTCGTCACCACGGATACCGAGGCACTTACAGAGCAGAGAAAAGTACTTGGAGAAAAAATTTGTCAGCTCATGCAGTCTGCCAAAATTACAGGCAGACAGCTAGCTACCGATTTAGCGGTATCTCCCGCACTCGTTACGCTATGGCACCAGGGCAAGTGTGCACCCGAAGCAACGGCCTTCTTAGCACTCTGCGCCCGATTCAACGTTTCACCCGACAAGCTGGCTCCTCAAGGGTACGAGTCGATTCGATGGAAGGGGAAAAATCCTGTTACGGCTTGGTTGGAAAAGCTGAACTTGTGGGGTTGTAGCACACATACAAAAGTTATTCCAAGTGTCGTGTTTACGCTTCCCAAAGCTCAGCTAGCTCTGTTCCTGAATCGACTATTTGCTACGGATGGATGGGCTTCGGTACTTGCCAGCGGTCAGGCACAGATTGGCTACGCCACCGTTTGCGAGAAAATGGCTCGGCAGATTCAGCATTTGCTGCTGCGTTTTGGGATTATTGCTGCGCTGAAGCAACGCCGTGTCAAGTACAAAGGTAAAAGGCGAACAGCATGGCAGCTGGATATTACAGATGCGATCGCCCTCTCTACCTTCTCAAAAGAAATTGGCATCTTTGGTAAAGAAAGCGCTGTTCGCCAAGTCGTAGAAGCCATTAGCGCCAAGAAATATCACACTAACCGCGACCTTGTGCCAATTGAAGTTTGGGACACCTTAAAGGTGGCCAAGGGTTCAGAAAGCTGGTCGGCACTAGCAAAGCGTTCAGGTTTAAGGGACAGTAGTAACATTCATGCTGGCAAAAGAGCGCTCAGCCGCCCTCGCCTATCAGCACTAGCCAACACCTTAGAACACCAGCCACTGCAAGACCTTGCGGTGAGCGACCTCTATTGGGATGAGATCGTTTCTATAGAATCTATCGGCGTACAGCAAGTTTATGACTTAACCATCCCAAATACTCACAACTTTGTCGCCAACGATATTTGCGTACACAACACGAGCTTCGTTCTGAACGTAGCTCGCAATATCGCGGCGCAGCACAAGCAACCGGTTGCTATCTTCAGCTTAGAGATGTCTAAGCAGCAGCTGATCTATCGTCTGCTCTCGGCAGAGGCCAAGATTGAAAGCGGACGCTTGCGGACTGGGCGCATTGCCCAGCACGAGTGGGGTCCGATGGGTCACGCAATCAATACCCTTTCTGAACTGCCGATTTTCATTGACGATACGCCTGGCATCGGGGTCACAGAAATCCGGTCAAAAGCAAGGCGCCTGCAGGCCGAAAACGGAGGCGCGCTCGGCCTGATTTTGATTGACTATCTGCAGCTGATGGAAGGCTCCGGCGACAACCGCGTACAGGAGCTGTCGAAAATGACGCGATCGCTCAAAGGCCTCGCCCGCGAACTCAATGTCCCCATCATTACCCTCTCTCAGCTCAGCCGCGGCGTCGAATCACGCACCAACAAACGCCCCATGATGTCTGATTTGAGGGAATCTGGCGCGATCGAACAAGATGCAGATTTGATTATGATGCTGTATCGAGAGGAATATTATGACCCCGATACGCCGGATCGCGGCATTGCAGAAATCATCCTTACCAAGCATCGAAACGGTCCCACCGGCACCGTCAAACTACTCTTCCAGCCCGAATACACCCAGTTCTTGAACCGTGCCTCTGACCTCTCAAACCGCGAATAAATCTTGCAGCTCACCGGTAAGCAAACAAACGACTTGCCCTACCCATGACCTATGAAGAATTTAATGACTTTTGCCGTGCCCTGCCCGCCACCTCGTACGTTGTGCAATGGGGAGGCTCTCACGTCTGGAAAGTCGGTGGAAAGGTCTTTGCAGTAGGCGGCTGGGGAGAGGCAAACAAGCCTGCCTTTACTTTCAAAACATCTGAGCACAACTATTACTATTTGGAAGAACAACCCGGCTACAAGCCAGCACCATACTTAGCCTCCAGAGGCATGAAGTGGATACAGCAATACGATGTCTCCAGCTCAGATGACGGTGAACTCAAATACTATTTGCAAGAATCGCATCGCATTGTCTCTCTAGGTCTCACTAAAAAGAAACAGAAGGAACTAGGCCTCAATCAAGACCCAGCACAGCAGGCGAAGTAGAACGAAATCCAACAAAACAGCCTTTTCTGTGATGTACAGAAAAGGCTGTTCTTAAAGTGAGGCTATTTTAGGTGAAGTGCGAAGGTCTGACCAGCTATTGCATCTGAAGGCATAGTTGAGACAGTTGTCTGAAGGGAGACTGTACATAATTTTGTGTAAGCGGACTAAGATCCTATCAATTCAGGAGA
>JBCBIK010000202.1:0-7584 GCA_038524545.1 Cyanobacteria bacterium J06623_4 | reverse complement strand
TCTCTACAGTTACAGGCTGCCCAACCGAAACCGAAATATTACTTAAGTTTGCATATCGGGTCTGCAGCCCCTGTTCATGGTTGACCACGACCATTTGGCCATAGCCTTCTCGCTCGCCTGCAAACGCAACGGTCCCTGCTCCTACAGCCCGAACGTCGGTCGGTTCTGCAATCTCGAAGGCCATGCCACTGTTAAACACCAGCTCATCTCTGGTGTTGTGCGGCTGCCAGCCGTAGCTACGACTGATGTTGGCAGGCTGAGCCAGGGGGTAGCCGGGCAGCTGTAGCGTGGTGGGGCGGCTCGCGACTGCAGCAATGGGGTTGGCCATGGGCACAAAGATTTGGCTGGGCACTTCGCTCACACAGCCGTTGACTTCGAAGAGCACATCTGCTCTGCTGCCGTGGCGTTCGGCCAAAGACTGCCAGCTTTCACCGTTGCTGGCGCTCACTACGCGTCCATTGAAGGGTGGAATCGTAATTTCGGAACCTGCGGCTAGCGGTGCAGCAGCGCTCGGGTTCAACTCAGGGTTGAATTGGGCAAGTGTTGTGGTGCTTAGTCTGTAGTCGGCAGCGATGCTGGCCAGGGTCTCTCCGGCTTGTACCCGATGTCGTTCGGTGCTCTCTAGGGCGGCTGGGCAGGCGGTGTTAGCAATGCCAGGACGCGCTAGGCCGACTGATAGACAAGTGAGCTGCACAAACAGCGCAGTGATGACGGTTGCGGGACGGCGGTTTGCTGTGCGGGGCCAGAGCATAGGAATGTCGGGTTAAGAGGAGGGAAAGGTGTAGGGATCTGTATCCGGGTGTGATGTTAATTTAACAAGTCTGTTGGCTACCTTCATCCGAACGGATGGGCCAAGCTGCGTAGCGGCTCTCGATATGCCATTTTTCAAGCGGTGCTGGGGGTTTCAGGATGCGATCGCTCAATCTCCGCCAAAATAATTCAATCGATGCGGTGGTAGGGCACACTCCAGTTAAATTAGCTGTCTATGTCATCATGGCAGTACGGCTCGCTCCAAATTGGGTATAAAGATCGACCAGTCTTGCTAAAGCGGCTAACCTCGCTAAAGTAGAGGAAACGCCTCTACAATTCTGCGGGTCTTCGCCAAATAAATTCGTAAGATTGTGGTTGGGCGGTTTCCTTCAGTCTGCTGAGTCACTCATTCACAAGCAAGCTAATTCACAAGCAAGCTAATTCACAAGCAATAGGGACAGATAGAACATGGGAGTCTCTCCTAAAAAATTGGGTCTCGGTGTAGGTATTGGTGGAATGCTGCTTTCTGCAGGTGCCGGTGCTGGCTGGGTCGGGCATACCTATCTTTCTCGCCAGACGCTCAGCGCTACGGAGCGTCCGCTAACAGCTGTTATCCCAGCTTCTCAAGAAGCGATCGCTCAGGTGCCCTCGGTCCCGAGCCTACCGGTAGATTCCAACTTCATCGCTAGCGCTGCCAATCGGGTCGGTCCTAGCGTCGTCAGGATCGATGCCTCTCGGTCTGTTAGCGGCCTATCCGACCCATTTGATCGCCGTTTGTTCAAGCGTTTTTTTGGCAGTGAGCTGCCAGACGGCTCCTCGTTTCCCCAGAGCCCTCAGCTGCCCGAGCGCCTAGAGCAAGGAACCGGCTCAGGCTTTATTTTGAGCGTAGATGGCAAGCTGCTGACCAATGCCCATGTGATAGAAGGCGCTGATACGGTAAATGTCACCCTTAAAGACGGCCGCACCTTCACTGGTGAAGTGGTCGGCGCCGATCCGGTCACCGATGTTGCCGTGATCAAAATTGAAGCGAATGACCTGCCGGTGGCACCCCTAGGCAATACAGATGGCCTTTCGCCCGGGCAGTGGGCGATCGCAATCGGTAACCCCCTCGGTCTAGATAATACGGTAACAGCAGGTATCATCAGCGCCCTAGACCGGACGAGCACCCAAGTGGGCATTGCCGACAAGCGGGTGCAGTTTATTCAAACCGATGCGGCCATCAACCCCGGTAATTCGGGCGGTCCTTTGCTCAATGCCAATGGTGAAGTAATTGGTGTCAATACAGCCATTCGGGCAAATGCCCAGGGACTTGGCTTTGCTATCCCGATTGAAACGGCTAAGCGTATCTCCGACGAGCTATTTGAAACCGGCGAGGTACAGCACCCGTATCTTGGTATTCAGATGGTAAATTTGGATAAGGAAATGCGTGATCGCATTAACCAAGACGACGAAATCGGCGTCAGGATTACCGAAGAAAAAGGTGTTGTCATTGTCCGCGTGATGCCGAATACGCCCGCTGAAGCAGCCGGACTGCAGCGAGGCGATGTCATCAAAGAAATTGCTGGTGAGGCTATCCTAGACGTGACAGACGTTCAGTTTCAGGTGGAAAATGGCGGACTAGATGAAGACCTAGAGGTTAAGGTTCTTCGTTCAGGCAAACTTGAAGTAATTGAAGTCAGACCGACTGCACTACCCACGGAGTTGCAGTAAGCCGTGCTGGGCGGACATTGGTTGGCTTCTGCTCAATCAGACCGTGAATGATTGCTGTGGCACCTTGAATGGCTTCTAAGCGAATCGAGCAGCTCCGCTTACCTAGTCGTCTTGCTCGGGTGACTCTACTAGCGAATCTGTGCCAAGATCCAGAGAGCCTGAAAGATTGGTCTCTAGCTCCATGCGCTGCTCCATCTGACGCAGGAAGTAGCCTGTCATCATTGCGGAGGCTAGAAGTCCTGCCAAGTTTTCGCGATCAGTGCTGACTTGGACGTTAAATCCATCGGAAGGCAGTACGCCGACTAGGCCTTGAACGTTGTGTGAAATGATCTGCTTAATCTCACCGCTGACTGACTGAGCAACACGGGTCAGTACTTCCGGTGGCTGATGCTGCAGATAATTCAAAAGCTCGTTTGACTTACTATCCTCTGGATTCAGGCTAATGAAGTCTGCACTTTCAGGATTAAAGACCATATAAATGCGAAATAACTAATATCAGCTTAACGGTTGAAATCAAATTAAGAATGAGTAGATATCCACAAGATGCTAAGTCACTAATGTTGTGAATTCTATTTCGATCTTTTTACTTCTTAAAAAAATCTATGATTTCCCTTGTTGGCTGATCATAGCTTAACGAAAAATGACCCTAAGTGACAGTTTAGCCCTCTCAAGCAGACTCAATTTGGGCGATTCTATGAGAACAAGTGTAGTTCGCGCAGGTCAGTCGATTGGGCCTGTCGGTTCTGTTTCTTCCATTTCTATTGCTTCAGCATCTGCCGCTGTCGGTTCTGTCTCTTCCGGTTTTATCCCTTCGATGGTCTCCGTTTGAGCGTTTGGGAGGGGCGCTTCACTTGAGTTTTGAGATCCTTCATCTGCTTCTCTGGGTTTAGGCAGTCTGAGGCTAGAAATTTGCGGTAGCTTATCAATTTCAAAATGTTGATAAAACTTTTCGGTGACCTGCAGCCATGAGGAACGTCCATCCGCCTGTCGTCGCTTTTTAATGAAGCCCTGCTCTACCAAATCTGGCACGTGCTGGTAGACGCCAGATCCGCGCACCTCTACCAGTTCGCTCTGGGCGATGGGGCCTCTTAGGGCGATCGCGGCTAGGGTGCGTAGCGCGCCCAAGCCAATATCGAGCGGCACGATCGTGTCGACTAGGGGCTTGTATATTTCCCGAAGCTGTAGGGCATAGCCCTCCTCGGTTTCTGCGATTTCTAGGGCGCCATCTCGGTGGGCATAGTCGCCCATCAGCTCGATGAGTCCCTCTTCTGCGGTTTCGCGATCGCACTGTGCAAATTCGGCAATCTGGGCAATCTGCAAAGGCTGCGCCTTCAGATACAAGATTGCTTCGATCCTGTTTGCCAGTCGAGACATGGTGACTCCCTTGCGCCGTGGCGACTAATCCAGATTCCGCCCTGTCAACTCCACAAAAATATCTTCTAAGTTGGCAGGTCGGGTCATCATACCGGTTTTATCTGGCTGCTGGTCAAGATAGTGATTGGCATCAGCCAGCGTTGGAAAAAACAAATATTCCCACCGGTCGCCCTTTTGTTTCATCACGATGCCTTCACCGTGCTTTTTCCTCAGCTCTGCCAGCGTGCCGCTCTCAATCAACTGTCCCTGGTCCATGATGCCAATGCGATCGCACAGATATTCCACTTCTTCCATGTAGTGCGTCGTCAGCAGCATTGTGATGCGCCGCTCGCGGTTTAGCTCGCGGATAATCTCCCACAGGCGGCGGCGGGTTTGCGGGTCGAGCCCAACGGTAGGCTCGTCTAAAAATAAGATGCTGGGCTGATGCAGGAGCGCCCGGGCAATTTGCAGCCGTCGCTTCATGCCGCCAGATAGGGTTTTTACTTTGTCTTGGGTGCGATCGCTTAATCCCACATAGCTCAGCCAGCGATCAATTTCTATGCGGCGCTGAGCCGCTGGAATATGGTGCATTCGCCCATGGAATTCCATGTTCTCCCAGACGGTCATGTCAGCATCCACGCTGACTTGCTGCAGCACAACCCCAATTTGTCTACGAACTTGAGCGGGCTGACGGCTAACATCGTAGCCTGCCACCACAATATCGCCCTGGGTCTGCTGAGCCAGTGTCGTCAACATGCGAATGGTGGTAGATTTCCCCGCCCCGTTTGGTCCCAGCAACCCAAAAATCTCGCCCGGCTGAATCGCCAGCGACAGGTCATTAACGACGCAGGTATTGTTATAAACTTTGTGAACGTTTTGCAGGGAAACTGCCGCAACCATAGCCCCTTATCTCTAATCTTGACATTCCATCGGCTTCTTCAATCCAGCCTATAGTAAACCCCCTCGCTTTCATCTTTTTCCTAACCCCCTCATGCGATCTAGAATCGATAACGGCGTTCTTTTTATTCGTAACGAAGACCTCCCCCACTACAAAAAAAAGGGGTCAGTCGTTCGTAATAGCTACTTTTGGGCCTTAAAGTCGATTGCAGATCGCGCCGCCTTCGAAAAAGAATGGGAATTCGAAGAAAGGGTTTGGATAGCGCTCACTCGCATGCTCACCTCCTTCGCAGAATCAGGATACCTAGGGCTCAGAGAAACCCAGCTAGAATTTGACCCTGCCGACGAAATTCCTGCCGAATTGCGTCCTATGTCGACTTGGCGCATGCCCGAAGAAGACGCAACTGCAGACGAGGCCAACTATAACGAGGACAGCTCCTGGTGAAGGAAAAACTTTGGTGGCAAAAAAAGACCTGACACGATGGCCAGGTCAATACTTACTATTTGCTTAGATTTACTGTTAGGTTCTGGTGAAAATTGCCAGGCATTCCCTTAGGCAAGGCCGATTACATTAGGCCGAGCTGAGCCAAAATACCTTTGCCTGTTGCAAACTCAATTGCCAAGGCAGATACGAACCCAATCATTGCCAAGCGGCCATTCCAGGTTTCAGCAAATTCAGTAAATCCCAACTTAGCAGGTGTATTTTCCATGGTTTTTCTTCCTCGGTTATCGGTGATGTTCACGCCGTCAGCCGAACATCGTCGGCTAAAGCACTGTGTAAACATATATTAATCAATATCACCTGAAGCAACTGTATCTTTCGACATAGTTCCATCCTCAGCGACTAGGAATTCTGCAAGACTTGGTCACCAGCGGCCACATTCTCTGCCTCTTTTTCCTTATCTAGTCGGCGTTTGCGTGCATACAGCTGAATTGTGATCACAAACGAAAGAATTAGCCCTGCAATCAGCCAAGTCGTGGCACTCGTTGGAAAGCTATTTTGAAAGACAACTAGCATCACGACCGTGACCAGCAGTAGCGTAGGGCCTTCATTGAGGGCACGTAGCTGCTTGGGTCCCCATTTGCACTCGCCTGCCGCCAGCTGCTTCCTCAGCCGGGCGCAATACATGTGATAGACCAGCAGAAGCGCGACAAATCCAAGCTTTGCATGCATCCAGCCTTCACGGAGCACATCAGGGCGCTGCCATAGTAGCCCCCCTGCCATGGCAAGGGTCAGCAGCATCCCAGGCGTTGTGATGATCTTGAGCAGCCGGGTTTCCATAATCGCGTACTGCTGCTTCAAAATGCTGCGAGCAGGCTCTGGTTCTTGCTCCGCTTCAGCATGATAAATAAACAGCCGCACCAGATAGAAAAGGCCTGCAAACCAGACCACCACTCCGATAATATGAAACGCCTTGAACCAGTAATAAGCCATTGAGTTGCTGCTATTGAGTGCCTATTGAGTTGCTTAATGTTGAGTCGTCCGCTCTGTTCGATAATTTTTGGGACGATAATTTTTGGGACGGTAGGTATTTATTCTATTTTCTTTCAAGAGACTATCTTTTGGCCGATCCGCTCATAGGTTCTTAACGTGGGTTCTTAGCGATCGCTCACGCATTCACAGATACGGATAAAACACCCATGCAAGTCAACTGGCAACCGACCAATACCTACGAAGACATCCTTTACCACAAGGGTGACGGCATTGCCAAAATAACCATCAACCGTCCTCATAAGCGAAATGCCTTCCGACCGAAGACCGTTTTTGAACTTTACGATGCCTTTTGTGATGCTCGTGAGGATACGCAAATTGGTGTGGTGCTGCTGACTGGAATGGGTCCCCATACCGATGGCAAGTATGCTTTTTGTTCGGGCGGCGACCAGAGCGTGCGCGGAGAGGCAGGCTATGTCGGCGAAGACGGCGTGCCCCGGCTCAATGTGCTCGACTTGCAGCGGCTAATCCGAACGATGCCAAAAGTGGTGATTGCCCTAGTGGCTGGCTACGCCATCGGCGGCGGACATGTGCTGCATCTTATCTGCGACCTGAGCATTGCGGCTGACAATGCAATCTTCGGACAGACCGGACCCAAGGTGGGTAGTTTTGACGGTGGGTTTGGGGCTAGCTACTTGGCCCGTGTCGTCGGGCAAAAAAAGGCTCGGGAGATCTGGTTCCTCTGTCGTCAGTATGATGCTAGGCAGGCACTGGCGATGGGCTTGGTCAATACCGTTGTCCCTATGGATCAGCTAGAAGCGGAAGGCATCCAGTGGGCTCAGGAAATATTGCAGAAGAGCCCGATTGCAATTCGCTGTTTGAAGTCTGCGTTTAATGCAGATTGTGATGGACAAGCAGGGCTACAAGAATTAGCCGGTAACGCAACGTTGCTCTATTATCTCAGCGAAGAAGGGGCGGAAGGCAAAAAGGCCTTTCTAGAAAAACGCTCGCCTGACTTTAGTCAGTATCCATGGCTGCCATAAGAAAAATGAGCAAAACAATAGCCGATGAGACAGACTTAAGTGTCTCATCGGCTACTTTTTATGTTTACTTTTCCCTGTGATCCCCAAATGGATTTCGATTCAAAATCCATTTGGGGATCACAGGAGATAAGTGCTAGCGAGCGATCGCTGAATGAAACTTGCTAACGGATATAGGAACTGGCTCCATAACAGGTCCCGAGATTGTTGGAGAAGTGACCCATTGGGCGATCCCCGACTGTGAGCCTGACGTTTCCAGGAAGGGTGGGAGCGCCAACCCGCAAGATTTCCACTGAGAATTCACTGGAACATTTAGCTGATTGCAGCGGCCACCTCGTCGTCCTTCGTGATTATAAAATCTGCAAAGACCACAGCGAGATATTCCACACTTTGAAGCAGCCA
>JBCBIK010000201.1:0-7685 GCA_038524545.1 Cyanobacteria bacterium J06623_4 | reverse complement strand
GTCCGCCAGAGAGTTGATTGGGCCGATTGTGAATCCGATTGCCCAGCCCGACTTGTTCTAACGCTTCGGCAGCCCTCTGCTTGCGCTCCCGGCTACTCACCCCGGCATACATCATCGGCTGTTCGACATTTTCTAACGCGCTCAAGTGAGAGAGCAGATGAAACTGTTGAAAAACAAACCCAATTTTTCGATTGCGAATATGTGCCAGGGCCTGCTCTGACAGGTGAGCGACATTTTGACCATCAAAAAAATACTCGCCGCTGGTTGGCTGATCCAAGCAGCCAATCATATTCATCGCAGTCGATTTTCCTGACCCCGACGGTCCCATAATCGAGCAATACTCTCCTTGCCCAATGGTCATATCCACTTTCCAAAGCGCGCGAACTTCTGTGTTGCCCGTGCCATACAGCTTAGAAATTTGGCGAAACTCGATCAGCGGAGACATAAGAAGAGAGACCAACAGAAAGTGAACTACGAATGCCGTACCTACCAAGTGCCTACGCGCTGCGCAGAGCCACGATGGGGTCTAGCTTGGCGGCTTGGCGGGCAGGAACGACGCCAAAGAACAGTCCGATGGTGCCCGAAACACCCACCGCAATGACAACTGCCGTCGCCGAGACACCAGCTTCGAAGGGGCTAAGGGCTGCGATCGCAAACACCCCGCCTGCCCCCAGCGCAGTCCCTACCAAACCCCCAATCGCAGAAAGAATAATCGATTCAATCAAAAACTGACTGAGAATATCTTTTTGCGAGGCGCCAATGGCTTTGCGCAGGCCAATTTCTTGGGTGCGCTCACGCACAGACACCAGCATGATGTTCATGATGCCAATGCCGCCTACAAAAAGAGAGATAGACGCGATCGCAGCCAACATCAGCGTCAGCGCGCCGGTCACCGTATTGGCAATATCCAGCAGCGTATCTTGGCTAGAAATATAAAAGTCGTCGCTGCCGGTAGTGCCATGGCGCAACCTGAGCAAATTCGTAATTTGAAACTCAGCGGTTTCCATATCCGCCTGACTATTCGCAGAGATCGAAATGAAGCCAACATCTATCCCGTAGGGAGACGTCCGCCCCACAATGCGACTAGCCAGCGTCGTAATCGGCACCATCACCGCATCGTCATAGTCGAGCCCCAAGTTAGATCCCTTCCTTTCCAGCACGCCAATCACTTCAAAGGTCGTACCCTTGATACGAAGCTGCTTGCCCAAAGGGCTTTCGTTATCAAACAGCTTCTCTGCAAGCGTGTCACCCAAAACGGCCACAAGACTGTTTGATCGCTGATCGAGGTCGTTTAAGAATCGACCCTGCGCCACTTCAAAGCTACGCACCGCCAAGAAGCCTTCGGTAGTCCCCAGAACGCTGGTGTTTGCATTTCGGCTGCGATAGCTAACAATGCCTTGAGTCGTTTTTTCAGCGGCGACCGCCTTCACAGAAGGCACCTGAGTCGCCAGCGCTTCAGCATCGGCCAAGACCAAATTGCGAGGCACATCCAAATCTCCTAGCTGACGGGCCTCTCGGCTACCCGGCACGACAAAAAGCACATTCGGCCCCAGCGTTTGTAGCTGACCGTTCACAAACTGCTGAGCCCCTTCGCCAATGCCAATCATCGCAATCACCGAAGCATTACCGATGATGATGCCAAGCATCGTCAAACCGCTACGCAACTTGTTAGCGCTGAGCGTTTTAGTAGCCATTTTCAGGCTTTCAGTAAAGTCCATACTGCCAGTACGTGGGAAGTCAATTCCCTTTCGTGAGTGTGAATCTGTGTTTATGCAAAGCCAACTATAGGGTAACGAATGCAGCCATGAAGTAGGGCGATCGCTCCTTGAGTAGCCATGAAATACTAGGCAGGCGTAAAGTTCAAGGCTACGCCATTGATACAATGTCGCTTACCCGTCGGCGGCGGTCCATCGTCGAAAACGTGCCCCAGGTGTCCGCCGCAACGCCGACAGTGCACTTCCGTACGCGTGATAAACAGTGTGTTATCAACAGAAGTGCCAACTGCATTGTCGAGGGCGGCGTAGAAGCTAGGCCAGCCAGTGCCGCTGTTAAACTTTGTCTCTGAGGCATACAGCGGCAAATCGCAGCCTGCGCAGCTGTAGGTGCCTGCGGTGTATTGCTTGTCGAGCGGGCTGCTAAAGGGCCGTTCGGTACTGTGCTCTCTGAGCACTGCAAATTCTTCAGGCGTCAGCGTTTCGCGCCATTCATCCGCTGTTTTTGTAATCTCAAATTCACCGTTGGTAGCCGCATTCGAGTCCGCGTTTGTTCCAGTGTTGAGAGCGGTGTCGTCTTCGGCTCGCAAAGGCAGGTAGCGAGAGAGGGCAGCAATCCCCAAAACAGCTGCCCCGCCCTGTAAAAAGTGACGTTTCTTCATGGCGTATGGTCTAAGGTCGTGTAAAAAATTGAGCGTTTCAGTACGCTTTTAATCGTAATCAAACGGACTTAAGGTTTGCTGAGACCAGCGTAGTAAATTGCTGTGGAGCCAGCCAACCCCCAAAAGTTACCCTGGGCGCTACTCCCTATTGATTGCGGCCAAATGTAAGGTTCTCCAAGCTCTGCCCGGGCGGCAAGTCAATAAAGACGCGATCGCCTTCTTCCAAACCATCAATCACCTGAATGCGATCGCCCACCTGTGAGCCCAGCACAATCGGCTCAAACTCTGCCCGACCATCTTCGCCAGGCACCAGCACACCGGTCTCACCGCCCTGCGTAATGATAGAAACCGCAGGCACCACCAGCGCATCTTCAAGTCGGTTACCAATAAAGGCGACCGTCGTATTCATATTGGAGCGTAGCCTATCGGTCCCGGTGAGCAGCTCAATGCGCACCTGAAACACCGTCACGTTCTGCCTTTCAATCGCCTCCGGCGCAATCAGCTTGACACGCCCTTCAAAGATCTCTTCTGGAAAGGAGTCGGCCTGAATCTCGACGGACTGGCCTACCCTGATGCGGCTGATATCGGCCTCGGGCACTTCGGCAACCACTTCGAGCCCGCTAGCCAAGGCCACAATCGCCGTAGACGTAGCAGAGGTAACATCCGAAGCGGTGGCAGTGGGCGTGACAAAAGCACCCTCCGAAGCAAATCGCTGGGTGATAATGCCATCAAATGGGGCACGAATCTGGGTGTCATCAAGCTGAACTTGGACGGCTTGTAGCTGGCCTTCTGCTCTGGCTAGGCGGGCTTCGGCCTGGGCAATGGTTTCGGCGTCGTTGCCGTCTTTTTGGTCGATCATGCGCTGCTCGGCTTCATTGATTCGTGCGATCGCCTGTTCGACGCTGGCATTGGCGCTACGACTTTCGCTGATGGCACGGTCGAGGTCGCTGCGAGAGACCGCCCCCTGATCAAAAAGGCTTTGGGTGCGATCGCGATCATCTTCTGCTAGCTGTAACCGCGCCCGCGCTTCTCTCAGCTGGGCTTGGGCCGACGCCACCGCAGCCTCCGCCTGGCCAATATCCGTCTCCGAGGCGCCATTAATAGCATCGTCGAGCTGGGCGCGAGCTTCAGCCACACTGGCCTCGTTTTGAATCATTTGGGCATTCAGCTGATCATTGTCCATACGGGCAATCAGCTGGCCTCGAGTCACGCGATCGCCCTGCTCAACATACAGCTCCTGAATCGTGCCCGCAGACTTAGGGCTCAAATTGACAGTCCTCACCGGCTCAACGCTACCGCTAGCCGTAATCCGGACCGTCAGCTCACTAGAAACCACCGGAATCGTGAGCGCATCTAAGTCGTAGTCGGGTCCTCGGCGAAACCGAGAGATTGCGATTGTTCCAGCTATAACAAGTCCTATCAGGCCGAGTCCGATAAGCCAAGGTAATGGACGTTTGAACCGTTTGATAGGGGGAGAAAAAGGCAGACGCATGAACGTAGCGAGAAAAAAGAAACACCGTTTTGTGGGCGCTTATACAGGATAGTGATTTTTAAAGAAAGTTACATTGACCTCAACGCTACGACGAGCGGCTTGCTTGGGCATACCGCCTACCCACAAAGCCGCCGAACAGACTCACAAGAAGACCCGCAATACAAAGAGGCCAGAGTCAATACCTCTGGCCTCAATAGGATTCATTGCAATGTCACTGCAGTGGCTACATTAACAACACTGCATCGGCATCACCGAAAACATTAGTGATGGTGACTGTGCTCTTTAGTCGCTTCTTGAGAAGCGGCCTCAGGGTGATGGCGGTTGTCATCATGGCTGTGATGGCTGTGACCGTTGTGATGGTGGTGGCCATGATGGGCGTGATGGCCATGGTGATCGTGATGATGACTGTGGTGACTGTGGCCGTGCGCAGGTTCAGCATTCATTTCGCGCAAGCTCGGATCTACCACGAGCGGCGTAGCCTCCAGTAACGCCTGAATCTGAGTATCTGCCCAGTCGGCCACCATCTGCATAAAGTCGGGATGGTCGTTTACGCAGTCCATTTGCACGTATGTGACATGGGGATTTTTGCGGCGCAGGCTGTGAATGATGTGGTCCACATCCAGCAGCGTCTCATGGTTTTCGGTCGCGAAGCCAATTGGCATCATTACCAGCGCGGTCGCCCCTAGGTCAATCACGTTTTGTCCGGCCACAGCCATATTGGGCTGGGTCCAATCGATCAGCGGTGTGTCGTGGTTCATCCAACCGATAGAAATAAGCGGATACTTGTATATCAGCTTTTCGCGGACGGCGTCGTAGAGCTTTTGGCTCTCATCTATCCCAGAGGTAAAGCCCTTCGCCTTGTGAGGACACCCATGATTTAGCAAGATAATGCCGGTTTGCGAAGGCAAATGCGCTACGGCCAGCTCCTGCTCAATTTTTTCTTCTACTAGCCTGGCGAGCAGGTCAATGTAGCGCTCCTGGTTGTAAAAAGAGGGAATATAGCGAGTTCCTTTTAGCCAGTGTTCGCCAGCGCCCGCCAGCTTTGTCAGCGCGTCGTTTACTTGCTCAACGGCGATACCGCTCGTAAAGATAGAATCTACAACGAGAAGCGGGTAGATCAGTAGCTTGGTAAAGCCCTCTTCTTTAATCGTTTCGAGGACTTGTTCGGGCAGGTGAGGCGCACAGAAGTTAAAAGCTTTGAAGACTTTTACGCGATCGCCCCATCGCTGCTGCAAGCAAGTCTCAATTCCCACCCGCTGCTTTTCAAAAATGCCATTGTGAGGAGAGACAAAGTTACCGTGTTGATGGCTCCACTCATGCAGGTCAAAAACAGCCAGCAGCTTGGCCAGCGGCGGATACACCCAAGTCGGCACCGGGGCGAATTTAGCCGTCAGCAAATTGAGCGCTTGCTCGTTGTAGTTGGCAAAGTCTTCGTAGCTTTCGACCTCGCCATAGCCCATGAGCAAAACTGCCACGCGATCTTCAGTTGTATTGGAACTATCAGCTAGACGCTGCTGTTGAATAGAAGTCATACGATGTTTAGGAAATCTTTTTCTAGCTAGTTTTCTCTACGGATTTTCTGCGAATTTATAGCTTTCTCTATGTGTTCTTCTCTATATCTTTTTCTCTGGGAAGATTGTTCAAGGTGTGATTGGCTGAAGTGCCTGTTGAGTGTTCACCCTGGATGTTTCCAAGTGAGAAATCAAATGAGCGTTTTTTTATTTATCAGGAGTCTTTTCACTCCCCCTATCCTACCTATCTACCTCCCATGTAAGCCCGCACAAAGCGAAGAAAATCTATAGCTTGAAGCGTCGAGAGTGTTTTGTTACAGCAAGTATCAAAACTGTTGCCATTTGTAGCTTCCAGCATAAAGTAACGTGACGTTATCACCGCATTGAGGTATTTGTGCTAGGGATGATTTCAATGCATTAATCACGTTGTTGTTTCTTTCGGCTGATAAAAAAGAACAACTTCCACGCTATTGCTTGGAGACGATTGCCTGTCGACCTAATTCTCACCCTTTGCCCAATGCACAGGCCAACCTACTCCTCCCACAGCCGCCGCCGTGGCTTACCGCGCAGGCGGCTGTGGGTATCTCTTAGCAATGTCGGAATATCTAGCTGCTGCGGACAGCGGGGAAGGCAATCGCCACAGTCGGTGCAGCGATCGCCCCGCCGCCCCGGAAACCAATGACCTGCATTTTCAAACATGCCGTAGCGATATTGACCATAGGTCTTCATGTCGTAGGCCACCGTTAAGTTCCGCAACCGCAGGACTTCGGGAATATTTATTGACTCCGGGCAGGGTAAGCAGCGATCGCACTGACCACAGCGATCGCTGCCAAGCCGAGTTTGCTGAGCCACAGTCAGCCGCTCAATCGCCGCCTGCTCTCCCTCCGTCAGCGGCCCGTCACTATCTGCAACCGTGAGCGGCCAGTCTAGCTCTGCTGGCACCGCCGGTCCCACACTCAGGGTCGTAATCCTAGGGTCACTGAGCAGCCAGCGATAATTCAGCAAGAGCGGATCGTAGGGCGCGCACAGGGTTTTGAGCTGCTCGGGTGGTGTGTATAGCATCCCAGCCTTGTCGGCAGGAGAGATGATGAAAATGCCCATATCTCGCTGATAGGCCTGCTCAATCGCCGGAGCATTGCGCTGAAAGAAATAGTTGTAGTGGAGGTTAATGAAGCTAAAGGCATTGGTTGCGATCGCCCGTTGAATCAGCGATAGCGGGCCGTGGGTCGAGAAGCCAACGTGGTGAACAAGGCCCCGGTCTTGAAGGGGTGCGATCGCCTGCAACATCCCATCCACCACCCAGTCCAAATGTGCCTGCGTGTTGATGCCATGAATCGCCAAACAGTCCAGATGGCTCACCTGCAACCGCTGCAAAATCGCCTCCACAGCCGGTGCAATCTGAGCGCACTCAGCGGTCGGCGTCAGCTTGCTAGTAATCGTCAGCTGAGCGCGCCTCGCCCCCCGATTGAGCTGCAGCGCACTCAATGCCTGGCCGATCACCCGCTCACTTTGCCCGTAAGCAGGCGCCGTTTCTATGTGGTTGATACCCCGGCCTACCGCTTCAGCAATCACCTGCTCCGCATCCGCCCCCGAAGCAAATCGCATCGTCCCCAAAGAAAATAGGGACAGCTGCCTTTCAGTGTTACCAAACCGGCGATTGCGCATAGGCGCCTCTCATAGCAGGGGCCTTCGTATCAGGGGCTCTTATATCAGGGCCTTCTTAGACAGAACGGCCCCGCTCGGCGAAGTCGGCAGGGCTAATATCTGAGACGAATGCGTGGAACGCTTCTTTTTCGGCGGCATCGGCTTCCCGGTCTACCGGCATGGCCGCATCGAGTATCACCTCTTCCATCACCCAAATCGGTGCATCCACCCTCAGCGCCACCGAAATCGCATCGCTTGGCCGAGCATCAATTTCCTTTTTAGACTTGCCACTGCCCACAGTCATCACGGCGTAAAAGGTGTTATCCCGCAAGGCATGAATCACAACCCGCTGCAGCGACATGTTCCAAGCCATCATCAGGCTAACGATCAGGTCATGGGTCATCGGACGCGTGGATTTTTCTCCTTCGAGCACGGCACGAATGGCCCTTGATTGCTCAGGAGATATAAAAATTGGTAGCTGTCTTCGCTGCGAACTGTCTCGCAGTAAAATCACCGGATTTCGAGTGCCCCCGTCAATGGCAATCCCTGCAACCTTCATCTCAATCATCGTTTAGTCCCTTAGGCTGGTTAGGTAAACGTTTACTGGACAGGCTTTGTCCTGGTTTTGCTGTGGCTAGTATTACGTTGATTTGTGCTGTCTTAC
>JBCBIK010000200.1:0-7791 GCA_038524545.1 Cyanobacteria bacterium J06623_4 | reverse complement strand
CAGCAGTGTAAACTTATGTACTAAATACCCCTTAATATCTATAGTCTCGAGGTTGCCCATGAGGTATCGCGCCCTGCTCGCTGCGTTTTTTGCCCTTTGCTTAGGTGTTCTAACAGCCTGTAGTGAAGCGCCTTCTGCCACCAGCGATATTCCACTCACCTACGATCAAATCCGTAACACCGGATTAGCCAACAGCTGTCCTCAGGTCGACGAAACCCGTCGAGGACAGATTCCCATTGAAGATGGCCAGTCTTACAAGCTGGTTGACCTATGCCTAGAGCCGACTAGCTTTTTTGTAAAGCAAGAATCTGCCAACAAGCGCAGAGAAGCTGAATTTGTAGCTGGTAAGTCTCTCACTCGCTACACCACTTCCCTAGAGCAGGTGAGCGGTGATGTGAAGCTCCAAGCAGATGGAAGTCTCCTCTTTGATGAAAAGCTTGGAATGGATTTCCAGCCCATCACCGTGCAGCTACCTGGCGGCGAGCAAATCCCTTTCCTATTTACCATCAAAGGTCTCAAAGCCCTCTCTCAGCCCGGGCTGAACGCCGTCACTACATCCACAGACTTTGAAGGTAGCTTCCGAGTGCCCTCCTACCGCACCTCCAACTTCCTCGATCCTAAGGCTCGAGGTCTGGCAACCGGCTATGACAATGCTGTGGCTCTACCTGCCCGCGCCGATGGTGAAGACATTGCCCGAGAAAACGTCAAGGCATTCGACGTTGGCAAAGGCAATATCTCCCTGCAGGTGTCTAAGGTAGATGCAACCACGGGCGAGATTGGTGGCACGTTCATTTCTGAGCAGCCCTCTGATACAGACATGGGTACTGCTGCTGCCGACGATGTTCGCTTGCAAGGCGTCTTTTATGGCCGTATCGAGTCTGCTTATGACGCATAGGTGAGCCGCATCACTCTACTTTTAGCACCCCTATGGTTTCAAGCAGGCCAACTCGATTGAACAATTTGATTGATACCGGTCTAACGTAATAACCCGTAGTTGAAACCGCATTGAAACCACATTGAAACCCCTAGAAAAGGACGCCAAGATGGCGTCCTTTTTTGTTGGTCTTGTGTTTGTTTTCGGTGAAGTATTGCAGTCCCAAACAGAGTGTAGACGGCTCACGACTCCATTAAGTCAGTAGATACGCAAGCTATCTGATTCCGTAGAAACTCGATTGCTTGTCGAAAAATCGTTAACTAGGCTGAGTAAGTCAGTTTGCTGTCTAATTTCTTACTTGATTCTTAGACGTGAGCTATCGCTTGATTCCTTCATCTGCCAAGCGGCCTGAACTTGATACCTATTGGCCTTTCCCTTTATGCGTTCCTCGACCCACCAGGTTATTAAAAATCAGTCACTCGAAGTTTTAAATAACTATCAAAAAAACCGTTCTCTGAAGCTACGTAATCGGCTGGTTCAAATGAATATTGGCCTGGTGAGGCGAGAAGCCCATCGCTGGCTGCACAACTCAGGAGAATCTTTTGACGACCTAATGCAGGTAGGTAGCCTGGGCCTCATTCGCGCCATTGAGCGGTTTGACCTACAAAAAGGATTTGCCTTTAGCTCTTTTGCCATTCCCTATATTCGAGGCGAAATTCAGCACTATCTAAGAGATAAAGGCACTGTCGTACGCATTCCCAGGCGCTGGCAAACGTTACAAAACCAGTCGGCTCGAGCAATCCGTCAGCTGCAGGAAGATCTCAACCGGCGACCCAGCGACCAAGAGGTTGCCGCTGAGCTAGATATCACGGTCGAAGAGTGGCAGCAGGTCAGAATTGCCAGCAGCAATCGAAATTTGTTGAGCCTAGATGCACCTGTGAAGGAGAGTGATAGCGGTAGCTCATCGCTAGGTGATTTGCTCCCGGATGCTCGCTATCGGAGTTTTCAGCTGGCCCAAGAAGATCGAATTCGTCTGCAGCAGGCGCTCTCTCAGCTAGAAAAAAGAACAAGAGAAGTCGTGGAATTTGTGTTTTTGCAGGATTTGACTCAGAAAGAGACTGCTGAGCGCTTGGGCATTAGCTCTGTGACGGTTTCTCGGCGCGTTAAAAAAGGACTCAAGCATCTACAGGTGATTATGCAGCCTGCTGGGGAAACTTAAATACGAAGATACTTGTTTTGACGAATCAGTCCCGGGAGGACTCCAACCATGCGGCGTTTGCTACTCATACTCCTTGTAACTACCCCGCTAGCTGGCTGTCAATATTTAAGCGCCGGGGAAGATATAGAGGTTATCGATCCGTTTGAGGCTGCAAACGTTGGAGAGAATGCGGTCGCTGAAGCCGGAGATGCCATCGCCGATGCCATCAGTGAAGAAGAAGCTTTCGAAGAGCCAACGGTAGAAGCAGGCCCTGTTGTTACTGCTGATTTGATTCCATCGACCGATCCGGAGGCGCGCACTCGGCAAATCGAGCGCGCTCGGACCGACCCATTTGATACGTTAGTCATTAAGCCTGCGCCTGAGCCGGTGGCTATTCCAGTGGCGGCTAGGGGCAATAATGCAGCTGCTAATAATGGTGGTGGCGGTTCGAATAGTGGTGCGGCAGCAGCGGCAGCAGCGGCACCCACCCCGCCCCCAGTTCGGGTGCAGCCTGATAATGAACCACTGGTCTTGCCCTCTCCCATTGCGACGCTGCCAACGATTCCGCAGCCTATTGTCGCGCCGACCGTCTCGGTATCTGGCATTATTCAGCTGGGCGGTGAGCCCTATGCTATTGTCCGCACAGGTAGTGAACCTGAGCGATATGTACGGGTGGGCGATCGCCTTGCCGATGGCAGTGTACGGGTAAAGCGAATCGATACTTTAGCCTTTGAGCCCCAGGTCATTCTGGAAGAGAATGGCATAGAGGTTTCTCGGCCAATTAACAGTGAGAACGGTGGCGGTGGCCGTAACGAGGCGGCTCCTAGCGCGGAGCCTGCGGACCCTGTCGCTACGTTACCCGCTGGACAGGCGATTGGAGAAACTAGCCAAGCTGTTAGCAACCAGGCCATTTTGCCAGGGGCGAGCTTACCGGCTTCACCAGTTTCTCAGACATCACTGCAGCCTAGCCCGGGCTACGTTCCCGATAGCCTCTTGCTGCTTCCTGCAGACGTAAACTTGCAGGCAACTTTGCCAAACATGCAAATCAAACAAGCAACTTAGGACTGCTGAGGCGACCTCGTTAGAACCGCTGAGGCGACCTAGAATCAGATAACCTTTGCAAAAGTTATCTATATGTAGCAACAAAACTTAAAAAGCGGGGCTTCGGCCCAGTGGAGTAGTAATCTTGAGAGCGAGTAGCTTTTATAGCAATCTACTTTATCTAGCATTTTTGAGAGGCTAAGTTGTTATGGTTCAGCGTGGTTCTAAGGTTAGAATTCTTCGCCCAGAGTCTTACTGGTATCAGGAAGTGGGTTCGGTCGCTTCTGTCGATCAAAGTGGCATTAAGTATCCGGTTGTTGTGCGTTTTAGCAAGGTGAACTATGCAGGCGTAAACACCAACAACTTTGCAGAAGCTGAGTTGGTTGAAGTCGAGGCGCCCAAGAAAGCTGCGAAGAAGGGCTAACGAGGAAGCTGAAGACAGGAACTGATTTAGAGGGTGTTTTCGGTGGCTATGTCGGTGAGGGTCTTAGGGAAGCGCAGTGCCTGAGCTACCTGAAGTAGAGACTGTTCGACGTGGACTTAACCGAGTGTCCTTGCATCAGCCGGTTCGGGGAGGAGAAGTTCGCCTAGCGCGAACGATTGCCTTCCCTGAGCTGGCTGATGCTTTTTTGGCAGGTGTGGTAGAGACGCAGCTCAGCGGTTGGCACCGTCGCGGTAAGTATCTGATGGCGGGGCTACAGAAAATGAGCGATCGCACGTCAGATAAAGCGTCAGACAAAGCAGATGATCGCTCGCCAGAATCGGGCGGCTGGCTGGGCGTACACCTGCGCATGACCGGGCAACTCCTGTGGGTATCGCAGCAGGAACCGGTGCAGACCCACTGCCGGGTGAGGTTATTTTTTGATGGTGACCGCGAGCTGCGCTATGTGGATCAGCGCACGTTCGGGCGGCTGTGGTGGGTTCCGCCCAATACGCCCATCGCCTCTGTGATGACTGGGCTAACCCGTCTAGGGCCAGAGCCATTTTCAGATGAATTTTCGGTAGATTACTTCATTGGAGCGCTCAAGGGACGGAAAAAGCCCATTAAAAATGCGCTGCTAGACCAGCAGCTGGTAGCGGGTATTGGCAATATCTATGCAGATGAGGCGCTATTTTTGAGTGGGATTCGGCCTCGGGTGCGGTGCGATCGCATCAGCAAAAAAAGACTGACCCGGCTGCATGCCGCCATTTTAGAAGTGCTAACCGTCAGCATCGAATCGGGTGGGACAACCTTTAGCGACTTTCGCGATGTGCACGGTGTAAATGGTAACTATGGTGGCGTTGCCTGGGTGTACGACCGGGAGGGGCAACCCTGCCGGAACTGCGGCAGTGAAATTGCCCGGCTGAAGCTCGCAGGGCGCTCAGCTCACTATTGCCCGACCTGCCAAAAATAGCGCCAAGGACACATTTTTAGAGACACATCTCCTTTTTGCCTTTTACAAATCCGCCTTGTTGTAAAGCGCGAACCCAACGGTAGAGCGATACAATATGTCCGACAGCTATTAATACCCGATAGCTGACAGTAATTGATTTGATAAGAGAGCTATGCCCGTAAAAAAAGGGGACTTCGTCCGTTTGGTCCGCGAAAAGTTTGAAAATAGTGTGGAAGCAAAGGCCAGCGACACGCGCCTCTCTAGCTACGTCTTTGAGACAAAGGGAGAGATCTTAGAAGTTCGTGATGATTATGGCTTGGTAAAGTTTGGCCGCGTCCCGACGCCGAACGTATGGCTCAAGCTAGAACAGCTCGAAACGTTCGAATAGTTATTTAGAAAGATTGCTATTTTGAGAGACTGCGACGAAAAGAAGCCGCAGTCTCTTTGGACTACAGTTTCAAAAGACCTATAAACAGGCGTTATCAGCTTTGGCTGAGCGCCTTTTTCATCAAGATTTCGTGCGTGCTTCGGACCGACTCATCCCCTTGGGGAGACCGCTGACGATAGCTGCCATCGGATTGCATCTCCCAGGCCAGACGGTTGTCATTTAGGCAAATTTCTAGCAGAGCAGCTAGCTCGGAGCGCAAAGGCGGATCCTCAACGGGCACTACCGCTTCGACTCGGCGGTCGAGGTTGCGGGGCATCCAGTCTGCTGAACCGATATAAAAACGCTCTTTGCCATCGTTGTGAAAGTGAAAGATTCGAGAGTGCTCTAAGAATCGCCCGATGATGCTAATCACTCGAATATTTTCGCTAAGCCCCTCGATGCCTGGGCGCAGGCAGCAAATGCCACGAATAATTAGGTCGATCTCAACGCCTGCTTGAGAGGCTTTGTAGAGTTCCATAATCATGTCGTGATCTACGAGTGCGTTCATCTTGGCGATGATGCGTCCTTTCTTTCCGCTGCTGGCTAGGCGGGCTTCTGCTCGGATGTAGTCTGTCATTTGCTTTCGCAGGCTGACTGGCGCAATCAGCAGCTTTTTGTAGGCTTGCTGCCTGGAGTAGCCTGTGAGGTAATTGAACAGATCGGTGAGGTCTGTGCCCAGCTCTTCCCGGCAGCTGAGCAGTCCCAGATCGGTGTACAGGCGTGCTGTCTTGGGGTTGTAGTTGCCGGTGCCGATGTGCACGTAGCGGCGAATAGATCGATTTTCGCGCCGTACCACTAGGGCAATTTTGGTGTGGGTTTTTAGCCCCATTAGGCCATAGACGACGTGGACACCTGAGCGCTCTAGGGTCCTTGCCCAGTTGATATTGTTTTCTTCATCGAAGCGGGCTTTTAGCTCGACGAGAGCCACGACTTGTTTGCCATTTTCAGCAGCTTTGATCAGTGCGTTGACGATGGGCGAGTCGCCAGAAGTGCGGTACAGGGTCATTTTGATGGCAAGCACGTCTGGATCGATGGCGGCCTGAGTGATGAAGGTTTGCACCGTGCCAGAGAAGGCCTGATAGGGGTGGTGAACCAGGCGATCGCGCCGACGAATCAGTGAAAAAACATCTTCGCTATCTCCTTGCCGCACAGCTTTCCATGGCGCGGGCGTCACCGGTTTCCAGCTGCTGTCTTTGAGAGTATTCAAAGGCAGTGACATAAAGCTCATCATATCTGTGAGTCCGATGAAGCCTTCTACGTCGTAGACGTCTCTTTCTGAGAGGTTCAGTTCATTCATGAGCGTTCTACGCATGGCCTCGTTCATGCCAGCTTCGCCCTCCATCCGCACCACAGACCCGCCTAGCCTGCGCTTACGCAGCTCCTGCTCAATGGCCAGCATGAGGTCATCGGCTTCGTCTTCCTCGACGTAGAGATCCGCGTTGCGCGTGATGCGAAAAACAGAACAGTTTTTGACGCTCATCCCTGGAAACAACGCTTCAATGTTGTGAGCGATTACTTGCTCCATGGGAACGCCCATCCACTGACAGGGTGAAACTGCCTTTGAGGACTCAGCGTCATGCGCTTGGCTATCTTTCTGAAGTGCGTCGGGTAGTTCGACAAAACGAGGAAGGACTTTGGGCACCTTGACCCGGGCAAAATGTGAATCGTCTGAGTTTTGTTCTTGAACTTCGACGGCTAGATTCAGGCTGAGATTGGAAATGTAGGGAAACGGATGGCCTGGATCGACCGCCAGGGGTGTCAAAACAGGAAAAATCTGTTCGTTGAAGTATTGGTCGAGATAGTCGGTTTGTGTGGGGGTTAGGTCTTCGTAGTTGAGTAGGTAGATGCCATGCTCTAATAGATTGGGCTTGAGCTGGGTCTGAAAATAGCTGTGCACCTGTGTGAACATAGGCCGCAAGTGCTGGCTAATCGCTTCGAGCTGCTCAGACGGGGTACGACCATCGGGGGTGCGCTTGCTGACGTTCGCCTCTATCTGCTGCTTTGTGGCGGCCACGCGCACCATAAAGTATTCATCGAGATTAGAGCTGAAGATCGATAGAAACTTGAGTCGCTCTAGCAGGGGCGTGCGCTCATCTGTCGCCTCGTGCAAAACGCGGCGATTGAACTCTAGCCAGCTGAGCTCACGGCTTAGGTACCATTGGCCATCGCTGAGATTGCCGTTGTAGGGTGCATTAGAATCGGGAGCGGCTGGTTGGTCGGTCTGGCTGGTTTGAGTGGTTTGCTTTGACACTTTTTCTGAGGTGCTGCCTGAGCTTTTGGCAGATGTGTTTGCGGTGGGGTCGGGTTTAGATTTGCTGGCTGCTTTCCCCGAGTGGCTGGCGGGCGACGGCTGCTTGGCAGGGGCTTTGCTCATAACTTTTTGCTGGGCTTTTTGCTGGGCTTTTAGTTGGAGTACTGCTTAGATTCGCTCTCGAAGTTCTGCTAAAAAACGTCTTCTTCTTGCCCGGCCCACCATTCACCTAGCTTCATGAGTTCGCCATGGAGTTCGGCCAGCTGATGATTGAAGTCTTCGGCGCTCATGGTCTGTCGGCGCTCTTTTAGCTTTGCTAGCCGGAGCTGGAGAAGCAGCCAAGGCTTGCTCATGCCATCGGTGGCTTCTATGTACTTGGCAAGCTCATCGCTGTTCATTGAGAGGTTCGGATGTGAGGTTTGATAGGCGTTGGCAAACCTGCTTAAAACAGATTTGCCTAAAACTGTTCTTTTCCTTTCCAGGTGATTATATAAGAGCCCCTTGATTAATGCTTGATAGCCTCAGTACATTTGCTGTGCTGAACTACTTTTGTGATTTATTTGTGATTTAGAAGACAAATAAATCACGGAAGCAGAACCGAAAACAGAGCCCACAGCCAGAAAACTC
>JBCBIK010000199.1:0-7979 GCA_038524545.1 Cyanobacteria bacterium J06623_4 | reverse complement strand
CTCTCTCGGACTTATGTGTACACGGGAGCCCCGAGGGAGAGGGACTTTGAATCCGATCCCTTACTCCGTAAAAAGACCAGAGTGCGGCTTCTCATCTTCGCGCCGCTAGCTGACCAATCTTGTCTTTTCAAGAAATGATCACACAGCAACCGTTCCTTCTGACTTAGCTGATCACGCTTTCCTTCGACGAACTTCCGACTTGCGAGTGCCGCCTGCCTTCTCGTACTCGTTGCTGTTCTTCCCGTATTGCGTGGCCACACCGGTCAGCATCCGCTCAGACATATCTGCGAGATCTTTTTCTAAAGCTCGAAAGGTGTTTTGAGCTTCGTCGATTTCGGAGAGCAGTTTGTTGTAGTTTTTCTGGGCGCTCTTGGTCTGTATCAGCAGCTGGTCGAAGGCTTTGGACGTGACGCCCATACCAAAGTCGAGCTTGTCTGAAATAGAAAGTAAGGAAGCCTGCCGTGTCTCTGCTTTGTCGATAATGAGTGAACGGTTTTTCTTGGAACGTGACATCGTTAGATGCTCCTAAAAAGTTGTTGTTTCCATGACCAAAGTAATTCTGGAGTTCAGAATTACAGAACCGTACTCCTTAGGACAATTGTGATTTATTTTACGTGCTTTTCTTCGATTGTTACGTGCAATTACGACGATAAGCGGTTTCACCGTTTGGGTATGGCAAATGCAGTCGCGCTTCGCCATCTTTTTCAGCAAGTTTCCACATTATGTTTGTGAGTATGTTTGTAGGATCTACTCGTTATTTACTAACACGCACTGTGTACTTGCTAACAAGCACGACTTAGCTGCTAACGGCTACTGCGTACAAACTAACCTTGTTGGGTTATCTCTTATCGCTTATAGGTTATCTGCTAACACCTAAGTGTTACTTATTAATCAGCGTTCAGTATGAACTAACCTTGTTGGGTTATCTCTTATCGCTTATAGGTTATCTGCTAACACCTAAGTGTTACTTATTAATCGGTGTTCAGTATGAACTAACCTTGTTGGGTTATCGCTTAACCCCTATGCCTTATCTCCTAAGGACAAGGCGATACAAATTAACGCGCATCCAGCACAAGCAAACCTTGTTACAATCACGCGTCTTACCCTGGGTGAGGCCTGTAGCTTCTGTAGCGTTTATTTGTTCCTATTCTGTTTGTTCTGCACATTACTGCAGCAACTAAATAGGCAACACCTACAGCTCCCTACCCGGTAATGCTTCAGTAGAAAAGTTTTCAACTTCTGGATTATTTCTAGGAGGATCTACAAATCCGGCCCGCTTCAGGAAAATAATAATGCCGATAGCCGCAATCAGCCCTAGCACCGCGCCGCCAATCACCAACCCGATAAAGGCATTCCTGAGCCGCTGAATGTCTTCCTTGGTTTGAGAAGAAGGGCCACGACGCGCCTGTGCGTCTTGCTCAGAGGCATCGTTCGGTACATCAATATCAGCTTCTGGCTCAATTTCTGGCCGAATACTATTCGCATCGGGCAGAGGATTCTGTTGAGGATCGTGGAAGGGAGAATTCGTCACACAGAAGTCAGTTGGCTAGCTTTTGAAGCCATGCTACCACAAGGATATTGCGCTGGTTTCTATTTACGCTCAACCCGTTCGCTTAGCCTGACTGACTGGCTCTACACAGCTGAAATACCCGCTGGACTAGCTCGCTTGCATCGATGGGCTTGGTAAGGTGGGCGTGAAAGCCTGCCGCTAGGGACTGCTCTTTTTCTGAACTGCCTGCATAAGCTGTCAGCGCGATCGCAGGGATATTCTTCACGTTTTCATGGTCCATAGCCCTCACCTGCCCTATCAGCTGATGGCCATCGATATCCGGCATAGCAATATCGCAAACCATGCCATCAAACTCGCCACCTGCCACCATCTCCAAAGCATCTGCAGATGAGCTAACGGCTGTCACCGTCGCCCCAGCGTCTTCTAAAAAGATTCGGGCAATCTCCAGAGAATCGGGCTCGTCATCTACTACTAAGATGCGCAGCCCCAACAGGGGAAAGTCGACAGACTGAAAAAGGGAGGGGGCGTCATCAGCTGCTTTAGCCTCGTCTGCATAGGCAGGAATCACCACGGTAAAGGTCGAGCCCTGGCCCTCACCGAGGCTATCAGCCGCAATGGTGCCGCCGTGCATTTCCAGAATTTTAGAGGCGATCGATAGTCCTAGTCCCAGCCCACCAAATTTGCGCGTTGTCTTTCCATCTGCCTGACGAAAGTACTCAAACACGTAGGGCAAAAAGTCGGGCGAAATGCCCTTGCCTGTATCCACCACCTGAAGCTGAATCGAATGGCCGATATGCTCGATGCGAATGCTGACACCGCCCCCTTCCGGCGTGAACTTTATCGCATTCGACAGCAAATTCCAGACGACCTGTTGTAAACGGGTGGCATCTCCTCTCACCCGGTATATTTCTGGTGGCTGAAAATCTGTTTCAATCTGAATTTTCTTAGCGTCTGCGGCCAGACGAACCGTCTCAATAGCATTTTCGACAATCCCTTTTAGCTCAACACTGCAGGGGTTTAGGGTCAGTTTCCCACGCAAAATTCGAGAAATATCCAACAGATCATCTACCAGCTGCACCTGCATCCGCGCATTCCGCTCAATGGCCTCAAGGCCTACCTGTAGCCGTTCGGCCTTGGGGGTCTTCTGCCTGAGTAGCTGAGTCCAGCCCAAGATAGGGTTCAATGGCGTCCGTAGCTCATGGGAGAGCATCGCCAAAAAGTCATCTTTAATTTGATTGGCTCGTTCCGCTTCATCGCGGGCCTTTTGCGCCTCTGCCAGCAGCTTCTCTCGCTCGATCTCAGCCTGCTTACGACGGGTAATATCGTGGGCCACCCCATACAGCACGTTCTGATGGGGGAAGGGCATCACGCTCCATTCTATCCAGCAGTAGGTGCCGTCTTTTCGGCGATAGCGATTTTCAAAGTTAATGGTTGGCTCGCCGTGAGAAAGTTCTTCTGCGTTGGTCTCTGTGACCTCTCTATCGTCAGGATGCACAAACTCTACGTAGGGCCGAGACAGCAGCTCTTCCTTGCTGTAGCCGAGCACCCGCGTCCAGGCAGAATTCACCTGCACGAAGTACCCCTCCATATTCGCCACGACGAGCATATCCCGCGACAGCTCAAAGAAGCGATCGCGCTCTTCTTCCAAACGCTTACGCTCCGTAATCTCCTGACAGACAATATTGATACTGCTCACCGACCCATCATCAGCTCGCAGCGGATACCAGCTCTCTATCCAAGAGCGAAGCACTCCCGGCTGAGCAGACGTCTCCCCCTCTATTTCTACATTCAGCAGCGGCTCGCCAGAAGCCAGCACAGTCTGTATCAGCGGCTCCACTTTGTCTGCCAGATGAGGCACCACTTCTCGCACAGTCCGCCCAATGTGGGCTTCTATAGATTTGCCATTGATATCTGCAAGGCGCTGATTGATTCTTTGAAACCGCAGCGACTCATCTAAAACGGCCAAGCCAACCGGCGCAGTCTTGTAAATCGACTCCACCTCGGCAAGCCGATGGCGCAGCTGCGTTTCACTTTCCAGAATCAACGCAGCCGATTCTTTTTTGTCTGTAATGTCGCGACAGATGCCGATCAACCCTATCAATACCTGATCTGCATCAAACCAAGGAATCTTTCGTGTGAAGAGCGTTCGCGGTTTCCCAGACTGAACAATGACTTCCTCATACACCAGCGGCTTAGCCGTATCGAGTACCTGCTGATCTTTCTCTCGAATCGCCTGAGCTACCTCTGGCGGAAATAAATCGCTATCCGTTTTGCCGAGCATTTTATCTACAGAAGAGCCCAGCCAAAAGGCGGCAACATCGTTTGCCATAACGTACCGGCCCTGCATGTCTTTGGCAAAGAAAATATCAGGGGTATGTTTAGCGATGGAATTGAAGATGAGCGCAGCCTGACTTAGAGCCTCCGGCAACAGGTACTTCGAAGACGAAGTTTCTAGCAAAGAAACGGGCATTTCCAACTTACCTCAGCAAGAAAAGAAGCATTGAAGCAATGTTTGAGTTCTAAGACCTATAACGTTAATTTCGGAGGATTCTATAATTCAGTATTTCTATATGCTGAGTACTTGCCTACATACTATGTCTGAACAACTCACTTTGGACCACTAACAGGTATTTATTTATAACCATCTATCCGCGAAACCCTATCTACACCTATGTGCAGAGGCATTCTTTCGGTTTATCTTCCCATTAGCAGATTGACAAAGGTGATTTACTACCCTGGTTCATTGCCTTCGCAAACTTGAAAACCGACCCACGCACTGGCACATTTGATAGACTAAAAGGCAAAGATATCAAAAGGACTTGCTACCGTATGACCGCTGCGACCTTCGAACAGCCCCTGCGCCTAGAGCAGATCCCTTCGCTCACCTACACCTCCACCCCAGATAAGTTTGACAAGACCTGGGAAGCACCCCTATCCACGCTTCTGGGTCTGGGCCGCGCCGTCGGGGCAGACTTCGTCGAATTTTTCCTAGAGCGTAAAAACTACATCAGCTGCCTAGCGGAAGACGACGCTATCACGAGCATTTCACCCAGCCTAGTCTCTGGGGCAGGCGTCCGGGTCTTTCGGGGCAGCGCAGACTGCTACGTCAGCACCAACGACCTCACCTTTGAAGGACTCAAAGCCGCCCTCGAAAAAGGCTTGGCCATTATGGGTCTAGACCTACCAGGCCCCAATGCCAGCATCCCCGAAATCAACCTAGAGCCCCTGCGCGACTACGGCGTCAGCCGCGCCAAAGACAACTGGCTGGCCAGCTGCCCCTCCATGGAGACCATGGGCAACGTGCTGCTAGAAGCCAATGCCGCCCTAAATGACAAAGCAGACCACGTGCAGGCCCGGCGCGCTTCTTACTTCCGCGACTGGCAGGAAGTATTAGTGGCCTCCAGCGACGGCACCTTTGCCCGCGACGTGCGCCTCACCCAGTCTGTCGGCTTCAACCTGCTGTGTGCAGACGGCGAGCACCGCGCTTCCATCGGTGAGCGCCTAGGCAACACGGGCGACCCGAGCTTCCTCACCGCTTGGGACTACCGCGAAACCGCTGCCAAAGTGGCCGAAGCCGCTGGCAACATGCTGTATGCAGACTACGTAGAATCTGGAAACTATCCGGTGATCATGGCCAATCACTTTGGCGGCGTCATCTTCCATGAGGCCTGCGGTCACCTGCTAGAGACCACCCAAATAGAAAAAGAGACCACGCCCTTTATCGATAAAAAAGGTCAAAAAGTCGCCCACGAAAGCCTCACCGCCTGGGATGAAGGCCTCTCGACAGAAGCCTTCGGTACCATCGATATGGACGACGAAGGCATGCCCGTACAGCGCACGCTGCTAATCGAAAACGGCATCTTGAAGAACTTCATCTCGGATCGGGCGGGTGAAATGCGCACTGGCCACCCCCGCACCGGCAGCGGACGGCGACAGGGCTACACCCACGCAGCCGCCTCTCGCATGCGCAACACCTACATCGCCCCCGGCGAGCACACGGTCGAAGAGCTATTTGCCTCTGTCGAAAAAGGCATTTACTGCAAAAAGATGGGCGGCGGCAGCGTCGGCCCCACCGGCCAGTTCAACTTTGCTGTGGATGAAGCGTATCTGATTGAGAATGGCAAAATCACCAAGCCACTCAAGGGCGCGACCCTGATTGGCGAAGCCACCGGCATCATGAACAAGATTTCGATGTGCTCAAACGACATCAGCTTGGCACCCGGATTCTGCGGCTCCGTGAGCGGCAGCGTGTATGTCACGGTAGGTCAGCCCCACATCAAGGTAGATGATATTACCGTTGGTGGCCGGTAGGTAATCGTCTCTTTTTTTCAACAGTTTGTGAGGATGGGCCGGTAGGGGGAGAGTAAATTGATGATGTCCCATTCTCGACATTCCGGAGGCCCTCACCCTAAATCCCTCTCCCTGAGGGAGAGGGACTTTGAATCCGATCCCCTCTCCCTCGGGGAGAGGGCTAGGGTGAGGGCCTCCAGCATGTTATTTAACTGCAGCTCCTAAAAATAAACAGATCCATTCTCTAGTAAAAGCAACAATCTTTTTCTTTAATTGTTTTCACGGCAAATCATGGCAAAAGTTCAAACCATTGCAAAGCAGGCTGAAGCGATCGCACAAAAGCTCAGCATCGCCAAATACGACATCTACGGCTCTTCCGTCGATGAAACCAGCGTTCAGGTAGATAAAGGTGAGCCCAAGCAAGTCAAGGCGTCCAATCGCTCTAGCGTGATTGTTCGCGTCTGGAATGATCAGAATCAAATCGGCGTCACCTCTACGACCGATGTCGATGAAACAGGTCTAGAACTGGCACTAAAGACAGCGTCTGAAGCCAGCACGTTTGGCGTCAAAGAAAATGCACCAGACTTTAGCCCCCAGGCACAGGCTCCAACTGTGAAAGTAGACTTTGTGAAAGCTGAGCCTGCGCCGGTGCCTCAGCTGATTGAGACCTTGGTGAAAGCTGAGAAAGGTGTGTTGGAAGCGCATAGTGCGATCGCCTCTGTACCCTACAACGGCATCGCCCAGCGAGACATCGAACGCTTCTACCTCAACAGCGAGGGCGCCCAGCGTAGCGAAGAGCGCACCTACGCCTCGGTATACCTATATGGCAAGACCGAGCAAGAAGGCCGCAAGCCCAGAGCCGCAGGCGCCATGCGCTTCAAAAACGGTCTCCAACAGCTAGACGTAGAGAGCTGCGTAAAAGAAGCCGCCGACAAAACCATCAGCCACCTCGACTACGAGAAAATCGCTTCAGGCAAGTACCCCGTCGTCTTCTCAGCAGAGGCCTTCCTCAGCCTACTCAGCGCCTTCTCAAACATGTACAACGCCCAAAGCGTGCTAGACAACCGCTCCCTTTCCACCGCCGACTCTCTCGGCACAGAAGTCGCCAGCCCCCTCCTCTCGGTCTACGACGACGAGCTACACCCCGAAAATGTCTCCTCAGAAACGTTTGATGGAGAAGGCACCCCCACCCGCAGACTCGCCCTCATCGAAAAAGGCGTGTTGAAAAACTTTGTGCACAGCGCGGGCACCGCAAAACGCATGAATGCAGAACCCACCGGCCATGCCAGCATTGGCGCAAAAGTCAGCGTCGGACTGAACTACCTGGAAGTACTACCCGGCGAGTCAGCAGACGATGCTTACAATATCGACAAAGCCGACGGTGTCGTACTCATTGACGACCTGCAGGCACTGCATGCCGGAGTGAACGCGCTGCAAGGCTCTTTCTCTCTACCCTTCGACGGCTGGCTCATCAAAGACGGCAAGCGAATTAGCGTAGAATCAGCAACCGTAGCCGGAGACTTCCGCAAAGTCCTCAAAGACATTACACATATCGAGCCCGAAGCTGAAGTCACCCCCGGCGGTGTTTGCCCTCGGGTGTGGGTCAGTGAGCTATCCATTACTGGTGAAGCCTGATACTGGACCTAGCAAAGATGAATGATGACGCCGTCTTCTAATCCTTCAACCGACCCTTGCAAATAACCTGTAGTGTCACGCTCTGCGCCTCCTACATAGCCTTTATGCTCCAGACGAATCTCAGTTTTAGCCCATTCGTTGCTAGTCGTCATACTTATAAGCTCCCTGTGCCGTTACACCATGTCTAATCATTGCGTGAACTGGCTACGAACTGTGTGATGAATACTAGGAGATAATCGCGACGAATACTCTAAAGTTGATTCTGCTATCAGGCAAAGAATACACAAAAAAGGCTATAGGATGGGCGTGCAGTAACCTTCAGCGATTGTCATGTCAGGTGCTTCCCAACCGTCTTCGTCACCGATTCGGCCGTCGTCGCTGCGTTTGAATGCGCGGCAAGGAAAGGGGGGCGATCGCCATGCGACTTGGCTAGAGCTGTTCTTTGATTTGGTGTTTGTGCTGACGCTGGCGGAGCTGGCCCACCTGCTTCACGGCCATCCAGATTGGACCGGGTTGCTGAGCTTTGCAGGATTGTTCATTCCGG
>JBCBIK010000198.1:0-7992 GCA_038524545.1 Cyanobacteria bacterium J06623_4 | reverse complement strand
CTATCTCATGGCCAACCCTGGTTTGACGCAGCGCTTGGTTGGCCACTTTCGGCAGCCGAGCTTAGAGACGGCTTCGCGGTCGGTTAGAAGTTTTGACCCGCCTGGCCCGGACCTGTCGGCCAGTGAGTTTATTGATCTAGATATCGACAATCTCAGCTCTTTGGAAATGCCCACTGCTGTGGTTGTCCCCTTGGGGGATGCCGCGCCATCTGCACCCACAGCGCTACCGCCTATCGAGTCCGCAGGTTCTGCTGCACCAGCGCCTACGGCATTACCGCCCCTTCCCGCGGGTGGTGCTCCAGCCGTCAATAATCTTTCGTCTGGTGGTGTGCCTTCAAGTGGTGTGCCCTCAAGTGGTGTGCCTTCAAACGGAGCACCAGCGGCTGCGCCGATTCCTGGTCGTGCGATCGCGCCGATTGAAACTCAGGCAGTGGTCATGCCCGTTGGCCTTACCTACTACGTGACGGTTCCCTTTACCACCCAGCAGCGCCTGCTCGACATCAGGCAATCGGTCAGTGAAGCCTTTGTGCGGCGGTTCGCCGATGGCAACCGCATTCAAATTGCCGCCTTCGATAATCCGCAGGCCGCTCAGCAGTTCATCAAAGAACTCGAAGACCAAGACATCACCGCTCAAATCTACGGTCCGACCACAGAATAAAGAGAGAAGTTGCTATGCTGCTTCTGTAGACAACAGTCAACTGGTAGGACGGCACCTCGAATGGGACTGCTAGATCGCTTTTCTCGCCTAATCAGGTCGAATGTTAATCACATTGTGAACGGGGCAGAAGACCCTGAGAAAGCGCTAGAGCAAGCGGTTGCCGATATGCAGTCGGATCTTATCTCGATGCGTCAGGCCGTTGCGCAGGCGATCGCAACCCAAAAGCGCACCGAAAGGCAGTGCGAGCAAGCGCAGCGCACTGCCCAAGAATGGTATAACCGGGCCCAGCTAGCCCTCCAAAAAAGCGACGAACCCACTGCAAAAGCAGCCCTCACTCGCAGGCAAACCTACGTGCAAACCGCACAGACCCTGCAACCGCAAATTTTGCAGCAAAGAGAAGTGGTGCAGCAGCTCAAGACGAACATGAGCCTGCTAGAGCGAAAAATTGCCGAGGCCCGCACCCAAAAAGATATGTACATCGCTCGGGCCAGAGCCGCTCAGTCTAGCGTACGGCTCAACGAGATGCTCAGCACCAGCGCGCCCAGCGGACTCAATGCTTTCGACAAAATGGAATCTCGCGTGCTCGACCTAGAGGCGCAGGCTGAAGCGACCGCTGCCCTTGGGTCAGACCCGCTTGACAAAGCATTCGCTCAGCTAGAAGGCAGCAACACCGTAGATGACCAACTTGTACAGCTAAAAGCAAAAATGCTGCAGGATGGGCAGGCTTAACCCCAGACTACTCCTTTAGCCCCTATATACTGGCAGCGTGAAGTGAAAGCAGCTGCCCTCACCCTGTTTTGAGTCGACCCATATCTGACCGTAATGCGCTCGAATAATGCGTTGGCAAAGCGCCAGGCCTAGTCCGTAGCCATCTTTGGAGTGGTCGCGCTTGAGGCGGAAGTTTTCCTCAAAAATGCTCTTCTGATTGTCTTGAGGAATTCCGGGCCCATTATCCCGAATGCTGACCTGAACTTTTTCAGTCGTCCGGTGTAGCGCAACGATGCCGATTTTGCCATCTATAGCGGTGTACTTAATGGCATTGTCAATTAGGTTACTCAGCACCCTTTGTACCTGATCAGGATCGGCGTAAACCTGGGGCAGATCCTGCGGGATATCGGTGTCAATGCCCTGATTCTTCGCTTTGAGCTTGGCCTGAAAAGAGGCAAGCACCTCTGCGCAGAGCGCCTGTAAGTTCAGCTCGCGAGGAGAAATCTGCAGGTTGGCACTCGGTCCCCTGGCAGCCTGCAAAATCTCAGTAATCATGCTGTTAATCGTGCGGATTTGCACCTTGGTATTTCGCAGCAGGTGGGCAATTAGCTCCGGTGTAAACTTGTCTTTTTGTTTGCTGGTGGGTTCGTAGGCGAGCTCCAGAGTCTCTAGTGCAATAGAAGCTGCCGTCAGTGGGTTCCGCAGGTCGTGGGCCATCATCGCAATAATGCGATCTTTAAAGGAGAGCTGAGACATCAGCGTTTGCTTGTCTTGCTTCAGTCTGAATATTTCATCTGAGAGCCTCAAGATTTCTGTCGATTGAGCAACGGCATCTACTGCAACGCCCTCAACTTCCACCGCTGCCGATTTTTCCTGCTGGGCGGCTTCATGTTCCCGCTGCCAGCGCGGCCACCAGTGGGCTAGCTGAATGGCAATATCGCTACCGGCTAAGATCTGATGCTTATCCGCCGAAACTTTAATCAGCGCCGGTGTTGCGACCAGCTTAAAGTGCTCAGCCAGATAGGGCTGATTCGTGACATCGACAATCTCTAGCTCGATAGCCGCTAAGTGCTCTGTTCCCTGTGCACAAAGTTCTTTTAGCTGATGCCGAACACTCCGAATCTGCTCCGTTGAGTTAGGTCGTTTGTCGATAAAAAGTAAGAGCTTGAAAGGTCCGTTGGCCTCAGGCAAAACTGGAGCGTACGCCTCCATTCAGCCTCCTATTACATTTCTACATGATTGATACTTCACCATAACCTTTGATAAATCCAGTTCACAAGCCGTTTTTGAGCCGAATAGCGATCATCGACGGATTGGATTAGGGACGGTTTAGCGCTTGGTCTTTATATTTTCCTTATATTCTACAGCCTTCGCTTCTCAACACTGTCCGACTTTTTGGCTGCTGTTTACTCATTCACAATCCGATAGAAAAAGCTTGTCAGCATATGCTGAGAGGCTACTGGCGAATCCAGAATATTTGGCCGCTACAATATAAAGCAACGAATTTGACGAGGAGATGTGAACGCAGCAGAACAAGCGTCAACAATTGAGTTTGCAAGCAAAATTGCAGCGACTATCGGGGTATTCAAAACTGAACTGCCCGATCTTAGAGCTGACCTCAAGCCTTGGTCGAACGATGCCGCAACCCGCAATCTGATCGATCCAGAATCGGTTGATATTGGCTTTCACTTTCCCGGCGTTAGCCGTTTATACCAATGCCGCAGCTTACTGATTCAAATTCGATTGCATCAAGATATTGAATCTGGTCAGCGTCGTGCCATTGGTCTTGAGATGGCCGGTTTTGACCATCGAGGTCAGCAGTGGCGGCTGTCTACGATTAATGACTGGCGGTTTGAAGGGGCGCTGACGCCAGAATCAGCGGCAGGCGAGGTGCTGCGAACTTGCTGTCGCCGGGTTTTTGAAGTGTTTAATCATGAGCCGTATCAGGAGGCTGAGGTAGCCTGAGCGTAGCACCTGCTGTGCCGCCGATGACAATCGCTAAGGTGATAATTTGGGCGTCTACCTGTCGGCTCTCTTGTAGAGAGGCACCGGTCCCTGGATTGACCAGATAGGCCGGAAAACAGGCCGCACTGAGGCTCAAGCGGATGCTTTCGCCGGGGGCTAGACTGAAGCAAGTGGGGTGCAGCGGTAGCGAGATGACGTTTTCGGTCTTTTGGGTTGCGTCTACTCGTCGGTAGCCTTGGGTTAGGTTGTAGGCTTTTCCCTCTTTGACGCGCGAGAGGACTGCGCAGAGGTCATAGCTGGGAGTAGAAGCTGCGATCGCACACACCACTTCAGCAACACCCGCAACCCGCAGGGGTTGCGTCATAGGATTGCTGGTATACGTCAGCACATCTCCCCTCTGGTCAATCTCCGTCCGCTCAAAAGACCCCGCCGGTATGGCGCTATGCCCGCCCAGTGCAGGTGCCGGATTCCAAGGGTCATGCACCAGCGCATCGGTCGTCGGCTGCGTTTGCTGAACCACGCTTAAGCGTCCGCTGTCGGTGCGAATATTGGCGGTGCCTGTACTCTGTAGAAAGTAAGTAGTTCCCGATGTGTTTTGAGTCGGAGTTTCTGGCCAAGCGCTCAGGTGACGCCACTGGTTGGTTCCCATTTCAAAGAGCTTAATCGGCGATTCTGCCATCAGCTCCTCTTTGCCTTTTTCCTTCAAAATGGCATCGAACCAGCGAATGTGTACTTGGTCAATTGGGCTCATCGCCGCCGGGCCAAAATCCACTGCACCTACCTTTTGCCCCCAGGGAATGTGTCGCCAAGGGCCTACCCAGAAGTGGTGTAACGCCTGCGCCCGAGAAGCCATCTCCCGATAGCATCTCAAATCGCCGCGCAGATAGGGGTCAAACCAGCCGCCAATATGCAGCACGGGCAGGTCTACCTGGTCTAGCTGCGGAGTCAGCTGCTGCCAGTAGGGATCGCCGGACGACCGGCTTACCCAGTCATGAAAGAAAGAGTCTACCCCTGCTAGCGCGGCTGGTGCTGCCGGTTTGGGATCTAAAACTGGCAGGTTGCGAGCTGCTTGTAATAGCTGCGAAAACGCGGCATTGTCTCCTTCTCTACGGGCAGTCTCAGCTGCCAGCTGGATGGCCCACATCAGCCCTAGCTGAAAGCAAAATGCACCGTTTTCAGTGGCCCAGTCTTCGTACAGGTGATAACCCGTCATGGCAGGTGCGATGGTCTTTAGCGCTGGCGGCTGGGCCTGCGCTGACTGTAGCTGTGTCATTCCCTGATAAGAAAACCCATACATGCCTACCTGGCCGTCGCTACCGGGGAGCTGCGATGCCCATTGGACGGTCTCTTCCCCATCGGATACTTCGTGGGCAAATAGATCAAATTGCCCCTCTGAGGTGCCCCGCCCGCGAACGTCTTGGATCACCACGATGTAGCCTTGCCTTGCATACCAAAGGGGGTGAGCGTACACAATCGTCGAAGCGATCGCTCGTCCATAAGGCTGGCGCATCAGCAAAACCGGGAACGGCCCCCGGCCTTTTGGTGTATAAACGTCCGCGTCTAGCCGGACCCCATCACGGGTTCGCATAGAAAGGGTCTGCTTCGCCTGAATAGAAAGCATGGTTTGGGGTATGGTTTGGAGTATCGAAATAAGTTCTTTCAGTGAATACTAGAAAGATAGACCGTTCAGGCGGGGGGACTCGGGAAGGGGTGAGCGCATGGAACCCATATTAATTATCAGTAACTTGCTACTGGTTGGCCTTACGGGGACCTACGCCTGGCTAACTAGCAAAAACCTAAAGCAGGTGCAGCAAGAGAGCCAATACTATCGCGACGTCGTCGAAAAGCAGCTGCGGCTAACCGCCTTACCCCATCTCTACTGGGATTTGCAGTCTGGCGAAGGCAGTGAGGGCAAGCGCAACCTTTCGCTTGAAGTATTCAACATCAGCAATGTCCCAGCTTACGATGTACATGTCAGCCTCATCGGTGCCTACACCGAAGAAGCCCTAGGCATTGCCACCTTCATGCGTACGCATGTGCAACCCCGCCACCGCAAATATCCTCTGCAGTCCGATAAAGTCGGCTACTACGGCGTTCGCAATGCAGTCCGTCTTTCTCTATTGCCCACTCAGCAAAAAATTGTTCTGTCGCTGCCTTTCCCGCTTCAGCCTGCCGATGTCTACACCCTGGTGCAGTACCGTGAACTCTCTGGCGAAAACTACTACCAGGTTTGCTGTTTTAGTGCCATCGACGAGTCGGGTGCCTATCGGGCCAATATCCTAGAACCCTCCCAGGTTCAAACCATGGAGCGATTGCATCTCTTCGACCTAGAAGACTACACATTACCTGACAGAAAAGATGACGGTTCAGAAGATCTGCCCTACTACCTCGTTGATTTTATCGATCTTTGGAACCACTCTATTTCCAACCGCCTCATTTTAGAGACGTCAGCGCCTGCGGAAGAGGCGGTCCCACTCAATGCCACGTACGATTTTTAATCACTGAGATCTTCCGAGGGGGTAATCGCCGTAGTTTTCTATCCTTGTCTGTGAACTCTTGTCTGTGAAGTGTCGTCTGTGAACTATTCTTCTGCAATGGCTGGACCGCAAGCCAGCATCATAGATATTCTCGTCATTGACGATGATTTGCTGGTGGCACAAAGCCTGCAGCGGTTATTGCAGAAGCGAGGCTATCGAGTAGAAACTGCTAGCGATGCGATGGTCGGTTTCGAAACGGCGGTTCGGCTAAGGCCTTCTGTCATTATCTGCGACTTGCTACTGCCCAACGGCCCGAGCGGACTCGACCTCTGCTGCCGCATTAAGGAAGACCCTAATCTTTCGACAACGGCTGTCTTGATTATGACGAGCCACACCGACCTCGCGAACCGAGCAGAGGCCATCGAAGCTGGAGCAGATGATTTACTTTTCAAGCCTGTCGATAATGCTGAACTCAATGCCCGGGTGAAATCTGGCCTGCGCTTACATCAGCTGACGCAGGCACTGAAGGCACAAACCCATCGCTTGGAAAAAGAGCTGGCTGAGGCGGCTACCTATGTCACTTCCCTGTTGCCACGGGATACCCCTCCAGATGCGCGCCACTGCGTGTCTATTTCATCGCGGTTTATTTCTTCTCAGGAGTTAGGGGGAGATTGCTTTGATCATTACTGGCTTGACCCTGACTATTTGGTGATGTATTTGCTAGATGTGTCGGGTCACGGGTTAGGGGCAGCTTTGCTGTCCACTTCAGTGCTCAATGTGTTGCGATCGCAATCTCTCCCCGGCGTCAATTTTTACCGCCCCGAAACCGTTCTCAAAGGCCTCAATGAAGCCTTTCAAATGAACGATCAAAACGATAAATACTTCACTATTTGGTACGGCGTTTATAACCGCACGACCCATCAGCTCGCCTATGCCAGCGCGGGCCATCCGCCAGCGATTTTGGTTACCCCTGCCCACCCCAAGGCAAACAGCGGCCTCACCCTAGAGCAGCTACGCACCCCCGGTATGCCCATCGGCATGATGCCAGACAGCCTCTACCAGTGGCAGCGATGCAACATCGCCAACAACAGCCGTCTCTACATATTCAGCGACGGCATCTACGAAATCCATCCGGCCAATATCCCCTGCCCCACGTCAGAGTCTCTGCTGGGGCTCAATGGCTTTATTCAACTGCTGACCAAATTAGAATCGAAGAATCAACTGAGCCTCGAAACCCTGATTGATCATGTCAGTACCTTTGGGGGCGATCGCTTCGAAGACGATCTTTCACTCCTAGAAATCGACTTTCAACGATAGCCGTCTTCGCCTTACTCAAAGTGCAAACTCAGGCCTCGTTGCCCGCCGTAGCGACAGGCCAAATACCTGCTCAAATTCACCAATTAGCACCTCACGTACAGCAGTCACAGTGACGTCCTCCGGCAAAAACTGCGCCATTGAGCCCACCGATTTATCTGCAATGCCGCAGGGTACAATCTGTTCAAATCCACTGAGGTCCGGGCACACATTCAGCGCAAATCCGTGCATCGTAATCCACCGGCTAACTTTAATGCCAATGGCAGCCACTTTTCGGTTCCCTATCCACACCCCCGTGAGCCCTGCCATCCGCTCAGCCTTCAGCCCGTAGCGCCCCAGCGTGCGTATCAACACCTCCTCTAGCTGCCGCAGATACCAATGGAGATCCTGCCGGTAGTGCCGGAGGTTCAAAATGGGATATCCCACCAGCTGACCTGGGCAGTGATAAGTGACTTCTCCGCCCCGCTCCACCCGAAAAAGCTCATGGTCGTCGCTATCCGGGTCGAATTTTAAAAACTGACTATCTGAGCCCTGCCCTAGCGTATACACAGGGCTGTGCTGTAGCAGCAGTAAGGCATCTTTTGCCCTGCTTGCCTTTGGTTTGTGATTGCTTTGAGGCAGTGCGCTATCGGCAACCAAGGAGGCTTTGTATTCGCTGACTAGCTGCTGCTGCCAGCGCCAGGCGATCGCGTAAGGCACCTGATCAAATAAGTATAAATTTCCTGTGTGTAGGGTAGCCCTAGGTTGCTTCAGCTCCGCTCTAGACGACTGCGTAGGGGAGCGTTTTATCGGCGCTGATCTTTGAGGGTTTTCTATTTGGGGATCGCTATCATCCATCAGCAATTTTTGTTGATATTTTGGGCACAGCTC
>JBCBIK010000197.1:0-8100 GCA_038524545.1 Cyanobacteria bacterium J06623_4 | reverse complement strand
CATGTCTTGAACAGAGGTGGACGTGGTGTGCGGAGTCCTCTGGATAAAGAGTTTGCATCAACACTGTAGCTATTTAACTCATAATTGAGGCTGACGGCTCTTCAAAACCAGGTTGTAGAGTATGCTCAGCAGCAGATACTCATTGTCAATATGGTTGAAGCCTTTATTTCTGCATCACGGCTCGCATCAAAATCAAAATTTCAGAATTGTAGTCGCCTTATGGGCTTTGGCACGCATCAGCTACATTGCGCTCCAGTATCACCCAGCGCTCTGATAAGAACGCCATTCAAATGATGACACCTAGTGTAAAAAGTGCCGTGCACCCGTGAAGGCCATGATTAGGCCTAGCTCATTTGCAGCTTTGATTGAGTCTTCGTCGCGGATGCTGCCGCCGGGTTGAACAATCGCTTTGATACCGGCTTCTGCAGCCGTTCGAACAGAGTCGTCGAAGGGGAAAAAGCCATCGCTGGCGAGAATGGAACCTTTGGCCTGCTCACCCGCTTGCGATAGCGCAATTTTCACTGCGCCTACCCGGTTCATTTGGCCCGCACCTACGCCCAGGGTAGTGCTACCACTGGTAACCACGATCGCGTTGGACTTCACATGCTTCACTACCCGCCAAGAGAACAACAAATCAGCAAGTTCTTCATCGCTGGGCTTTCTCTCTGTTGGAATGATCCAGGTTGTTGGATTTTCTGGTAGGTCATCGGAGAGCTGGGTGAGGAAGCCGCCAGCGATCGCTCTCACTGTCTGAGTCGGTCCCACCGACAAATCTGGCAAAACCAACACTCGCAAATTCTTCTTTTTACTCAAGATAGCCTTAGCACCCGCATCGCATCCCGGCGCTACCACACATTCCAAAAAGGTGCCCGTCAGCGCCTCTGCAGTCGCCTCATCAATTGACTGATTCAACGCGACGATGCCACCAAAGGCAGAAACATTGTCCGCATCAAACGCCTGCTGATATGCCTTTGCCAACGTCTCACTAACCGAAACGCCGCAGGGATTCGTGTGCTTTAGCACAGCGGCAGCAGGTCTCTCCTCGCTGGGAAATTCTGCAATAATTCGCCTGGCCGCCTCTAGGTCTACCAAATTGTTGTAACTCAGTGCCTTGCCCTGCAGCTGCTCGGCAGCGGCCCAGCCCTGGGCAACCGCGCCCGCCTGATACCAGCCAGCAGGCTGATGAGGATTTTCACCGTAGCGCAGCGTCTGCCTGAGAGCGCCACTCAGTGCGTAGTGAGCAGGCAAACCGGACTCTTCTTCAGATTGCTGAAGGGTCAGGTATTGGGCGATCGCACAATCATAGTTCGCCGTATGCCAGAATGCCGCCTGCGCACAAGCCGCCCGAAATGGCAGCGGGGGCGTCCCCTCATTTTCCCTAGCCAACGCTAGATACTCTTCGTACTGGTCGGGGCTGCAGAGCACGGTGAGGTACTGATAGTTTTTGGCCGCCGCGCGAACCATCGTGGGCCCACCAATATCTATTTTTTCAATCGCCGCCGACAATTCCACATCGGGCTGCGCAATCGTCTGCTCAAAGGGATACAGATTCACCACCACCAGATCAAACGGGCGAATGTCGTTGTTGCTAAGATCTGTGGCATCCGCTGGCTGATCGGGCCGCGCCAAAATCCCGCCGTGCACCTTAGGATGAAGCGTTTTTACCCGCCCGCCTAAAATCTCTGGCGAGCCCGTATAGTCAGAGACCTTGGTCACGGCAATGCCAGCATCGCTAATCGCCTTGGCCGTGCCGCCGCTACTGACAATTTCAAAATCCAGGTCCTGGGTAAGCGATCGCGCTAGCTCCACCAGACCAGTTTTATCAGACACACTCAACAACGCAAGACGGGACATGGGCAGGCAGTAATCACAGTAAACAGCACGACAGATCTAAAGACTACAGGAAAGCCTACAGGTAATGAGGACACTTGGACCGTCTTATGATGTGATGACAAATGATGTAATAACAAATTGTACAGTTTACACAAAGGACGATCAGCGGTCAGTGGATACCCCTTCTCTCAATGCGATTGCGCTCACCCCCGACGGCGCCGATCAGCGGCTGCTGGTGCTGCTTCATGGCTGGGGGGCCAATGCTCAAGACGTCGCCGGACTCATCGAAGCGATCAACATGATTGCAGCGCCGACCCGCGCCCTGCTCCCCCAAGCCCCCTTCGACCATCCCATGGTGCCAGGCGGCAGAGCTTGGTATAGCTTTCCGGCCAACTACGACTTTCGCAGCCCACACGACTTTGAGGCGCAGGCTGACCTGCAAGAAAGCCGCCAAAGATTGACCGACTGGATGCGATCACTCCCCGAGCAAACCGGCATCCCCCTTGAAAAAACCATCATGGGCGGCTTCTCCCAAGGTGGCGCCATGACCCTAGATGTAGGCCCCAGGCTGCCCCTAGCGGCCATGCTCATTCTCAGCAGCTATAGCCACGCCCCAATCCCAAAATGTGTCACGCCGCGTCCGGTGCTACTGCTGCACGGCAGGCAAGATCCCGTCGTACCGCTGACCAAAGCCCTAGAAACAAAAGCCCAGCTCACACAACAAAACCTAGCAGTGACCTATCATGAATTTGATATGGGCCACGAAGTCTCCCTAGAGGCGCTGCGGGTCGCTAGCCAGTTTTGCTCAGCCGTTCAGCAGCCGTAAAAAAGGATCAGTCAAAGAAGGGGCAGTCAACAGAAAAGGCAGTCAACAAATGTCATCACTAGATGTTGTCATTTGTTTAGCTCTCTAACGTTTAGCTTACAGAGTGTAAACCTCATGGCGGTAGCTCATACACTAGTGGGTAGCCATGAATTGTCACCAATACGCAGGGAATGGGCAATGATGCAATCCGCTGAACCACGTCAATCTGGAACCGTATCCTCCGAGGCCAACGGAGCACACGATGCCGCACTCAACGCCACCCACATTTCCACCCAGCAAATCGCGCAAATGACCTCAGAGGACGTGGCCGAACTCGCCCAGCGTCTCGAACAAGACGAGTACGACACCCCTTTTGCCGGACTTCAAGACTGGCACCTGCTGCGAGCCGTCGCCTTCCAGCGCTCCGAGCTGGTAGAACCCTACATGCACCTGCTAGACCTCGAAGCATTCGATGAGTCGTGAGCGTCGCTGACCCTCCCCAACCGCCCGCGCCCGCCCCAAACGTCCTGATCGGCGTAACCGGCGGCATCGCTGCCTACAAACTCTGCGAAGTCACCTCCACCCTGGCCAAAGCAGGCATAAACGTCCGCGTGCTAATGACCGAGCAGGCCCAGAGCTTTGTATCTGCGGTGACCTTTGCAGCACTCTCTCGTCAGCCCGTACTCACAGATGCAGACTTTTGGTCGGCTCAGCAGGGCAGGCCGTTACACATTGAGCTGGGTGAGTGGGCCGATGTCTTTGCGATCGCACCCCTCACCGCCAACACCCTTGGCAAACTCGCCAATGGCCTAGCAGACAATCTGCTCACCAACACGGTGCTCGCCTCTACCTGCCCAGTGCTCTTGGCCCCAGCGATGAACACTGACATGTGGCTGCAGCCCACCGTTCAGCAAAATATTCAGCGCCTACGCCCCGACGCCGCCCAGGCCAGCTCACACGCTCACAGCACTAGATTCCATATCGTCGGCCCTGCGGCTGGGCGGCTAGCCTGCGATCGCATCGGACAAGGCAGAATGGCAGAACCGCAAGCCATCGTCACCTACCTTCAGTCCCTGGCGCATACAAAGGGTAAGCGAGACCTGGCTGGCAAGCACCTCCTCATCAGCACTGGCAGCACCCGAGAATTTATAGACCCAGTGCGATACATCGGCAATCCGGCCACTGGCAAAATGGGCATTGCCCTCGCCCAGGCGGCCCAGCATCGCGGCGCCCAAGTCACCCTCGTGCACGGTCCGCTCTCCGCAGAGGTCACCCGCACCCTTCCGGCAGACAGCGATCGCATCGCCATCACCACAGCCGCCGAGATGGAACAGCATATGCTGGCCCGCTTGCCCCGCGCCGACTGGGTCATCATGGCCGCCGCTGTCGCCGACGTACGACCGGCCAACACCGCACCCCACAAGCTGCCGAAAAAAGACCTCCCTCAACAGCTTCCCTTGGCCCCCGTGCCAGATATCGTCTCGCAGCTGAGCGATCGCAAAAGCCATCATCAGCTCATCGTCGGCTTTGCCGCCCAAACGGGCGATATTCTCCCCCCAGCCCTCAGCAAGCTCACCCGCAAGGGCCTCGACGCCATCGTGGCCAATCCTATCGACCAGTCCGGCAGTGGATTCGGCAGCGACACCAACGAAGCCGTGATTCTGCTCGCCGATGGTCAGCAGCACCCGATTGCACACTGTAGCAAGCTAATGCTGGCCCACCATCTTTATGATCAGCTCATCACCTTACGACCGGCTCAGGGCGATCGCACTCCAGACAGCTTTAAAAAAGAAACGACAACGCCATAGCCAAATCGACCTTTGCAAGCCACACCCGTAAGATCACGGACTTTTAACAGTCAAAAGCTCAGGATTCTTATAAAAACTGTCTCTTTAGCTTCATCGGGCAGACGGTCATTGAAAAGATTAAACAAAGGACTTACCGAAAACTACCGGCTTCCGGATTAGATTCATATGATGGCCCTAACTCACCAAAAGCGTGTGAGTAGTCAAAAATCTGTCTTTTCAGTATCTGTCGTTTCAGCAAGTGCAGAACAGCAATGGTTAGGGCTCTTCTTCAGGAAACACAAACGATTCCCCACACGCCTCGGCAAGTTACCAGCGTGCGATACCGGCAGCAAGCCGAAAGGCAGGTTGCGATCGCCGCCCAAAGCATTCATTGGGGGCGCCCAAACCTCGCCGTCACTAGCCGATTAAAACGCCTCATCGATATCGCTGGTGCCCTAGTAGGGCTCTGCATTGTCGCCATTGTTTTGCTACCTGTTGCGATCGCTATTCAGAGCGACAGCCCAGGTCCGCTATTCTTCGGCCAAACCCGCTATGGCTACCGGGGGCGCCCCTTCCGCATTTGGAAATTTCGCTCCATGGTGCCCGATGCCGACACCCGCAAGCACACCGTCAAAAACGAAGCTCAAGGCCTCATCTTTAAAAACGAGACCGACCCTCGCATCACTCGAGTAGGTCGCTTTCTACGTCGCACCAGCCTAGACGAACTACCTCAATTTTGGAACGTACTTAGAGGCGAGATGAGCCTAGTAGGCACCCGCCCACCCGTCGTCAATGAAGTTGCTCACTACCAGCCACACCACTGGCAGCGACTCGCCGTCAAGCCCGGCATCACAGGCCTCTGGCAAACCAGCGGTCGCTCAAGCATTAAAGACTTTGAGCAAATCGTCCAAATGGATATGGACTACCAGGCACGCTGGTCACTCCGGTTCGACTTCCAAATCATTCTCAAGACCATTGTCGTCGTCTTCCGCGGCAAAGACGCCTGCTAGGCACACCTCATCAATTACCCAAACCACCTCAGCTTACTTACTCTGCGGCAGGGGCTGCGGGTTCTTCTGGCTGAGCAGCTGGCTGTGGTTGAGTCTCGCCACCCTGCGAACGAATCGCATCTACAACTTCAGGCGGCAGCAGACGGATCTGGCTGAGCAGTTCATCATCACTGGTTTGAATTTCTTGCAGCACAGTTTGCAGTGGCAGCACCCCAATGCTGATCGCCTCACGGGCCTCAGGGTCAGTCTCCGCTAGGCCACTCAGCGCTTCCTCCAAATCCGCCCGAGAGAAAAACATCGGAAAAACAGCATCTCCATTGTCTTGGCGTAGCGGTGCAAAAGAGCCATCTTCTAGCTGCGCAAAAAACAGCGGCACGCCTCCCTGATAGCCAGCATTTAGCTCAACGGCCTCCTCCACTTCTGCAGGCTCCGGCACCAGTACTAAGCGAGGCTGATTTTCACCGGCAGCAGCTACCACCTGATGAATACGCTCCAGGTTGGTCAAAATAATGCGAACATCAGAAGGTACGCTCTCAGAACTGTCAGCCAAAAAGTTTTGAGCTTCCTCCTCAGACATAAAAACCAAAAGATTGAGCTCATCGGCAGCCGCATCCACGCCAGGATACAAAATCAGCCCTTCGTCATTTTCTAAGACGTAGGCCAGCACGGTAGAGCGCTGCCGTGAAATCTGCTCCGGCGTCAGTGCTAAAGCCGGGTTCATTGCCAGCCCAGTGCCAACAAACCCGACGCTCAATGCACCTGCAGCTAAGACTTGCGCTAAGGTACGGCGAATGAACAAATGCATAGATCCTCCTGATTTTTTGCAATTTCATGCATACCCATCATGTGTGAGCTACTTCACATCTCTCAGGGCGGGGTGGACGATTAATAAATCGACATGCGTTGTTAAATAGTGAGCAGTGCGACTGCCCCAAAGGCTACCCTAATGCTTGCTATTGCCGGACCTGCCATCTCTGAGCTGGCAATCGCTAAGCGTTCAATCACTGAGCAGTCAACCCTAGTCAATTCATAGTAAAGACTCAGGACAAACCATCGTGCATACAAAAACGATTGCGCGGCAAGACGCAATCGGGATGACAGGATTCGAACCTGCGACATCCTGCTCCCAAAGCAGGCGCGCTACCAAGCTGCGCTACATCCCGGCCCCCATAGTAACACGACCGTTCGCAAACCATTCGCCTGCTGGGCCCATAGTTTTGGACTAACTTTGGACTACTCCAGAGTACCCAGTGACCCCATCAAAACGAGCAAACTTGATTGATTAACACACCGCCTCAGCATCTATCCCTCTGCCAGTTCATCAGCAGACCACCATGCCCTCCATCACCTCAGCCAATCACCCAATTCAAAACCTACCCGGACTCAGCGGCCCTCAAATTCAGCAGCTCAAGAACTGCGGTATTCACACCACATTCGACTTGCTGCGCCAGGGCAACAGCATTCCGCAGCGTCAGCAGCTCTCCGCCCAGCTCAACACAAGCCTCAAATACATTAATAAATGGACCGCTTTAGCAAATCTTGCGCGGATTCCCGGCGTTGGCTGTCAGCACTGCGGCTTGCTCCTCCATGCTGGCGTTAGCACGCCGCGACAGCTCGCGACCATGTCTGTGCAGCGGCTGCATCCCCAGCTCCTTCGGCTACAGGTACAGCTCTTTAGCCGGGCTGACCTAGCCCCTGATACGGCTCAGGTCGCCAGCTGGATTCAGCAGGCCAAAGCAATCAGCCAAGGCTAAATCAGTCTGGGTACCAAAACATGCCCTTGATGCCTTCGGGATCGGGCATAAAGCCCAGCTGCTGATAAAAGCTCACAACTTCAGGATCGGCAAACAGTGTCACGTTGCTGATGTCCTCGCTCCGTAGCTTTTTGATTAGCTGCTTCATAAGCGCTTTGCCCAGACCTTTACCCTGGGAGTCGGGGTGCACCACTACATCCCAAATCGTGGCATTAAAGGCATGGTCAGAGGTGGCTCTCGAAAATCCGATTAGGCGTTTGCGATTGCCCTTTTGCTCCCACATCGTAATCACTAAAAAGCTGTTCTGAATTGCTTTTCGGACCTTTCGGATGGGCCTGCGAGACCAGCCAACGGCGTCGCAGAGTTCTTCTAGCTCATAGAGGTCAATGGTGCGGTCTGTACTAAAAAAGATGCGGGTGTTGCTATCGACGCCTTTGGCTTCTGCTATGTAACCGGCGGTCGCAGTTTGCGGGGAAGTGACAGCAACCTCAGAGGTAGTAAACAAGCTTTTCCAGAAACCCATGCAGGCAATCTTAAGTAAGGAGGATGGTGCTGCTGCTGAGCGGCGCGCATTTAGCAGTATATCTTTTGAAGTATATCGTTTGCGAGTTCACTTCATAAGCAAACCCAAGGGTCTGCTTTTACTAGTGACTGTCCGCAATTGCCCTCAGAATGCATCTTTGGAGCTAAGCAAATATATCAAAGTGACTCCATAAAACCTAGTAAATGGGTGTCGATCCGGGCAAACTAGGCCCACCTCCCGACTTTGAAGCAGCCCTGAAGCAGCACTTGGCCCCCTATGGCACTCGGTTTAGAACCTTCTACTCTAGAATTGCTCAAGCGATTTAATCGAGCTTTTCCTCAATTTTATGAGCAGTTTGTGGGCAGTGACATTCAGCTCCAAAATCTGC
>JBCBIK010000196.1:0-8133 GCA_038524545.1 Cyanobacteria bacterium J06623_4 | reverse complement strand
GTCGCCTACCAAAAAGCCACCATGATGGCCTACATCGACAACCTGCTCGACTGGGGCGACATGCTGTTCCGGCAATACAGCATCGAAAGCATCAACGAAGCCAGAATGCTCTACATCTTGGCCTACGATCTGTTGGGCACTCGCCCTGCAGCGCTTGGGCATCACCAGCTCCCCGAAGCCCGCACCTACGCCAACCTCTACAACCCCACCCCAGGGGAAACCGATCTGCTGATCGATACAGCCCAAACAGAGTTTGCGATCGCCACTGGCACCGTTCACCAAACCGTCTCCAGACCCTATTTCTTCATCCCCGACAATGATCGCTTCCTAGACTATTGGAACCGGGTGGAAGATCGGCTGTACAAGATTCGTCAGAGCCTGAATATCGATGGGGTGAAGCAGGCGCTGCCGCTGTTCCAGCCGCCAATCGATCCGATGTCGATTGTGCAGGCGATCGCCGGTGGCAGCAGCCTTAGCCAAATCACCAGCGGCAGCCTAGTTCCGGTGCCTCACTACCGGTTCAACTTCATGTTCTACAAAGCCAAAGAGCTAGTCGGACGGCTCAATCAGTTTGGCGGAGAACTGCTCGCGGCCATCGAAAAGAGAGATGCCGAACAGCTGGGTCTCTTGCAACACAGGCAAGAAGCTACCATTCTCTCCATGGTCACCAAGGTTAAAGAGGCTCAAATAGCCGAGGCCGAAGAAACCATTGCCAGCCTCAAAGCCGGACTGGCCATGGTAGAAGCCAACGAAGCCTACAACCAATCCACCATAGATGACGGTTTCTTGCCCTACGAAATTGCTCAAATGAGCGTCATGGGCGCGGCGGTCGTGTCCCATGCGGCTTCGGCGATCTTGCGCACGATTGCCAGCTTCGGTGGCTCTGCGCCCGACTCCCTGATCGGGCCTTTCATTGCCGGTATTAAGGTGGGGGGTGCCCAAGCCTATTCCTCCCTGAGTTCGGCCTCAGAAGTGTTGCAAACTGTGGCCGAGGGCCTCAGCATTGGCGGTGAGATCTTTGGTATTGTGGCTCAGCACGAGCGCATGATGGCAGATATAGAACATCAGGTCGAAACGGCTATTCACGACAAAACCCAAATCCAAGCACAAATTGCCGGGGCCGAGCAACAGCTTAAGATTGCTGAATATGAACTTGCCATCCATCAAAAAGAGATTGAACATCACAAGTCAATTTCAACCTTTATGACCAGCAAGTTCAGCAATGAACAACTCTATCAGTGGATGAGTAGCCAGCTTGCTGGCCTGTACTACCAAAGCTACAAGCTTGCCCACGATATGGCCAAAAGCGCCGAAAAAGCCTTCCAGTTTGAGCGCGGTGTCAACGCCAGCGAGGTGAACTTTATCAACGGCATGTACTGGAATTCTCAGCGTAAAGGGCTGCTTGCGGGCGATAGCCTGGGCCTAGATCTCGACCGCATGGAGCAAGCCTTTATTCAATCCGACAGCCGCCGCCTAGAAATTTCCAAATCGATTTCGCTGTTAGACCTCGATCCGCTTGCCCTACTACAGTTCAAAAGTAAGGGTACGTGCGAATTTGAGCTTTCTGAAGCCTTGTTCGACTACGACTTTCCAGGTCACTACTGCCGCCAGATAAAAACCCTCGAAGTGAGCTTCGATGCGGCCAAAGGCGAGACCGTCAACGCCACCCTCACCCAGCTCAACAACAAAACGGTGCTAGAGACCAATCCTAAAGCGGTGAAGTACCTGCTAGATCCTAAAGGCACTGAGCCGCTAGCCATTCGCAGCGACTGGAGAGTAAGCGAGCAAATTGCTCTTTCCCATGTCGATGAATACGAAAAGAGCAATGGTCTCTTTGAGCTACGTTTTGATGACGATCGCTACTTGCCGTTTGAGGGTACTGGGGCGGTATCTCGCTGGCGTTTGGAGCTAAACGGCAAGCAAGGATCGGTAACGCTGGATGAACTGTTGGATGCCAATATTCGGATTCGCTATACCGCCTTGCAGGGGGGTGAGAAATTTACCGATGCGGTCAAAGGGTTACTGAAGCCCTACGATACGGTTCGTTTCTTTGATCTCAACTATGACTTCCACGACCAGTGGTTGGACTTTTTGGCGACTGAGGAAACCTCACTTTCCCTGACACTGACTCGCGATCGCTTCCCCAATATGGCCAGTAGCCGAATTACGGGAATCTTCTCAAAGTTCCTACTGACCGAGCCAGGACCGGTCAGCCTGATGCTCAATAATGACGAGACCCTAATTTTGCGAGACGAACAGTTCTTAGAAACCCCTGGCCTCAGCGTCAGAAACAACGGGTCAACTTGGACCTTTACCGTTCAGGGCGACAAAACACTTTTGAAAACAGTGCAGATGGTGGTGGGCTTCAAGGCGAAAGTGTGATGCATGCGAACGCTCTTAAGATCGAGGATTTAATCATGTGCACAAGTCCAGCGCCCTCATCCCCAGCCCTTCTCCCGCGGGAGAAGGGGACTAAATCCAGCTCCCTCTCCCCTCGGGAGAGGGTTGGGGTGAGGGCTACGAGAAGTAGGCAAATGGTCAATATATTTAGTCGTCAGTCCTTAGGGTGCATACCGGTCGCAGAGAAGGTCGCAGAGAAGGGTATCAGGAAGGTCATTAGAAAAGTCGTCAGGAGGGGACTCAATGAAACAGAAGCGTCGGGGTAGCCAGCAAGGTCAGGTTCAAAATAGGCGCAGTCGCGATCGCGCCAAAAGTCTCCGACGCAGGCAAATTCGCCGGGCGACCCTGGCAACGCCGTCTGATTCGCCTCGGCGACAAGTCGCAGGCCGCACCCGTCAGCCCGTCGGCAAGCTAGATGCTGAGAGCGCCTTCAAGGCGGTGAGGGATATGGGAATTGCCGTCGATAGCCAGGGTAATGCGGATACTGCCGCTGCTCGCAAAGTGGCAGAAGGGGCGGCCATCTCTGCGGCTCGAGCATTGGGTGTTGAGATCAGAAAAGCCGATGGCAGCATTGATACGGCTAAGGCACGGCAAGCGATTAGCCAGATGCTGGGATTTTCGATTGAGCGTGACGGTGCGGCGGAGCAGGGGGCTGCAGTGGCGCGATCGCAACAAGCTGCCGAAGCTGCAGCACAGTCCATCCTCACCACTGCGCGCGCGCTCGGTGCCAATCCTGACAACCTAGAGGGCCAGCTGAGGGACACTGATGGCAACATCGACACAGCCAAAGCCGCCCGCATTACTGAAATTTCCCTCAACCTAGACGTTGCTGAACAAAGAACCTTGGGCCGCAGAGAAGCATTAGACACTCTAAACATTAGCTTAGATGCGGCAACAACCGATAACCCACTGAGCCGCAGAGCCGCTAGTGATGCCATCGAAAAACTACAAAAGTCTTCTGTTTTGGTCGATGGAAAAATTGATCGGCGACAGGCGCTAAAGGCATTGGAGGAAAAACTTTCAAAGGATCGGTTTTCAAGCGCATGAAGTGAGTCAGTTTTCCCCAACGCAGTGGCAGACGTTAGGGAAGCAACAAGTTAGCTGGTAACCCTTCTAAAGGATATTCAAAAGGATATTGTGAGCGATGACTAACGGACGCGGTCGCAGCCGATCAAACCCTCTTTCTCAAACATCAAAAGGAAGTCGCAGCGCCAGTCGCAGCGGCAGTCGTAGCGGCAGTCGCAGCGGCAGTCGCACTAGAAGCAAATCGCAACCTCCCCGAAAACGGCCCAAACGACCCGCCACATTAACCTCCTCCCTGCTAAACAGTTCGCTCAGGGCCTTTAATCTCCCTGCCACTAACCGGGCCGACAATAGTTTTAGCCTAGATGCCGCGTCAAATGGATATCAGCGAAGTGTGTTTTGGCCGAGCGATCGCGGCCCTACTTTCTTTGTCAGAGCATTGGCCAATGCCAGTGACGATACCTTGGGCGAGCTCACCACAGATTTTGCGCAAATGAGCCAAGAGGCTCAATCCGACGGGCAGGCAGCGATCGCAGCTTACCCATCGGCTGTGTTCCTTCAGCTTGCAGATGGCGTCACCACGCCCGCTAGCTTAGTGAGCGCCCTGCAAAACCGCATGGCAAAACTTGCCCCCGATGACATGGGCTATCAAATAGAAGACTTAGGCAGCGGCAAGTACCGGTTGCAACTGGTGCCCAATTCACCGTCACCGGTTAGCCCGCAGGCGACACAGGACACAGCAACAACACGGAACGCGACTCCACAAGATGCAACCATACAGAACGCGACAATCACCACGGCGTCTACCGCGAGACCAGTTGCACCCCAGCCAAACAGTTCGTCCCGGCCCCCTCAGGCGACGATTCCAACACCACCGCGCCAACCAGCTATTTCAACACCACCCACCGCGCCCCCCCTCCCTCAAACTGCGGCTTCATCGGCAAGCCTCCCAAGCCAGGTCTCCAATCGCCCTCCAAACCGTCCCATCATGAGCACTTCAATGACGATTGGGTCGGTAAAACCTCGAAAGGTGACAGGGGGAAATCCGCCGACGGTCATAGACCAGCGACAAGAGATTACGGCCTTTGTGCAAACGGGAACAGGGCCGGAACCGACTGTGCTGGCGGCAATGCGATCGCGCTACAGCCAGCTAGACCAAACCGCCGGGGACGACATCATTCAAGACTTTGACGGCGTCGGAGCCTTTGTGCGAAAAATTGGTGCCCCCACCGCCACCGAGAACCCAGTCACCAAAGATCTCTCCAGAATGAGTGGGAACGCCGCAGGCGGGACCCACGCGCGTCAGCCCATCCTGATGCCTGCAACCTTTGTCAGCAGACAGGTTCCCATCAACCTCACCAATGCCGGCGGAAACATTGTGGACTCCAGCGGGCTAGTGCTGCGGGGTGCCACCCAAATGGCCCCTTCCACCAAAGAGCACAACAAAAGTGCGCGGCTCGCCAACATCCTCAAAGGGCAGACAGATCTTACCGCCGATCAGTGGAGTGGCATTGTGCGGGCGGCGATTGAAGAAAAAGGAGGACGGTCGTTTGATAACATTGACGACCTGAGTAAAAAGCTTCAATCTATGAATGATCGGCGACTCGGCAGGATTCCCGATCTATCCACTTCAGAGCTGCTGGTAGAGCTGTTTACCTTTGCCGAACGAGCTGGCAAACTTCCAGAGGATGACATCATCAGCCCCAACTGGTTTTTGTCGCTTTTGGAGCAGTACAAATTTAACGATCAAGACTTGCCTCAGTATGTTCGAGATGACTTGGTGAATAAAATTTTGGTGGAGATGGAGGCGTCAAGATCGGATAAGCTGAGTGAAAATTTGGCTGTCCTTACCCAGCGGGTGCAACAGCGCCAAGTGCGCGAGCATTCTATTTATACCCAGGATACGGTGGGGCATCGGACGTTTTTTCAGGGCTTCCGGCCCGCTGCCCGTTACTTTCTATCGCCGGAGAAACGTCAACAGCTGCAAGGGCTAGCAAAGTCTGAAGGCTTTTACGATGGGTCATCGTTTAGAACCACAGAGGCGTTGTTGTTGCCTGCCGATGGAGATGTCGCAGGAGTATATGTGAATACCCATTCGTCCCAGAGCATTTTGCAGGCGCTGTACATTGCCAATGAATTTTTTGAGCAAACGGGACGAACCTTGCCGCTGCTGACCTATGAGAGTCAATCCGGACCCCAGGGCACGCCACAGTTACAGAAAATGTCGATGGATGGCGCGTTGACTTTGATGCGATCGCGCCTGGCTGAAGAAGCTACCGCTAGCGTTGCCCAAGCTGCCAGCGGAGCGAGTTCGTCCGCTACGACGACGGTGGTAAATCCGGTTGCATTATTTGAGAGTACCTTGGGGCGATCGCTCACCCCTACAGAAATACGCGGCGTGTTTAGAGATGAAGTAATTGCAGATTTGGCTGCCAATAGAAGCCTTGACTTTAGCGACTTCCGTTCACCGTATAACCAGCTAGATCCTCAGATTAGAAAGGCGCGGCTAGAGTCGTTTTTGAATCGCAAACAACAAAGTTCGAGTACGCTGCCGCCCCAGCGACCGCCGAAGAAACGACAGCCAGAAACAGTTTCCGAAGAATGGTCAGCAGCAAGAAGGTAAGACAATGATTGGACGGAGAAAGAAAGTAGGCGCTACCCCAGATAGAGCCGTAAAACTAAAACGACGCGATGCCACCCGCTCACCAGTTAAGCGCATTGGGACGGTGAACCGGACCAAGATTGTGCGCGATCGCCTCAAGCGCCTCTTCAGTCGTCGCACAGACTCATTCGTAGTGACGGGCAATGTTCGAGACAACGTCTTCACCGTCGAGAGTCCTGACGAATACGACGCTGTGTTTTGGCGCGATGACGGTGGTCGCAAAGCTCATATCAAGGTGGATCGCAATGCCGATGCCTCCATTGTCAGCCTCAAGGATAATTTGCAAGCAGATATTGAAGATGTCACCTCTCTGAGAATTCGACCAACAGAATCGCAGCGAGAAGTCATCAATACCCTCGTCATTGAAGCCGATAATGAAACCGATTTTCAGCAATTGGCCCGCGATCTCATTGACAATTTCAACCGAGACAACCCCACTAAAGAATTGGTTCTCCTTGAGACCGATCTGATTGAAATGGATGAGTCTACGGATGCGGTTGTCTTTAAGCTATTGCCTGCCTTTTCTCAGCTGAAGGTCGATCTGGTTGCTGAAAGTAACAAACGAAAATCTAACCTCGCATACCGAGATATCTTGGATTCTCTAGACGATCTGATCGACCTAGAGGAAACCGCCAATCCGACACTGCAAACCCTCAATGACCAGCTAGATGCGATCGCCTCTGTAGAAGCCTTACTCTCTGAGGCAGAGAGCACAAGTCTCTTTAACAAAAAAGATCGCAACAGCGCCCTTGCCCGTCTCAACACTCGATTGACAGACAGACGGCAAACTCTACTAGCCAATCTGAACGACAGAGTACAGAGGCATCTCGATAACGCTCCACAGGGCGCCCCCCAAGCTTTCTCTCAGCTATTACAGAACAACAGGCACATTCGCCAGGCACTCTTTGATAGCCCAGACACATTTGCTGCCCTTGTCAATCAGCTACCCAATACCGCAGACAGCCACACCCAAATTGAAGCCCTTGAAAATGCCTTATTAAATACGCCTTTGATAGAAGTGGTGCATGGCAACCGAAGAGCCCGCACGGACTTGCTCAGCGCGGATGTTCATGAAATCTTTTATCGGAAGAAGACAGAGATTTTAGAGGCGGTCATTGAAGCGGAAATTGCCGGAACTGGCCAGCCGGGTCTAGCTGCGTTAGAGGCCTTTGGTAGAGAGAACTACTGGAAAATTCTCATTGATGGCAAGGTTCACGCCAGAGGCGATAAACACTTTTACGATCGCTCCAAAGGCTTCATGGGCTCTATGATGAAAGGCCTGACGCGGATTGTTCGCAATGTAAACACCCCTTTAACGACGGCCTTTGTGCAAGACCTTCATCGAGATGCCACAGAGCTGGTAACAACCGAAGCCCGCATCTTTGATGGCATTCCTATTCAGCCGAATAATCTCCAGGAAACCGGCCTGAAACAAAGCCCAAATGCTTGGGGCGTTACGATAGACTACTCTGAAGCGGGAATGCAAGAGCTCGCTGCTCTCAGACAAGAGCTCGATCAAGTCGCGGGGAATGCGGGTTATTTTGGTGAGGAGGAAATGCGCCTACCGCGAGATCCCAATCGCGTAGTGCAGTGGTCTGCTGGCAAAACAAGGGGTCCTGCTTTGCAAGCAACCGTGACAACGCTCATGAACCACGTCATTAACAAAGCCTATCGCGAAATTGATGCTGCAGGCGGAGATCAGGACCGGGTGATTGGTGCCATCGTCGACTGCTGCCGCGGCCTAGGAATCATTCACCCATTTAAAGATGCCAATGGTCGGCTAATGATGTTTATGGTGCTAAATAAGATACTGATGGAGCAAGGGCTACCGCCTACCATTTTGCAGGATCAGGGATTAATGGTAGGGAAGTCAAAGACCGAACTAGTCGACCTCATTAAAGCCGGACAAAGACAAGTCACCGGCCAGTAACCTCACAGGCAAATTCTCTCCGTTACACTATTATAAAGCTGTCTACGTCCCATCTAAAATGCTGTCAAAGGGGTAGTTAAACGATGCGCTTCCTTAATCCGAAAACAGACTTTGCATT
>JBCBIK010000195.1:0-8143 GCA_038524545.1 Cyanobacteria bacterium J06623_4 | reverse complement strand
CTACTTTTCAGCGTACCTGTCCTTCTTTTTTCTTCGCTTATCCCGAACTGACGTTTGTTTAGCTTCCTTTATTTTCTATGACATACGCGCGCGTATGAGCGCTTGAGGCAAGCAGAGAAACTTCCGGGCTTTAGGGACAAACGCGCGCTGGGTAAAGACGTCGTAGTCGTTCTCAACGATGACATCGAGGATTTTGCGATAGAGAATGAGCGCGGTCCAGACTGGCCAGCGGGCATCTGGATGTAACCGGCTAATGCCACTTTCTGCCTCTCTATAATATTTCAGCGCTCGCTGGATTTGAAACCGCATGAGCGATCGCCAGCGCTGATCGACAACGCCTTCGAACAGATCTTTTTCGGTGTAGTCAAAGAGTTCTAAATCTTCTAAGGGGAGATAAATGCGACCGCGTCTTGCGTCTTCACCGACGTCTCGCAGAATGTTGGTCAGCTGATTGGCCATGCCGAGGGAGACGGCTTCGTTGATAGGCGCAACTGCTGGATTAGCGCGCATCCAGGGCGCCGTATTGACTTCGCTATCCATGCCCATCACAACGGTAGACATGAGGCCGACGGTGCCCGCTACTCGGTAGCAGTAGAGCTTGAGTTCTTCGAAGGTTTGATAGCGATCGCGGTGCAGGTCCATACGCTGACCCGCAATCATATCTCTAAACGGCTGAATATCTAGCTCATACCGTTCGAGCGTATCTACCATGGCAACGTCTAAATTGTCTTTGGGGTGACCGGCAAAAAGGCTTTCGAGCTGAGACTCCCAATGGTCTAGGGTGCTTTCGGTTGTGAACTTGGCCTGGGGACCATCTACCAGCTCGTCAGTTCGCCTACACCATACATATATCGCCCAGATTGCTTTCCGCTTAGCCTCCGGCATGAGCAACGTTCCCATGTAGAACGTTTTGGAATACTCTGCCGTGATTTGCCGACATCGTTCATAGGACTCCTGAAGGGGCACAAACTTAGGAGCAAGGGTCGTTGAAGGGTGGGTCAGTTGCAGCATCAATGCCTCAAACTGGGGAAAAATGAACAAGAATGGTCGGACAAGTTCGCCAAAATTGTCCTAAAAAAGCATGGTTAGCGCGACTGCAGGGGCCATCGCTTATCTCACTGGTGAACGCTTGGCAGTCGCTCTTTATCACTGTATATGGCAGCAGTAACGTCAGGCCAGTTGACAATGCCTGCTAATCACAGCGGAATAGCGCTGATAGAAAAATACCCAAACGGTTGCCGCTCGGGCTTTCCCTCAATTGCTAAGCAATGCTTAATTTATCCATTATATGTTTCAAAGCGTTACATTTTGGCGCAAACCTGATTTTCTCTTGTAGGTCTTTGCTTTTCTATCTATTTTCTGTAGACGATTGAAAACCTCCAGCGCCCTTAGTCTCCAAGGCATGCCATAAAAAATATCCATTGAGCGTCATTCTCTTTACTCATAGAATTTTTCGTTGGTTTTCTATCAGTTCTGGTTTGCAACGGGCTATCATAAAAGGCCTTAAAACCACTGTGGAAAAAGCAATATTTATACGGCGTCTGGTATTAGGTGCGCAGAAGCCTTGTGGAGCTGAAAGAGATCTCCCCATAAAAGATTTTTCTCCGAAAAAATGAGTTGATTCAAGGGACATGTGATGACACAATCCAACGCTGATTTTTTGCAGCAGCGAGACCCCGCGCTTGCTGCCATCATGGACAAAGAGCTCAATCGCCAGCAGACTCACCTAGAGCTGATTGCCAGTGAGAACTTTACTTCTCCTGCGGTGATGGCAGCGCAGGGCTCCGTGCTGACCAATAAGTACGCGGAAGGCCTACCCAGCAAGCGTTACTACGGAGGCTGCGAATTTGTCGATGAAGTTGAGCAGCTAGCCATTGACCGCGTGAAGACGCTATTTGGCGCCGCCCATGCGAATGTGCAGCCTCACTCGGGCGCGCAGGCCAACTTCGCTGTTTTTCTGGCGCTGCTGCAGCCAGGCGATACGATTTTGGGGATGGATTTGTCCCACGGCGGACACTTAACCCACGGCTCTCCAGTAAACTTCTCGGGCAAGTGGTTCAATGTTGTTCAATATGGCGTTAACCAAGATACTGAGCAGCTCGATTTTGAGAACATTCGCGAGATTGCTCTGGCCCACAAGCCGAAGCTGATTATCTGTGGTTATTCGGCCTATCCTCGGACCATTGACTTTGCCAAATTTAGAGCGATCGCAGATGAAGTTGGCGCGTATCTGATGGCAGATATTGCCCATATTGCAGGCTTAGTCGCCACGGGCCATCATCCGAGCCCGCTACCCCACTGCGATGTGGTCACCACCACCACGCACAAAACCCTCCGGGGCCCTCGTGGCGGCCTGATCATGACCCGCGACGCCGACCTGGGTAAAAAGTTTGATAAGGCGGTATTTCCGGGTAGCCAGGGCGGTCCCCTAGAGCATGTGGTCGCAGCGAAAGCGGTTGCTTTTGGTGAAGCGCTACAGCCCGAATTTAAAACCTACTGCGCTCAGGTAATCAAAAATGCCCAGGCCATGTCCGCTCAGTTTCAAAAGCGAGGTATTAAGGTTGTCTCCGACGGGACCGACAACCACATCGTTCTGCTCGATCTCCGTTCGATCAAGATGACCGGTAAGATTGCCGACGCGCTGGTTAGCCAGGTGAATATCACGGCAAACAAGAACACAGTGCCCTTTGACCCAGAGTCTCCGTTTGTCACGAGTGGCCTTCGCTTAGGCACTCCCGCTATGACTACACGGGGCATGGGCGAAGCGGAATTTGTAGAGATTGCTAATATTATTTCGGACTGTTTGCTCAATCCTGACGACAGCGCTGTCTCTGCTGATTGCAAGCGTCGGGTGAGTGATCTGTGCGATCGCTTTCCGCTCTATCCCCACCTCAAAACAGCCGAACCTGCACTGGTTTAGCGCTCACCTTCGCAAAACTGTGCCTCATATCGTTAAAGCTACGGCCTAGCTACCGTAGCTTTAACACAACGCTATTTCCAAAAAAATACAGATGTGTAGAACGTCTTAGCCAGGGATGATCCTGACTAGGGCGTTCCTTTTTGTCCGTTCTTTTTAACAAAACAGCCTACTCAATCATTAATAGCAGCCACGCCAAGGCCTAACGGTAGCCGTATCCGGTTGCTAAAGTCAGCTTTGCTGGTATATATGAGAGTGTGATGATAATTTTTGTATTGTAGATAAGGGGTGTAGGGGTATACTGTCGCCGAGCAGGGATAAAACCCTGGCCTCATTGACCTAGCCTCGCTGACCTAGCCCGATGGAATTTCCCTAGGTACCTTGGCTCAGGTTAATAGGTGTAAGTACCCCAGACTTGATTGGCAGATAGCACAACCGGCCGCTGACAATGCCATCGTCTAAGAGATTTTGAAAGCGTCTGATGGGTAGGCCGGATTGTGCCCAGCTAATCTCGTACTAATCTACAGAGTCTTGTATATAGATAGCCTCATAGTTAAGCGTTATATCCTCTGTCCACATTACGGCACCTGTTCTGATGGCGTTTCCGGTTTACCATCTGCTCGCATTTATCGTTTCAGCCGTCATCGTTCTCATCCTGACGCCAATTGTTAGAAAAGCTGGTCTGGCCAGCGGTCGAGTTGACTTGCCCGGTGGTAGAAAGGTTCATAGTCAGCCGATGGTTCGCCTGGGAGGTGTTTCTATCTTCTTTGGCGTTCTCGTCGCGCTGCTTTTGGTATGGGCTGCGGGTGGTTTTCTCAGTGGTAGCGGTGAGCCGCTATCTCCCGTATCAGAATACTCTGTGTGGGGAGTGACCCTTGGCGGACTGGCATTTTTCCTGATTGGGTTAATTGACGACCTCTTCGGCCTTTCACCCCTTAGCCGCCTGATCATGCAGGCCTCTGTCGCTTCTGTCGCCTGGTTTGTTGGGGTAGATATTCGATTTTTGACCATTCCCTTTATCGGCATTACTCAGCTGCCCGTTTGGCTGAGCTTGATTGTCACCATCTTTTGGCTTGTGGGTATGGCCAATGCCATCAACTGGATTGATGGCCTAGATGGCTTGGCTGCTGGCGTATCGGGGATTGCTGCGATTGTAATGATGGTGGTGAGTCTGTATATGGGGCAGCCCGCTGCAGCGCTGATTGCTGCGGCTTTGGCCGGTGGCTCTTTGGCCTTCTTGCGGTACAACTTCAACCCGGCTCAGATATTTATGGGAGACGGGGGTGCCTATTTTATTGGCTTTACCCTGGCAGGGGTTGGCGTGATTGGCCTGGTAAAAGGTGTGACCACTGTGGCTGTACTGCTACCTTCATTGACCCTAGCCGTGCCTATTTTAGATATGTCTGCGGTGATTTTGCTGCGGATGCGTCAGGGGCTTTCGCCTTTTGTGGCAGATAAGCGCCATCTGCACCACCGGCTGCTGAATGCAGGTTTTTCCCACCGATTCACCGTTCTATTTATCTATGTGCTGGCACTCTGGGTGGGCAGCCTGGCGATGGCTGTCTCAGGTTTGGGGGTTGGGATTCCCTTTGTTTGTGCCTCTACGGCGCTGCTGAGCTATACGGGATGGCGGGCTGTGCGGCTCGCTAAGTGAGGCTTTACTGAATAGGTGATTAATCCACAAAGCCCAACTATAGCTAGCTCAGGGTCAGTTGCTCAGTAGGGATAGGGATAAGGCTTTATCAAATTCCTTGCTTCATACAAGCAAAATATGCTGGATGTTTCGCCGCCCCTTTGGGTGGCGATTTTGTTAATAGGCACAATCAATTCGAAATAAGGGGATAGGTTAGTTAGCGTGGCTTGCGCATCGTTTTCGAGTGTGATGAACAGGGCGTTTTCTCCTATCCACGCTGCTGATGTGTGCCAGAAGGCGATCCCTCTGGGGTCGGGGGTGAAGCTGCTAACGGGTAGCGATACACCTGCTGGCATCGCCATCGCAACGTATCCACTCAGCCAATAAGTGGGAGTGAGAACGACTTGGCTAGTGGCGATCGCATCCCAAAATTCACTAGATTGGCTCAGTTGCTGCCGCAGCTGAACCGTATCAATCAGCTGGGTTGAGGGGTCTTGCTCTATGGCAACGACACCACCGAAGGGTGCATACCGCCCCGCCTGCTGCAGTGTGCCGAAGGAAATGTGGGAGAGGGCGATGAGCAGCAGCACAGCGATCGCCCATCCTGTGCCACTTAGCCAACGCCGCAGGGCTGGCTGCGGCCACCGAACAGCGGCATACCCCAGCAAAATCGTAAGGCTCCACAGTCCGGGCGCAGGCCAAGCCGGAAAGGTATGGGTAGCGCCACCCAGTAGGGTGAAACAAAGAGCAACCGGAAATCCACTCCACAGCAAGAAGTTCAGTCTATGCTCGGTTTGTACAAGCGCTTTCTGTTCGGGAAGTGCGGGAGCATGGGTGACGATATTTTGCTTGAATAGAGTCTGCCTAAAAAGCGTTTGGAGCGAAACCCACCAAAGCGGTATGCCAATGCTAGGAAATAAATAGCCCAGCTGTGCCAAGTAAACGCCTAGAAGGGCGCTGAGTGAATAGCTGCTGCTTTGGTCGCCGTATTCAGCGAAGCGATCGCCGAGCTGAAACAAAAATGAAATCCACCCGTGACGCGCATTCCAATAGAAGATAGGAAAAACCGTGAGCGCAAACAGCACCAACCCTATTCCCGTCCATTTTGAAAAGAGCGCTTTGCGATAGGGCTGAGTGAATGCGCAAAACCCGCAGACGCTTAGGGCCAAAAGGAAGCCATGATATTTGCCCAGGCAGGCGAGCCCCAGCGCGATCGCAATCAGGCAAATTCGAGGTGTGGGAACGTAAGGACCAAGGTGAACAGGGAAAAACTCTAGCGTGCATAGGTAGAGTGCCAGACTCCAGAAGAAAATTAGCGCATTGTCGGGGGCGGCTAGGGTGCCAAAGCTCAGGAAAAAGAGCGGGGTGAGGGTAGCGATCGCACAGCTGATGATCCCGACCTTGGGGGCAAACAGCTGTCGCCCTATCGCGTATAGCAACCAAAGGCTACCGGTGTATAGTCCGAGTGCGCCTAGTCTTAGCGTGAGCGGAGAGACACCACCTGTGAGCCAGATACCCACACCTGCAGACCAGGACACCGCAGGCGGATGGTCGAAGTAGCTCCAAGCGATGTTCTGAGTGTAGAGAAAATAGTAAGCCTCATCGAATCCGGCGGGTAAAAAGCTTGCGATTAGGGTACGAAAGGCCAGCCCACCTAGCAGCCATGACCAAAGTATTTTGTCTGTGGAGTTCACCGTGTGCCTCTATCTTCCTGATTAATCGGGCTATAGATTGATCGGGTCAGAATACAATTGATCTATTTAGTTCGAGTTTATGAACAAGAGCGCTGAAATTATCTGTGTGGGTACAGAGTTGCTGCTGGGAGATATTCTCAACGGCAATGCCCGCTACCTCGCACAGCAGCTAGCAAGCCTCGGCATTGCCCACCACTACCAAACGGTGGTTGGAGACAATCCTACCCGGATTCAGCGAGCAACAGCGATCGCCTGCGAGCGCGCCCGATTGATCCTTTTTACCGGAGGCTTAGGGCCAACCCCCGATGACCTGACCCTAGCCGCACTGGCTGACTTTTTTGATGCTCCTCTGGTAGAGCGACCCGAAGTCGTCGCCGATTTGGAGCAAAAGTTTGCTAGACGAAATCGGGCGCTGACAGCGAGCAGCCGCAAGCAGGCACTTTTACCAGAAGGGGCAAGTATTTTGCCCAATCCGGTGGGCACAGCGCCTGGGGTCATCTGGCAGCCCAGGCCCGGCCTGACTTTGATAACATTTCCGGGCGTCCCTCGGGAAATGAAGGCAATGTGGACAGCGACTGCGGTGGCTTATCTACAGGCCGCTGGCTGGGCGGATGGCGTTATCCATAGCCGGACGCTGAAATTTTGGGGGGTTGGCGAGTCGACGCTGGCCCAGAAAGTAGAGGCCTTTTTGGGGTCTGAAAATCCTACCGTCGCGCCCTATGCTTCTGACGGTGAGGTAAAGCTACGCGTTTCAGCGAAGGCCACTTCTGTGGGTGCCGCCAACGAAATTATCGATCCCGTTGCTCAAAAGATTTGCCAGATTGCAGGTGCCAACTACTACGGGCAGGACAGTGACACCCTTGCGAGTAAGGTCGCTCAGCTACTGCTGGCACGGGGGCAAACCCTAAGCGTAGCTGAATCTTGCACCGGGGGCGGATTGGGCCAACTGATCACGGCTGTGCCTGGCAGCTCTCGCTACTTTTGGGGCGGCGTGATTTCTTATGACAATCGTATTAAGCAAGCATTGCTGGGGGTAGACCCGGCTGTTTTGGAGCAGCATGGGGCGGTGAGTGCAGAGGTTGCTGCGGCGATGGCTGTAGGGGTGCGCGATCGCCTACGCACAGACTGGGGCGTGAGCATCACAGGAATCGCTGGCCCTAGTGGTGGTAGCAAGGCGAAGCCCGTTGGCCTGGTGTATATCGGCATCTCGTCTGCGGGGCAGACAAAAACGGAGAAGCATTTGTTTGGTGCGAACCTCGACCGGTCGCAGATTCGGGAGCGGAGTGCGCTAAGTGCGCTGAATTCGCTGCGGTTGAGGCTGCTAGAAGGGAACGTGTAACGTCCTTATGAGAAGCGTGTGTGCTATTTGCTAAATATTTCTCCCTAAAGGAATAAGAGAAATTATGTAAATTCCGTAGTGAGTATTCTTGATCATTACTCACGATTGGTTATCATAATTACATAGCGAGTCACTTTCATAAGATACGTGACAGCGCTTAGTTATTCCCAGTCTGTCTGTGACACCTGTCACTCGTAGTGGGATTTAAAAGATATGAGAAGGAGTAATCTAGCTCATGGACTACATTGATAAGGCGCTTGATAAGCTCAGAGAGTGGATTGACAAGGTAATGGATGCCTTGTTTGGTCCGGAAACTCAGCCTGAGCACGAGCCCATTCCTGTTCCGGTTGATGATCGGCGTATTCAGCGCCGTCGTTAATCTGGAGGGAGTCTGAAAGGCGCGCTGTTGGTAGGCGACTTCTTTCATGAGCTTGCAGGAAAATCTCTAAGAGGCTAGTTCTCCTAGCACTCCTCTGTTTTGACGATAAGTATTCTGGTACTAAATGGTCCTAACCTTAACATGTTGGGCAAGAGAGAGCCTGAAGTATACGGTTCTCAAA
>JBCBIK010000194.1:0-8155 GCA_038524545.1 Cyanobacteria bacterium J06623_4 | reverse complement strand
GCATGCAAAATTTGCTCAACACCCTTCGTTGAAAGAAATGCTCCTTGCCACTGGTAAGGCAAGCATTGTTGAACATACGAAAAACGATTCCTACTGGGGGGATGGTGGTGACGGCACCGGACTAAACATGCTCGGTAAAATACTTGTCGAACTTCGAGAACAATTGCAGAAGAACAAATAACAGAGCATCGGTTAAAAAGTTGTAGGTCGCGTTGTTTATATTACTGTCGCGAATTCATCACCTTCTTTGCAGCTGGTTCAAGACTACGAAGAGGCCTTCGCCGAGCGGTCAGGACGGGCGAATATCATCCGGCCAGCGGAGGTTTGCAGCGCACCAGTCACCACCACTACCAGCTTATCGCCAATAAAATCATTGCCCTCTTCTACAACAACCATGGTGCCATCATTCAGGTAGCCAACCCCTTGAGAGGGTTCCTTACCTTCTTTGAGTACGCGAATTTCGATATCGTCACCCGGTAAATAGGTAGGCCGTAGCGATTTGGCCAGGTCGTTAATATTCAGCACGCTGACTTGCTGCACGCTGGCTACTTTGTTGAGGTTGTAGTCAGTCGTGAGCAGGTCAGCCTTCATTTCCTGCGCCAGCTTGACTAGCTTGGCATCCACTGAGGTGATGTCGTCGTAGTCTGCAGGGTCCACAACGACGCGGTCGGGATAATCTTTGCGAATGCGGTTGATAATGTCGAGGCCGCGACGGCCCCTAGCGCGCTTTTGGTCACTGGCAGAATCAGCGACTCGCTGCAGCTCCTGCAAAACAAACTGCGGCAGCAGCAGCTGCCCTTCCACAAAGCCAGTGGTGAGCAAGTCTTCAATTCGCCCGTCAATAATGCAGCTGGTATCGAGCACCTTACTTTTAGAAGGCTTCAGCGTCCCTTCGTTGATCAAAATGGCTTCGTAACTGTTGGGGTTGATCAGTCGTAGCAGTGCCCTGCCGTTTGTCTCAGCGAGGCTCATCCCCGATACCGCAAAGAGCAGACTCCCCATCACAGCCGTCACCGGCTTGATAAAACCAAACTCCTTGGGAATAGGCAGCAAAAAGAGCGGTGCCAGCATCAGATTGGCAATCAAAAGGCCAATAACTAAGCCCACTGCCCTCGACAGCAATCGATCCGGGGGCATGTCTTTGATCTGCTGCTCCACCCTTCGGTAGCTAGTTTGCACCAGCAGGCCGATGGCCACCCCTACCAAAGCACCAAAGCCAGCAGTGACAGACTCTAAGCCTTCAATGTTCGTGACTTGCTGTAGCGCAGAATCCGGCAAAAAATCAATGCTAAAGAAGCCGACGGCTGCGCCAGTTAAAACAAATGAAAATACAATCAGTGCGTCGAGCATAGGTTAGGTACAAAAGGGTAGGCGATCGCTCCCAAGATAGTTTCTTTTAAGTCGTAGGACGCATACGCAGCATAGAGGAAAAGCATCACAGATCAAAAGCATTACAAAAGCGCTACGAGCAGGCTGCAAAGTACTGATGTGATTAGGATTACGGCTATTATAGGGGGTGGACTCGCGATCGCCCGTCTTCTGGCTTTTTTTGTAATTTTACCCAGCACCCCTCCGTCAGAAATTTAGGTTGCAGCTAGGCTAGGTTGAAAATTAGGTTAGGTCAAAATTAGCTTGAAAGCACCGCGCTCCGCCTACATTCATATTCCCTTCTGCCGGCGACGTTGCTTTTACTGCGACTTTGCGGTGTCGGTTGTGGGCGATCGCAAGCGAGGCGACAGCTCCCCCACCATTGCTCGCTACATCGACACCCTACTCACCGAAATAAACGCAACGCCAAAGCTTGGCAGCCCGCCCGCCCGCCTAGAAACCGTCTTCTTCGGCGGCGGCACCCCATCATTGCTCACCGCCACCCAAGTAGAGGCAATCATTTCCGCGATAGACAGGCGCTTTGGCATTTCGCCATCCGCTGAAATCTCTATGGAAATGGACCCGGCAACGTTTGAGCTAGCCCATATTCAAGGGTACAAAGCCGCTGGCATCAACCGGGTCAGCCTCGGCGTACAGGCCTTCCAAAATGAGCTGTTGGCCGCGGCCGGTCGATTCCACCGTCGGGCCGATATTTTCCACGCCGTAGATCTCATCCATCAGGCAAATATCCCGAACTTCAGCATAGACCTGATATCTGGGTTACCGCATCAGACCCTAGCAGACTGGCAAACCTCGCTAGAGCAGGCGATCGCACTCAACCCCGCCCACATCTCCATCTACGACCTGCTCATCGAGCCGCAAACCCCTTTCAGCCGCTACTTTACCCCCGGTGAAGCGCCCCTGCCCAGCCAGGCCATCACCGCCGAAATGTACACCCTCGCCCAACGCCAGCTCACAGCCAACGGCTACGACCACTACGAAATCTGCAACTACGCCAAACCGGGCTACGCAGCCCAGCACAACCTCACCTACTGGCGATGCGAAGCCAACTACGGCTTTGGCATGGGTGCCACCAGCTACCTACCTCAGCCCGGCGGCCCTCAGCGCATCGACCGGCCCCGCACCCAAAAGACCTACCAAGCCTGGGTCGCGCAGTTTGTCACCCGCGGTGGAGAAACAGACGATAGCCTACTGCCACCCACAGAGCAGGTTGTAGAAACGATCATGATGGGCCTGCGGCTAAAGCCAGGCATTTCGCTTGAAACGGTTTACGACGTGTACGGGCAGGTGGGGTTAGAGAAATTGGAACGTGCGATCGCCCCCCACATCCGATCCGGCTGGGTCACCGTTCACTCAGAGAGTACTGACACGACTCACAAGGTTCCGACCGGCACTGCGACCACAGACAGCGCAAATGTGACAAACCTTAAACCCACTGACTGCATTCGCCTAAGCGATCCCGAAGGTTTCCTAATGTCGAACATTGTCATTGTGGATGCATTCAATGCACTGGAGGCTGTCAGCGCCAATTAATCCCGGTTAATAAGGAGAATCACAAGGGTGAAAATAGGCTCCCGCTTTGCAGTACCATTACACCCTGTGTCGCAACCCAAAATTTTCTTCTAGCCGCTCTATGCCAAAGGTACTCGTCTCAGATCCCATCGATCAGGCCGGACTGGACATTCTCTCCCAGGTCGCCACCGTAGATGTAAAAATCAAACTGCCTCTAGAAGAGCTCATCTCCATCATTCCTGAATATGACGCGCTCATGATTCGCTCGGGCACCAAAGTGACCCAAGCAGTCATCGAAGCAGGCAAGCAGCTGAAGATTATTGGTCGTGCGGGCGTCGGTGTCGACAATGTCGACGTGCCAGCCGCCACCCGTCGCGGCATCGTAGTGGTGAATTCACCAGAAGGCAACACCATCGCTGCCGCCGAACACGCCTTGGCCATGATGCTGTCCATGTCTCGCTACATTCCAGCCGCCAATCAATCGATGAAGGCGGGAGATTGGAACCGCAAAGCATTCACCGGCGTAGAGGTATACAAAAAGACACTCGGCGTCGTCGGATTGGGCAAAATTGGCTCCCATGTGGCCACCGTTGCCCGGGCCATGGGCATGAACCTCCTCGCCTTCGATCCCTTCATCTCTAGCGAGCGGGCTGAAGAGCTGGGCTGCCGCTTGGTAGAAATGGACTTCCTGCTGAGCGAATCGGACTACATCACCCTCCACATTCCAAAAACGCCAGAAACCGCCAACCTGATCAACGCAGACGCCCTAGCGAAGATGAAGCCCAGCGCTCGCATCGTGAACTGCGCGCGCGGCGGCATCATCGACGAAGAAGCCTTAGCCCACGCGCTAAAAGACGGCGTCATTGCAGGGGCGGCGCTAGATGTATATAGCGAAGAGCCCTTGGGCGACTCTCCCCTAAGATCGCTTGACAAGTCCCTTGTGCTCACTCCCCACCTCGGCGCATCCACCGCAGAAGCGCAGGTCAACGTGGCCGTAGATGTCGCAGAGCAAATCCGCGATGTGCTGCTTGAGCTACCCGCCCGTTCAGCCGTCAACATTCCAGGACTGCGTCCCGACGTACTCGAAAAGCTACGCCCTTATCTCAACCTGGCAGAAACCTTGGGCAACTTTGTCGGCCAGCTGGCGGGCGGTCGCATCGAAGAACTCAATATTCGCCTGCAGGGCGAACTCGCTGAAAACGACACTAAGCCCATCGTCATTGCCGCGCTTAAGGGCCTCCTGTCCAACGCGTTGCAAGAGCGGGTCAACTACGTCAATGCATCCATTGAGGCAAAGGAGCGCGGTATTCGGGTGATCGAAACGCGCGATACGACTGCAGAAGACTACACGGGCTCGCTCTACCTAGCGGCAAAGGGCTCCCTCGGCGAGCACTCTGTCACGGGCGTTTTGCTTGGCGGCACCGAAGTTCGCATCATCGACATGGACGATTTTCCGATCAACGTACCGCCGACGAAGTACATGCTGTTTACGCTTCACCGCGATATGCCTGGCATCATTGGCAAAATCGGCTCCTTGCTCGGCAGCTTCAATGTCAATATCGCTAGCATGCAAGTGGGCCGCAAGATTGTCCGCGGCGATGCCGTCATGGTCCTCAGCATCGACGACCCCCTGCCAGAAGGCATCCTGGAAGAGATCAAAAAGGAGCCGGGCATCCGCGATGCCTACACAGTTGCCCTGTAGTCGGCCTTTCGCTAGCTCGGCATCTTGGAGAGTTCACCGACAGACATGCTTTCTACCCGTCATCCGCAAACAGACCCTCGATGGTGGGAGGTCACGGTTACCTGCCCGCCTGAACTGGAAGACAGCGTCTACTGGCATTTTGAGCAGCTGGGGAGCAAGGGCACAGCGAGCCAGACGCAGGGAGATACTCGCCAGGTCAGCGCCTACCTGCTTGAGGCGCAGTTTCAGCCCTCAGACTTCGAGGCGCTGCGATCCGAGCTGACGAGTAGTGCCCTAGAAAATGGCTTGCCTGCCCCCCTCCAGGTCACTTGGCAGCTAATAGAAGCGGAGGACTGGGCGAAGAGCTGGAAGGTGCACTGGAAACCGGAAGAAGTGGGCGATCGCCTGCTAATAAATCCGGCCTGGATGACCCCGCCAGACACACAGCGCACCGTTCTCACCCTCGATCCTGGCAGCGCATTTGGCACCGGCACCCATGCCACCACCCAGCTCTGCCTCAAGGCCCTAGAGCAGAAAGCCCTAGACGGGCTCACCTTTGCCGATATTGGCTGCGGATCTGGCATTCTCTCTATTGCCGCGCTACTTTACGGCGCACAGCAAGTCTACGCTGCCGACGTCGATCCGCTAGCGACCAAGGCCACCCAAGACAATGCCAATCTCAACGGAATTCCGTCGGAACAGCTGAAGGTAGAGCTAGGCAGTGTCGGCGAAATTATTCAGATGGCAGGCGGCCCGGTAGACGGCATCATCTGCAATATTCTCTCCGAAATCATTGTGGCGATGATTCTTCCCCGGCTAAGCGAGCTAGCTCACCCCTCCACCTGGTGCATTCTCAGCGGCATCCTCACCAGCAAAGCAGACTGGGTCGAAGAGCATCTCACCGCCCGCGGCTGGCAGGTCAGTAGCAAAATGCATCAAGACGAATGGTGCGCAATGACCGTCACCCTAGCGCCTGAAAATTAGACGACAAACTATGCAAGACAACACTCGCTTTTTGCTTAAGGTCATTGCCCTCTCAGCGCTACTCAGCATACTCATCAAAGTGGGCGGCCCGGCCATCTCGCTCAAAAGCGTCGATTCCAGGGCGCTAAACCGGTGGGCGATCGCTATTGTCCTAATGCCCAGCCTCACCGTCGGCAGCATCCTAGGCGCACGCCTCTGGCTAGACCGCCCTCATCACTAATTCCCACGACAATCACACCGCCTTCCAACCGTCCCTAGTCAACTAGCTTCCATTCGATCTATCCACAACGGTCCAAAATGCGCACCATTGACGAAATTAACCACAAAATTCGTCAGGGAACAGTCACCGTTTGGACAATCACCGAAGCCAAAGCCCAGATTGCCGAGATGGGGGTTGCCCAAGCAGCCAAAACCGTCGACGTGGTCACCACAGGCACCTTTGAACCCATGGAGGGTTCAGGAGCCATGCTCAACCTCGGCCATACTGACCCACCCATCAAAATCGTCGAATGCTACCTCGATGGGGTGCTGGCCTACGCGGGCTTTGGCGCAGTGGATCTGTACATTGGGGCGGGGCAGATGGCAACGCGCAGCCGCGATAGTAACCGAGAAGGGGAGGCCGAAGAGCGCGGTGGCGGCCATGTCATTGCCGACCTGATTGCCGATAGAGCCGTCACCCTCACAGCCACCGGGCAGGTGACCGACTGCTACCCCAGGGCCAGCTTAGATACCAAGATTACGCGCGATCGCGTCAACCAGTTTTACCTATTCAATCCGCGCAATCTCTACCAAAATTTCATCGTGGCGGTCAACGGAGGCGATCGCCCGCTCTCTACCTATCTCGGCCCGCTACAGCCACACCTAGGCAACGCCGTCTACGCCAACACGGGCGCCCTTTCACCACTTTTAAACGACCCCGATCTGCAAACTATCGGCATCGGCACCCGCGTCCTACTCGGCGGTGGTGAGGGCTACATCGCGTGGGAAGGCACCCAGCATTTCCCCCTACAACGCCGCCTCCCCAACCGTTCACCCATTGGCCCAGCCGCCACCGTCGCCCTGATTGGCGATGCCAAAAAGATGGACGCCCACTGGGTGAGAGGCTGCTACTTCAAAGGGTATGGACCATCCATGATGCTCGGTGTTGGCTTACCTATCCCTATTTTGAACGAAGAAGTTCTCAGCCGATGTACCGTCAAAGATGAGGACCTAGTCGCTCCGGTGATTGACTTTTCTATCCCGCGCCGGGTGCGTCCGACCTTTGGCCTCGTCAGCTACGCCCAGCTAAAATCTGGACGAATTATCCTTGATGGCAAGTCTGTACGGACAGCGCCACTCACTAGCCTGTACTTTTCTAGCCAAATTGCCCTAGATCTCAAGCAGCGAATCGACTCGGGCGAATTTGAGCTGACAGCAGCGATCGCACCCCTACCCGCCGACACGCCCCTAATGCCTCAAAACAGCTGGGGACCCCAGCTAGATATCCGCTAGGGCCAGCAGTGTTTTAATCATTTAATTATTCAGCGAACCAATCAGTCACTCAGACTGGGCAGGCGCCGCTTCAGCAACAACTTCTGCGGGCTTTTCATCCGTACTCTGCTTGGGCTTAGGCTTGGGCTTAGGCGCACCCGCGCTTCCTCTGGGTCTGCCGCCGCCGCGCTTGCGTCCACCGCCCTTTTGGCCCTTTGGCTTCTTCTTGGGTGGCACCACTGCGATCGCCTTTCCTTCCTTGAGCACCAGCTTGCCTTCCTGACGCTCCACCGTAAGATCCCAAAAGTAACCGACTGTTCGGCCTGTCAGCGTACCGTTCACCAACAGCTTAAAGGGCCGCTTCGGCTTTGCAGTCTCAGACTTACTCTTCTGCACAATATTGACGACGATTTCGCCTTGGTCCTGAGAGTATTTAGCAATCTCGCCCCGTACCGAAAAGTGATCGCACTGATCTTCTGCCTCTGTGCTGGAGAGCGGACGCATCTCTTCTTCCGCATCGGCAGCATCAGGGTTGAGCGTTTCAGGCTCCCAAACGCCCACAATCTGAACGTGCAGCGCCGGGATCTTCTCCTCAGCTTCGCCCTCTTCCTCCTTGTACAGCGTACGAGGATACACCACCCAAAGGTGGGACTGCTCTAGGTCAATATGCTTTTTTATCAGGCTGGTCACCCGGCCTAGCAAGACCGCATCCACCATCGTGCCGTCCTCGACGACGATATCTCCTCGGTTGAACTGCTCTTCAGAGGGGACGTACTTTCCCTTTAGGAGGCCGATTGCTCGATACTGCATCGGTTCGCTCGGCAGTGAGATAGGGCCCGGGCGCTGGGGAGCTTCGGGCTCCGGCGGCGCAGACTTGGGTGGGGCAGCAGCTGCAGCAGCTGCTGCAGGCGGTGCGACTGGCGGCTTGGGTCTGGCAGGCGGCTTCAGCAGAGAGCGACTGGGAGGCTTGCGCAAACCAGACTCTGACCCATTCGCTGCAGGCACCGCACTCGACCGCGCTGACTGACTCAGAGCGGTATCTTGAGAAGGGCTCGCAGATTGACCTGTAGGCCGAGAGGGGCGGCTAGCGGCAGAACTCATCAACTCTTCAACTCCTGA
>JBCBIK010000193.1:0-8158 GCA_038524545.1 Cyanobacteria bacterium J06623_4 | reverse complement strand
TGAAGCTAGTAATCCAGGGTAAAAATATTGAGATCACAGATGCTATTCGTAGTCACGTCCATCAAAAGATTGAGAAGGCCGCCTCACACTTTCAAACCTTAATCAATAAAGTAGACGTCAATTTATCCATCGAAAACAACCCTCGGATCGCCCCCAAACAAACCACAGAAGTCACAATATACCTCAGTAATGCCGTTGTTCGCGCGGAAGAAAGCAGTGGCAACATGTATGCCAGCATCGACATGGTGACCGACAAAATCACCCGTCAGCTACGCAAATACAAAGAAAAACGCCGCGATCAAAGCCACGATTCTGTACGCCCAACCGACGTAGATGCCGCCATTAACGCACCAGACATCACCCCAGAAGGCAGCCCAGATATTACCGAAGTCTTGAATCACCAGCCCAAGCTACCAGAGGCGGTTGTTCGCAGCAAGTACTTTGCGATGCCCCCGATGACCGTTCAAGCTGCGCTAGAAAATTTGGAGCTGGTCGGCCATGACTTCTACATGTTCCGCAACGTAGAAACCGATGAAATCAACGTTGTGTACGAACGCAATCACAAGGGATACGGGCTATTGCAACCAAGGCAGACTCATAATAAAACCCCTCAGAACAACCGCGCAGAGACGGTCGCTACGAACGTCACGCCCATCTCAAAAGCGGCATCTTAATCCGTTCGCTGTTCGATTGCGGTCATCACTCGCAAATCACTCGCAAGTTAGGCAGCTGCCAACAGGCTGTCTAACTTGCCCTGACGGTCTAGGGCATGGATGTCGTCGCAGCCGCCGATGTGCTGGTCGTTGATGAAAATTTGTGGGAGCGATCGCTTACCTGCGCGCTCTGCCATCTTGTCGCGAGCATCCTCGTCTCCATCTATGCAGTATTCGGTGTACTCAGCGCCTTTCCTATCTAAAAGGGCCTTTGCACGAATACAGAAAGGGCAACGACTCCAAGTGTATATCTCAATATTGGGCTGCATTTTTGTTTTCCTCTAAGGCGTAGGCATGTTCCTCAAGAGAATAGCCTGAATCGTAAGATGACGAAAACGCCTCCTAAAACCAGGCTAACTCTCAGCTCCTAGTGTAGAAGGCTGACGTAAAAGCCGCTCTAATTCTGCCGCTCTAAATTATACGGAGCCATAGTCTGCAGGGCTATGCTGCGGTGCTAGGCAGGCTTAGTCCTCAGCGGATAGGTGTACCGTGTAAGACACATCATCGACGGTGACAACATCTGCGTCAAATAGCTTACGGCCCCGTCGTAGTTCCATTTCGCCGTTCACGGATACGTCTCCGCTGCGAATCAACATCTTCGCCTGTCCGCCAGAGCTTACCACCTCAATCACCTTTAAGAATTGGTCTAGCTTAATGAATGCGTCAGTCATCTACATGTATGCAATGTTTTGATTGCCACGATAAGGCGTGCTGCGATCGCTCGCAAGCTTAGGCACACAGCTAAAACCAGATTCAGTCAGGTCTACACTTCGCTAGATTCACAGTTGGCCAGCGTTAGGCAACAGCAGGTTCAGCTGTTGCCAGGGTCTGTAAAATTTGCTGAGCGCTAGCGATCGCACCCTGCTGCTGCTCTTCTTTTTCACGCAGCTGACTGATACTAGACGATGCCGACTCTAGCGTTTGCAGTAGGTTACTTACGCCCTCTTCCACAGCAGATAGCAGTGATTCGTATAGGGCAGCCTGCCCTTTGGCCTCTCCCATTGTCTGCAGCTGCGTTTCGTAGTGGACGGCTGTTTCTGCGACGTTTTGCTGCTCCGCTTCTACGTTTGCTTGCTGCTGCTGCCGAGTTCGTTTAAGGGTATCTATCTCTGTCTGGATGCGTGCACTCTCAGCCTCAATTTCTTGTATCTGCTGGCCTAGCTCTGCTCTCAGCTCATCAATATCATCGAGCACAGGTTCTAATTCGGCGGCTGCGCCAGTGCCTCCGGCGGCTAGCCCCTGCCTACGCAACAGCACCGCGCGATGCTGGCTTAGCACTTCTTCGCGCTCCAGCAAGTTTCGCCGCTGCCCAACCAAGGTTCGATTCAGCATGACATGCCGATCCTTCTCTTCGGAAATTTCAGTTTCGAGCTGAAGCCGATCATATTCACTCACTTCACCGAGCTTAGCCTTAAGCGTGTCGATGTCTTCCTGCTGGAGCCGTAGCTCTTCTTCCTGATCGTTCACAAACCGGACCATCTTGTCGAGGTCTTGCTCAAGGCTAGACACCAACGCTTGCAAGTCTGCTTCTGGCATCGCTTCTAAAGACGCCACATCCACTTTCTTACTCAATCGAACTTTGTCGGTTGCGTTGAGTAGCTCATATACCCGCTGATGCAAATCTGTTTGGTTTTTCAGCTGTTCTGTCAGGAGCTGATTTTGTTCTTGCTTAGCCCCTAGTAGGGCCTGCTGTTCTTGCAGATGGAGCTGGGTTGAGTGAAGTGCAGACTCGGCTTCGGTGAGCGATCGCTTGGCTTCTGCAAAGGTCGCAGAATGCTCCTCCAAAGCATCTTTCCCGGTGTCAATATCCGTTCTTGTTTGCTCCAATCGTTGTTGATTTTCCGCTAGCGCAGCCTGCTGTTGCCCTATCAGGTCACGCATCTTCCGTAGCTCATCTTCTGCCACCGCCGCACTAGTTTCTGCTGCAGCTATCTGTGCCAAAGCTGCCTGCATTTGCGCCGCTTGCTCGTCGCTAATGCCCCCTGCGTTTTCTTCTGCCTGAAATGCCTCCTGCCGTTCTTCAAATCGCTGAATTTCTCCGTTGAGGTGTGCCCAAGCGCCTTCTAGCTCCGCGTTTTTACGAGTTAGCTCTTCTTGCAGCTGCTCTGCCTCTGCCTTTTGTGCTTCAACTGCCTGCTGCTGCGCCTCAAATGCCTGCTTCTGCGCCTCAAAATTCGCAAGCTCCGCCTCCGCCTGTTCCACCTGATCCTGCCGGGTCTCAATTTCCATTTCTCGGCGGTTCAGTGCCTGACTCTGATAGGTTAGTGATTCTTTCCACTGTTCTATCTCTTCGCCCTGCGACTTAAACTTTTTGCTCAGGCTAGAAAAATTTTGTAGAACGCCAACCAGGGTACGTCCCGCTTCCTGATGGCGCTTAATCTGTCGGTTGTTGGTCAGCTCAAGCAGCACCAATACGCCACTGGCGTAGGGGGCATCATCTGGTGCTGCAATGAGTTCCTCACCCGGAACACTGCTCCAATCGTGCTCTGATCTTTGCGCCGCGAGCAGCTTAAACTCTGCTTTGCCGCCCCCCATAAATCCACTTTTTTTCTGTGTTTCGGCTAGATAAAGCACGCTGGCATTCCCTCTGTTTGTGCAGACTCAGGCATGGGCTCTGTATAGGCTTGGCTGGATTCTCAGTGTGCCCACGACTGATGATTTTGATCGCAGGTATAAACAGACCTGTATATGGATAGATTTACCCAAGGAATATGAACCTGGAATAATCTGAATAAATGATATTGATACAAATTCAACTTAGCGAAAGCCCCGCCCTCTATAAGTTCCCGTTCACCCCTGGCAGACTAACACTCGATTTGGTAGGGTCGCGGCAAACGCAACCAGCCAATCTGCCCCAAAATTACAAACTCAGCAATAAAATGCAAGACTTTATGGACGATTTATCAACTAATGTTTAACAAATAAAACATTGGAGGGTACTTTGATTACACAGTAGATATTGCAGTGGTTATAAGCCGTGGCCATGAGCAAGCAGCTAAGGGTCGATAGACCTTGTGCTGGAAGTTCATAAAAGACATCAGTAATTGTGCAGTCACGCTGTGGAATCTACTGAGATGTCCTTAAGGCCATTGTCTAACTTTGCGCTATTCTCTATCTCTCAGGGAATGCTTGACCCAGCTGACAGACAGCTGCTTTAAGTTGGGCAAAACTTATTGGGCAAAACTTAGTTGGGCAGCTCTCATGGCCCCAGGGTTAGAAAATTATGAGCAAAGTTTTGGTCGTTGAAGACAGCGTTTCCCAACGAGAGATGATGAAAGACCTGCTAGAAGGTAGCGGTTTAGACGTCACGGTTGCCAGCGATGGCATCGAAGCGCTGCAGTTGCTTCAGGGCCCACCGCCTGACTTGGTATTACTCGATATCGTGATGCCAAAAATGAACGGATACGAGGTTTGTCGTCGTATAAAAACTAACTCGGCGACTCAAAACCTTCCCGTGGTGCTGTGTTCAGCGAAGGGGGAAGAATTTGATCGCTACTGGGGCATGAAACAAGGTGCGGATGCGTACATTGCAAAGCCCTTCCAGCCGACTGAACTGGTCGGTACCGTCAAACAGCTGCTACAAGGGTACTGATTCTCGCAAAGCACTATGGTAGGAAATCCTGACTTTCAAACAATATCGGGACAGGACCAGGCCCCTGAGCTTCAAGAAATTGAAACGCCAGAAGGTGAACTCCACCTGCGCTTTTTTCTGACGGATGAAGAAGAGTTTGCGTTGCCTGCTACAGGCATTAGGCGAATTATCGAACATGCGCCAGATCACATTACACCAGTGCCCAATGTATCGCCTCTATTGTTAGGAACGCTCAATCAGCAGGGAAGAGTGATTTGGGTCGCCGACCTAGGTCAGTTTTTGGGCTACGCCAAACCGATGAATACCGACCGAGCTGAAATTCCAGTAATTGCTGTAGAAGAACAAGGAACAATGCTGGGTCTGGCGGTTAACCAGGTGGTTGGAACAGATTGGCTAGATGTAGAAGGGCTCAAAGCGACTTCTAATGTCACCGATGGAATGGCCCCTTTCCTAAAAGGTGAATGGTCGCTAGAGAATGATAAGTCTCTGAAACTGCTGGACCATATTGCCATTTTGCGTTCCGCTCGCTGGGTCGCCTGATATGTATTGCTTATTTTTGATCAACTCTCGACCTACGTTAAACGTTTTTATCCATCAGCGAACATGAAATAGGCATGAGCGTTGGCAACACTCTCAAGCGCACAACTCAAAGTACACAACTCAAAAAGCAATCATTTAGGATCTAGATCGGCAAGAGGAAAGAAACAATGGCATCGGGCACTGACTACGCACAATCCTATCAGGCCGCAGAAAAAGCCTACATGCAAGGCAGCTACGAGACAGCTGCCAAAGCCATTGATCAGCTGGCTGATGAATATCCTACCGATCCAAGTGTGCTGCTCCTAAAAGGGCATATCTACTGCTACGGCCTACATCAGTATGAGATCGCTCAGCAGCAGTATAAATCTGTTCTACATCTCTCGTCAGACCCTGAGTTTGTCGACTATGCTAAGAACGGGCTGGCGTATGCGGCTCAGACAGAAGCCCAAGCAGAGCAACCCATGGCAGAAGCGATTTCGCCGATGCCAGATGAGTTTGACGACGATATCTCTGAGGCTGTTGGCAACCTTGAGACGCTGGAAGCCGAAGACGTCTCAGCTTGGTCAGGTCAGACGGAGACCGAGAATCCAGAAGATGACGAGCTGGGAATCTTTAGTAACTTCACCTCTGAACAAGCGCCTGCAGAAAGCTCCACTGTAGATACGGAAGATACGGACAACCCCTTTGAATTCTCTACAGACCAGCCAATCGTCTCAGCTACCGACGAAGTAGACGATGGCAATCCCTTCAGCGACAATCCTTTTGATGTAGATTCTTCTGCTGAAGCAGGCTCACCTGAAGACCCTTTGGTCGCCGCTACGCTGGACGATCCCTTTGGTTTGCCTGCTGTAGAGGCGGTCGCAGAGGAAGGTGGTTTTACGACCTTTAGCGACTCTACTGCCGATTTTGATATGGCGGAGTTTGACGAGGCGTTTGGCAATACAAGTGGGTCAGTTGGTGTGCCCTCTTCTGCAGCGGCTTCTTCGGTAGAACAACCAACTGTTGAAACAGAAAAGTCGGTACAGCGCGAAGCTCTAGATGCTGCCAATTTCAACCAACAAGATGATTCAGCTTTCGATGATTTTGCTGCGCTCTCGGATGAGGCTGAAGATGATGAGGCCTTTGATGGACTCTCTTTCTCTCCTCAGCCGGACGCTGAGGCTGAAGATAAGACCTTCTTTATGATGGATGATCCGGCTGAGGCATCACCCGTGTCTCTAGCCTCTACAGAAGATGTTGATGCTCCAGATTTTAATACTTCAGCTGTTGATGCTCCCGGGGGCGGGTTTCAAGAGGGGTCGACGTTTGATGGGGCGGCAGACCTAGATTCGGATTTCCCGCAGGAGACTGACGCTGCCGAATACGACGATAGCTTTGATGACTTTGATGATTTTGAGAGCGTCCCTGATTTTGACCTTTCTGATAGTTCCGCTGGGTTTACTAGCCCCTCTGTAGGCGTTATTCCCAGTCAGCTAGAAAATACGGTCGGGGGTGCTGCGACCGGTTCGGGAGGTACTAACTTTACAGGAACAGCAACCGCTGCAATGCCGGTTTTTAATAAGAAGGCGGTTAGCAATCCTAAGCCTCGTAAGCAGGGGGCACTCGCGCCGCTGGAAAATGCCTCAATGTTGAATAAGCGTTTGATATTGGCTGGGTCTGCGGGATTTATGTCTGCGATCGCAGCCGGTATTGTCGGGCTGCTTGTCTCCTCTACAACGGCCCCCGCAGATCAGAACAATCCTTCTCTCAGCCCGCTTGTCGCAGGCAGCGCAGCAGCCGGGTTAGTGAGTTTTGGTACAGTGTTAGGCCTAGGCGCTCTGGTCGATAGACGTACAAAAGAAAGCGTCAGTGAGCTGCAGGTTCGCTTTGGTCAAATTTCGCAAGGCAATCTCAACGCGCGTGCGACCATTTTTACCCGGGATGAGTTTGGTCAGCTTTCTGAAGGGTTCAATCAAATGGCAAGCGCCATCTTTACAACGACTAGCGAAGCGCAGCGTAAAGCACAAGAGCAAGAGCAGGCCAAAGAAGATTTGCAGCGTCAAGTCATCCGCTTACTAGATGATGTAGAAGGTGCTGCTAGAGGAGACCTAACCGTAAAAGCCGAAGTGACAGCCGACGTGCTAGGCGCGGTTGCAGATTCGTTTAATCTCACCATTGAAAACCTCCGCGAGATCGTTAAGCAGGTTAGCGTTGCGGCCAGACAGGTAAGCCAAGGCTCGACTGAAAACGAATCGTTTGCCCGGTCTCTCTCAGCAGATGCCCTGAGGCAAGCCGAGGAATTGGCCGTGACGCTCAATTCTGTGCAGGTCATGACCGACTCGATTCAGCGCGTGGCCGAAAGCGCCCGTGAGGCCGAAGAAGTTGCACGCTCAGCGTCTGAGACGGCCCTTCGTGGTGGCGAGGCGGTAGAGCGCACCGTAGCAGGTATCTTAGACATTCGAGAAACCGTTGCCGACACCACTCGCAAAGTAAAACGCCTGGCAGAATCCTCCCAGGAAATTTCAAAAATTGTGGCTCTGATCTCACAGATTGCCTCCCGAACCAATCTCCTAGCGTTGAACGCGAGTATTGAGGCGGCCAGGGCGGGAGAGGCTGGCAGAGGATTTGCCATCGTTGCTGACGAAGTTCGGCAGCTGGCAGATAGAGCTGCTAAAGCGTCTAAAGAAATTGAGCAAATCGTCCTTCAGATTCAAAGTGAGACGGGTGGTGTGATGACAGCGATGGAAGAAGGCACCCAGCAGGTCATCGAAGGGACTCGCCTGGCAGAGCAGGCAAAGCAATCGCTCGACGACATCATTCAAGTTTCCAATCGTATCGACGTTCTTGTGCGTTCCATTACAGCAGATACGGTCGAGCAGACAGAAACTTCTAGAGCCGTTGCGCAGGTTATGCAGTCCGTCGAGCTGACGGCTCAAGAAACGTCGCAAGAGTCGCAGCGGGTGTCAGCATCGCTCCAGAATCTAGTGGGCGTCGCGAAAGATTTGCTCACGTCGGTGGATAAGTTTAAGGTGAGCACGGCTAAGAAGAAATAGATGGACGAAGAAGTGATAGCTTCCATAGCGAGCGGAATATAACCGCGATAAACGTGCTTGACTGACTGTCTGTCTATCAGTCCACCAAAATACGACCTTGTATTATTGATTCACCTCTGACTGACCTCTCAAACTAAAATCTGGACTTCGCTATAACTTTGGACTGCAATAAGGGAGACCGCAGCTATGCTGCCTGAGCAACAACAACGCATCATGGGATATTTCATTGAGGAGGCAAAAGACCACCTCAACACCATTGAGCAGGGGTTGCTTAATCTGCA
>JBCBIK010000192.1:0-8204 GCA_038524545.1 Cyanobacteria bacterium J06623_4 | reverse complement strand
CTGGTGTACGAGGATGTGTATACCTCCATTCACATTGAGAAGTTCGAGATTGAGGCACGACAGACCAAGCTAGGCCCTGAAGAAATTACTCGCGAAATTCCGAATGTGGGTGAAGATGCGCTGCGTCAGCTAGATGAAACCGGCATTATCCGTGTGGGTGCCTGGGTGAGTTCTGGCGATATTTTAGTGGGCAAGGTGACGCCGAAAGGTGAGTCGGACCAGCCTCCTGAAGAAAAGCTGCTACGTGCCATCTTTGGGGAAAAGGCTAGAGACGTTCGCGATAACTCCCTGCGAGTGCCCAACGGTGAGAAGGGCCGTGTGGTAGATGTGCGTGTCTTTACCCGTGAGCAGGGTGACGAGCTACCGCCGGGTGCCAACATGGTCGTGCGGGTCTATGTCGCTCAGAAGCGGAAGATTCAGGTCGGTGACAAGATGGCAGGTCGCCATGGCAACAAAGGGATCATTTCTCGAATTTTGCCGGTCGAAGACATGCCCTATTTGCCTGATGGCACCCCGATCGACATTGTGCTCAATCCGTTAGGCGTGCCGTCGCGGATGAACGTCGGCCAAGTGTTTGAGTGCTTGCTGGGCTGGGCGGGTCAAAACTTGGGTGCCCGCTTTAAGGTGACGCCGTTCGATGAAATGTATGGCGAAGAGGCCTCCATGGAGACCACCCATGGCAAGATGCGCGAGGCCCGTGAGGTCACTGGCAAAGACTGGGTTTTCAACCCTGACAACCCCGGTAAGATTCAGCTATACGATGGCCGCACCGGTGATCCGTTTGACCAAGAGGTGACGGTGGGACAGTCTTACATGCTGAAGCTGGTGCACCTGGTAGATGACAAGATTCACGCTCGCTCGACCGGTCCGTATTCGCTGGTGACGCAGCAGCCCCTAGGCGGTAAGGCGCAGCAGGGCGGCCAGCGCTTCGGTGAAATGGAGGTGTGGGCGCTAGAGGCATTTGGCGCAGCCTACACGCTGCAAGAACTGCTGACGGTGAAGTCTGACGATATGCAGGGACGAAATGAGGCGCTCAATGCCATCGTGAAGGGCAAGGCTATTCCTCGTCCGGGGACGCCGGAGTCCTTTAAGGTGCTAATGCGAGAGCTGCAGTCTCTATGTCTTGATATTGCGGTTCACAAGTTGGAGACCCAGGAAGATGGCACCAGCCGAGATAGCGAGGTCGACCTGATGGCAGATGTGGGCAATCGCCGCACGCCTTCGAGGCCAACCTATGAGTCAATTTCTCGGGATGAGCCAGCGGCTGCGACGGCTAGCATCGTGGGTAATGCTGGCACGATGGGCCTGACCGGGAATGCGATCGCACCTCCCGGCTCTGCTGTCGTCTCCTCCTCCACCGAAGATGTTGAAACTCAGCCGCTCTAGTCATGGGCAAGCAGTCACAGGCAAAAATAACGCACAAAAAATGAATGACGAATGCTCTAGAGTCACCGCGCAAGGTGCTTTAGAGCGGCGATTTCAGCCATAGGGTACTGAGGCTGCGCTGAAGTTGTTAGTCAAAAGAAGAGAAGGGTTTAGCCTCGTCAAGTTGTAAGGGATTATCGAAGAATGCCGAAAGTAGAGCAACGGTTTGACTACGTCAAGATTGGCTTAGCTTCCCCAGAGCGGATTCGTGAGTGGGGTGAGCGTACCTTACCCAACGGCACCGTCGTCGGAGAGGTCACGAAGCCAGAGACCATTAACTACAGAACGCTAAAGCCGGAGATGGACGGGCTCTTTTGTGAGCGGATCTTTGGCCCCGCCAAGGATTGGGAATGTCACTGTGGCAAGTACAAGCGAGTTCGCCACCGGGGCATTGTCTGTGAGCGTTGCGGCGTAGAGGTGACCGAGTCACGGGTTCGCCGCCATCGCATGGGATACATCAAGTTGGCTGCCCCCGTTGCCCACGTGTGGTACCTCAAGGGCATCCCCAGCTACATCGCAATTTTGCTAGACATGCCCCTAAGGGACGTAGAGCAGATTGTGTATTTCAACGCTTACGTGGTGTTGGATGCGGGCAATGCGGACAACCTTTCCTACAAGCAGCTGCTGAGCGAAGACCAGTGGATGGAAATCGAAGATCAGCTCTATGACGAAGATTCTCAGCTGGCTGGCATTGAAGTGGGCATCGGCGCTGAAGCGCTCAAGCGCCTGCTAGAAGATCTGCAGCTAGAAGAAACCGCCGAAATGCTGCGGGAGACCATTGCCACTTCCAAAGGGCAAAAGCGCGCCAAGCTGATCAAGCGCCTGCGGGTGATTGACAACTTCATCGCAACTGGCTCTAAGCCAGACTGGATGGTGCTGGATGTGATTCCGGTGATTCCACCGGATCTGCGCCCCATGGTGCAGCTAGACGGCGGGCGATTTGCCACCTCTGACCTCAACGATCTATACCGCCGGGTGATTAACCGAAACAATCGTTTGGCTCGTCTGCAGGAAATTTTGGCCCCTGAGATTATCGTTCGTAACGAGAAGCGGATGCTTCAGGAAGCTGTCGATGCGCTGATTGACAATGGTCGCCGGGGGAGAACGGTGGTCGGTGCGAACAACCGGCCGCTCAAGTCGCTATCGGACATCATTGAAGGCAAGCAGGGCCGCTTCCGTCAAAACCTCTTGGGTAAGCGAGTCGACTATTCTGGTCGTTCAGTAATTGTCGTTGGTCCAAATCTCAAGATTCATCAGTGCGGGCTGCCGCGAGAAATGGCCATCGAGCTCTTTCAGCCGTTCGTGATTCATCGCCTGATTCGTCAGGGCCTCGTGAATAATATCAAGGCGGCCAAGAAGCTGATTCAGCGCAACGACCCCAGCGTTTGGGAAGTACTCGAAGATGTCATCGAAAACCATCCGGTCATGCTAAACCGGGCGCCAACCCTGCACAGGCTCGGTATTCAGGCGTTTGAGCCGATCATGGTGGAGGGCCGGGCAATTCAGCTTCACCCTTTGGTCTGCCCTGCCTTCAACGCCGACTTCGACGGTGACCAGATGGCGGTCCACGTGCCGCTGTCGCTAGAGGCCCAGTCGGAGGCGCGCCTGCTGATGCTGGCTTCGAACAATGTGCTTTCACCGGCAACTGGCAGACCGATCATTACGCCCAGTCAGGACATGGTGTTGGGCTGCTACTACCTGACGGCGGAAAACCCCCACAAGCAGAAAGGGGCCGGGCGATACTTTGCCAACATGGAAGATGCGATCGCTGCCTACGAACAAGGCACCGTCGACTTGCATGCCAAAGTATGGCTGCGATTTATCGGTGAAATAGAAACTTCCGAAGACGACAGCGAGCCAGTCGAAGTCAAAGACGACGGCAACGGGAGTACCACAAAAATCTACAAGTTCCGCCGAGTAAAAGAAGACGAGTCAGGCAACGTGATTTCTCAATATGTAGAAACAACCCCTGGCCGAATCATTTACAACCACGCGGTCCTAGGCGCCCTATCAGAGTAGCAAGGCCTTGAATGAACCTGGGAGCAGGTCTGCTAAGGGCCTCTCCTGATTCACAGACATACCCACCCAAAAACAGCAGACGAGCAAGACTTCGAGGGGATAAGAGCAGAGCATGTTAGAGCAAAAAGGCGAATCTAAACCCAAACTATTTAGAAATCGTGTCATCGATAAAAAGCAGCTCAAAAATTTGGTTGCCTGGTCTTTTGAAAACTACGGCACCGCCCGTACGGCTCAGATGGCCGACGAAATCAAGAGCTTAGGCTTTAAGTACGCCACCAGAGCAGGCGTCTCAATTAGCGTTGAAGACTTGGAAGTGCCCCCTAGTAAAAAAGCCATGCTAGAGGCCGCTGAAGAAGAAATTCGAGACACCGAAGAGCGCTACACCCGCGGTGAAATTACCGAAGTAGAGCGCTTTCAGAAGGTGATCGATACCTGGAACGGCACCAGTGAGCACCTAAAAGACAAGGTGATCGAGAACTTCCGCGAAAATAACCCGCTGAACTCTGTGTACATGATGTCCAACTCGGGTGCCCGAGGAAACATCTCACAGGTGCGTCAGCTCGTGGGTATGCGTGGTCTGATGGCCAATCCCCAAGGGGAAATCATCGACCTACCCATTAAGACTAACTTCCGGGAGGGCCTGACGGTTACCGAGTACATCATCTCCTCCTACGGTGCGCGCAAGGGTCTGGTTGATACGGCATTGCGCACAGCCGACTCAGGCTACCTCACCCGCCGACTGGTAGACGTTTCTCAAGATGTGATCGTGCGCGAAGTGGACTGTGGCACCGATCGCTACATTCCGGTACGACCCATGACCGATGGTGAGCGGGTGCTGATTCCCCTCAAAGATCGCTTGCTAGGCCGCGTTCCTGCTGAGGATGTGAAGCATCCGAAGACGGGCGAAGTGATTGTGGCACGTAACCAGTACATTACCGATGATATTGCCGACGAGATTGGCCGGGCAAACGTCAAAGAGATCAAGGCGCGCTCGGCCCTGACCTGTGAAGCTGCGCGCTCTGTGTGTCAGCACTGCTACGGCTGGAGTCTGGCCCATTCTCATATGGTGGATCTGGGTGAAGCTGTCGGCATTATTGCGGCTCAGTCGATTGGTGAACCTGGTACCCAGCTAACCATGCGTACCTTCCACACGGGCGGTACCTTTACCGGTGAGCTGGCACCTCAGGTCAACGCCAAGCGCAGCGGTATCATTCGCATTCCTGAGGGCTTGAGAACGCGTCCTTTCCGAACGCGTCACGGTGAAGACGCCCTAGTGATGGATGCCAACTGCCAAATCGCGATTGAGTCAAATGGCAAAGAGTATTCGGTTTCTTTGCCCAAGAACGCTATTTTGTTTGCTAAAGAGGGCGATGAAATCAAAAAAGGCGACATGATCGCCGAGATGCCCAGTACGAGCCGGGTTCGAAAAGTCACTGAGAAAGCCAGTAAGGACGTAACCTCTGACCTCTCGGGTGAAGTTGTGTTCGACGGGCTGGTGCAAGAAGAGAAGACCGACCGCCAAGGCAACATGACCCGGCTTGCCCAGCGTGGCGGCCTGCTGTGGGTGCTTTCGGGTGAAGTGTACAACCTGCCACCCGGCGCTGAACCGGTCGTGAAAAATGGCGATCGCGTTGATGCAGAAGGCGTCCTCGCTGAAACCAAGCTAATCACTGAGCGCGGCGGTGTGGTTCGCCTTACCGATACTTCCAATGACGGCAAAGGTGGCCGCGAGGTCGAAATCATCACGGCCTCTGTGGTGCTTGACCAGTCCACTGTCGAAATTGAAAGTGGTCAGGGCCGCGAGCACTACTTCCTAAATACGGCCAGCGGTCAGCGATTCTCTATCAATGCGACCCCCGGTACCAAAGTCACCAGCGGTCAGGTCGTTGCAGAGCTTGTAGACGACAGCTTCCGCACCCAGACAGGTGGCATCATCAAGTTTGCTGGTGTAGAAGTAGCCAAGCGCGGTAAAGCCAAAACCGGCTACGAGGTGACTAAGGGCGGCACCTTACTCTGGATTCCAGAAGAAGCCCATGAGGTGAACAAAGACATCTCTCTGCTGATGGTCGAAGACGGCCAGTACATTGAGGCAGGTACAGAAGTTGTCAAAGACATTTTCTGCCAGACCAGTGGTGTGGTAGAGGTCACCCAGAAAAATGACATTCTTCGGGAGATCGTAGTGCGTCCGGGGGACATCCACATGGTGGATAGCCCCGAAGATGCAGGCAAAAAAGGCGGCACTATCGTCAATGCGGGTGAAGAGGTGATGCCTGGCGTGGTGGCCGATTCGCTGCGCTACGTGGAGTACGTAGAAACGCCTGAAGGGGCCGCGCTGCTGCTGCGACCTGTCCAGGAATTTGAGGTGCCCGATGAAGCGGCTGTTCCTAGCCAGGCGTCTGTCAGCGACAGTGATGACAAGAGCATCAGCTTGCGCGCTGTACAGCGACTGCTCTACAAAGACGGTGAGCGGGTTAAGTCGGTAGATGGATTAGAAATCTTGCGGACTCAGCTGGTCTTAGATATTGATGAAGGTGGCACCCAGCTCACGGCTGATATTGAGCTGAAAGCAGATAGCGATGCGGAAGATGCGATGCAGCGGCTTCAGCTCGTGATTTTGGAGACGCTGGTTGTCCGTCGCGATATCGAGGCTGACCAAACCCAAGGCAGCACAAAAACGCGATTGCTCGTTTCAGATGGGGATGTGATTGAGCCAGGTGCGGTTATCGCCCGGACAGAAATTCGCTGTAAAGAAGCCGGTGAGATTCGAGGGATTCGTGAGGATCTTGAATCCGTTCGCCGCGTCTTGGTGGTCCGCGATGCTGACCGGATGGTTGTCGAGACCAACGGCAATTCGCCTACGGTGTCCGAAGGCGACCTGCTCGTTGACAATTCTGAGATTGCTAGTGGCGTCCGCTCTTCTGAGTCGGGTCAGGTGATTTCGGTTGGCGATGGCCAGGTGGTGATGCGAATCGCCCGACCTTACCGCGTGTCTACCGGTGCGGTCCTGCACATTGAAGATAGCGATCTGGTGCAGCGGGGTGATGGCTTGGTGCTGCTGGTCTTTGAGCGAGCGAAGACAGGCGATATTATCCAGGGTCTGCCTCGAATTGAAGAGCTGCTAGAAGCCCGTAAGCCAAAAGAATCGTGTATTTTGGCTGAGCGGCCCGGTGTTGCCCAAGTCGTGTACGCCGAAGACGAGACCGTTGAAATCAAGGTGATTGAGAGTGATGGGGTCGTGACTGACTACCCTGTGACGCCTGGTCAAAATTTGATTATTGCGGACGGACAGAAGGTCGATGTCGGTGAGGCGCTTACCGATGGTCCTTCTAACCCTCACCAGATTTTGGAGGTCTTCTTTAAGTACTACCGTGAGAGTAAGGGCACGCATGAAGCTGCCATGCTCAGCTTGGAGAAAGTTCAGTCTTTCTTGGTGAACGAGGTGCAGTCTGTGTACCAGTCTCAGGGCATTACCATTTCGGACAAGCACATTGAGGTGATTGTCCGTCAGATGACCTCTAAGGCCAGACTAGAAGATGGTGGCGACACTACCATGCTGCCTGGTGAGCTGGTAGAAATCCGCCAGCTGGAGCAGGTGAATGAGGCGATGTCGATTACGGGTATGGCACCAGCAGACTACACGCCGGTCTTGCTGGGCATTACCAAGGCTTCGCTGAATACGGATAGCTTCATCTCTGCGGCGAGCTTCCAGGAGACAACCCGCGTCCTCACTGAGGCGGCTATTCAAGGTAAGTCTGACTGGCTACGGGGCCTGAAGGAGAATGTAATCATCGGTCGCCTTATTCCGGCGGGTACCGGCTTCAATGCCTATGAAGAGCCTTCTTCACCCGAGATTGATACCTCGTTTGACGGTACGTTCTTGGGGAATGATATGGCGCTGTCTGATATGGTGCTGGATGACCGCACGGCGAGGGCATATGACCGCGAAGGTGGGCTAGACCTGATTGCTGGTGATGGCATGGTTGGCGGAGATAAAAAACCCTCTGAGACGGATAAGATGCCGTCTACGCTGATTGGTGGTGATGGTCTGATTGATGATCAGACCACGGCACCATAGGGCTTACCTATTGGGTATTCATCTCTGGCAGATCTGATAGAACTGACTAACTCAAAAAGCCCTGCACGTTCAGTGAACGTACAGGGCTTTTTGAGTTGTGAAGATGCAGGACTTTTTTGAGGCTAGTGTGAATTGCTTTACGGGTTGGCGTGTGTTTTTGTGTTCTATTCTGAGGGACTGTTTACAAACCTTTGGGCGACAGTTTCTGGCTGAATGGCAGAGAGAAGAATGTGCCCGGAGTCTGTGACCATCACAGCCCGGGTGCGTCGGCCATAGGTCGCATCGACAAGCTGACCGCGATCGCGCGCGTCTGAAATAATCCGTTTGATGGGTGCAGATTCGGGACTGACAATAGCAATGACCCTGCTTGCAGAAACGCTATTGCCAAATCCAATATTAATGAGCTTCATGTACGTAAATAGAAGTGGATTGTTTGAGTATCTTTTGCCACATGAATATTCATCGGCATTTACGGTAGGCTCAAGGCCTTTGTCGAGCGAGAAGGATCCTCTTAAAAGTTGCCCAACGGCACTAAAAAAAACCCAAAGAAGCACGTCGCTCTTAAAAGAGCCAACAGGTTCTCCCGGGCTTTTGTCCCGCCGTGTACTCAGTAACCCGCATGAAAAGCACCTGGTCTGCCTTCTTAATGCGCATACCTGCCACTTCTGTAATGACATCTCCTCGG
>JBCBIK010000191.1:0-8269 GCA_038524545.1 Cyanobacteria bacterium J06623_4 | reverse complement strand
TCTGGCTTCTTAAGAATTGACATCGATTAATTTCCTAAAAAATAATGACACCGACAGTTGATAAGTAGTGTAGCTCACCTCTGCTTTGCTAGAAGCTCGCTACAAACAATCTAAATGTGTGAAGGTAAGCCTTTCTAATCGTGTGAAGGCAAACCTTTCTAAACATCTAAAGCAGGCCTTACAAGGGACCAGAAATGCCCTGCTTACGAATCATGATGAAGTGCAGAAGCATGAAGACTGCAATGAACCAAGGCAATACGAAGGTGTGCAGGCTATAGAAGCGAGTGAGGGTAGCTTGGCCAACGCCAGCACCACCGCGCATCAGCTCAACAATAGTGCCGCCGACAACAGGGATAGCACCGGGAACGCCCGATACGATGTTCACAGCCCAGTAGCCTACTTGGTCCCAAGGCAAAGAGTAGCCTGTAACGCCAAATGACACAGTGATAACGGCAAGAATAACGCCGGTAACCCAAGTCAGTTCACGAGGCTTCTTGAAGCCGCCTGTGAGGTACACGCGGAAAACGTGAAGAATCATCACAAGAACCATCATGCTGGCAGACCAGCGGTGGACGGAGCGAATTAGCCAACCGAAGTTAACGTCTGTCATCAAGTACTGAACAGAAGCAAACGCATCTGTCACAGTGGGCTTGTAATAAAAGGTCATCGCAAATCCAGTCGCAAACTGGATGATGAAGCAAACGAGGGTAATCCCGCCAAGGCAGTAAAAGATGTTGACGTGGGGGGGAACGTACTTACTGGAGATGTCATCGGCAAGTGCCTGAATCTCAAGTCGTTCGTCAAACCACTGGAAGGTCTTCGAGTCGGTGACTTGCTTAGTAAACATGAAGCAAAAAGGTTGTGTCTTAGGGTTGTATACCAATACTAAAAAATGTAACACAGCCTAAGTCCTCACAACCTACTGAATGCTGCAGGATTGGCCCGCTACGGGCTGTCGCGAAACCGGTGTGAGGCGGGAAATTTCATTTAGGCATAGGGAATTCAGGTGCCAACTCAGACACTTTTGTTGAAACGTTAAGAAAAACCGATATTTAATATAATTTACATAGCGTTACACTTTTAGAAGGTCCGCTGATAGCGGTAGAGCGTTTTTCGAATAGTCAGCTACAGCTGACTATTTGGGACGCTGTATCTTAATTAGCGATGTCAGGTTAGCGATGTCAGGCGTCGAAAGATAGGGACCTAGCTGGGTTTGCGCTAGATAATGGCTGAAAAATTCGGTAGGGATGGATATTGAGTAATTTCTTCTTGAGTAACTTCTGGTTAAGTAGGTTCATGAAACTGCGGATGAGCAAGCGGATTTTTCAGGTTGCCATGACGGGCGGTCTGGCTATTTTGCTGTGGTTAGGCGCTGTTGGCATTGGTGGCGGCACCAGCATCGGTTTTCGAGGTATGCCAGCGGCGATCGCCTTTACAAACCAGCAGCAGATGGTGATGGAGGTCTGGCGGATCGTAAACCGCAGCTATGTCGATGAAACCTTCAATCATCAGAACTGGTGGTTTATGCGGCAGCGGGTGCTGAGGCAGTCTTTGCCAACTTGGAAGGAGACCTACGCAGCCATTCAAGATATGCTGGCGGTGCTTGACGATCCCTACACCCGATTTTTGCCCCCCCAGCAATATCAAAGCCTACAAACAAACACCAATGGCGAGCTGCTAGGGGTGGGATTGCAGATTGCTAAGGATAGCGAAGCGAGCGTCCTGCGGGTGATTGCGCCGATTGAGGGCTCTCCTGCAGAGGCCGCAGGGCTACGTCCTCAAGATGAAATTTTAGAAATCAACGGGACTTCGACTAAGACGCTGAGCCTGGATGAAGCGGCCGCCCGCATGCGAGGAGCGATTGGTAGCCAGGTGACGCTGACGGTGGGGCGGGTTGATGAAGCGGTTTTTAGTGTGAACGTGGAACGCGATCGCATCACGCTGAATCCGGTATCTGCTGAGATTCGGCAGGTTCCTGGCTTACCAAAAATGGGCTACCTTCGTTTGGGTCAGTTCAATGGCAATGCTGTCAATGAGCTGAAAACCGCCCTGCTCGACTTGGAAGACAAGGGTGCCGATGCATACATCTTGGACTTGCGAAATAATCCGGGCGGCTTGCTGCAGGCGGGCATCGAAATTGCCCGGATGTGGCTGGATGAGGGCACCGTGGTCTACACCGTGAACCGGCAGGGGGCGCTGGGGAATTATGACGCTACGGGCAAGTCAATTACAGACGATCCGCTCGTAGTGCTTGTAAACAAGGGAACTGCAAGTGCCAGCGAAATCTTAGCAGGGGCACTGCAGGACAATGGCCGCGCGCAGCTGGTGGGTGAAACTACCTTCGGCAAAGGCCTGATTCAATCTTTGTTTGACCTGCCCAATGGGGCTGGTCTGGCGGTGACCATCGCCAAGTACGAAACGCCCAATCACCGAGATATCAATAAGCTGGGCATCGAGCCCGACCAGTTGGTGACCAGCTCTGTAGAGCGCCGTCAGCAGTTTGGCACGGAGGAAGATGCCCAGTACGAGGCAGCGGTGGCCCTACTAGCGCAGTCGTTTGCGACGGCTCAGCGCTAAGGATTGTGCAAGTAGTGCTGTAACGGGGCTGCGATGCTGTTCAGTCGATTTGTCTGAGGTGTTTCGTCTGGTGCTCGGTTGCTGATTTCAGTTGCTGATCATTTGTCGTTTCGCTAGGTTCATCACCGAGAAAGGCTATGTCTGGAAGCGTGCGTACCTATCACGACCCCCTGCACGGTGCGATTTCGCTCGATAGTGATGATCCGGTCGAGGCGCTGCTCAAGGCGCTGATCGATACGACCCCCTTTCAGCGGCTGCGGCGCATCCGACAGCTCGGCCCAGCTAGCCTGACGTTCCACGGGGCAGAAATGTCTCGCTTTACGCACTCTTTGGGCGTGATGGCGGTGGCGCGACGGGCTTTTGACCGACTGGCGAGTTTGCACAGGCAGCTGCGATCGCACCGAGCAACTGTGCTGTGCGCCGCGCTCCTGCACGACATTGGCCACGGCCCGTTTAGCCACACGGCAGAAGAGGTGTTTGGCACTCACCACGAGCAGTGGACCATGGCAATCATTGAGCACTCGCCCGAGGTGCGAGGACTGCTCGATGTCTTTGACCCTGAGCTGTGGCGGTCGATCACTCAGGTGTATACCCACACCCATCCAATACCCTGCGTGTGGCAGCTGGTGTCAAGTCAGTTGGACTGCGATCGCATCGATTACCTGATGCGCGATAGCTACTTTACTGGCGCATCCTACGGCCAGCTAGACTTAGACCGCATCGTGCTGGCGCTAAACTATGACCCGCTCAGCCAGCAGCTGATTGTTGAGCAGAAAGGCCTCGCGGCGATTGAGCATTATCTGGTAGTGCGTTCTTTTATGTACGCCCAGATTTACAACCATTCAAAAAACCTATCGGCTTCGTGGATTTTGGAGCAGGCCTTTAACCGGGCTAGGGAGCTGCTACTGCGCGGCTTGCTAGAGGCCGATGAAACGGTGACTGCCTGGCTCAAGGGACCGGTCGGGCAGATGCCGCTGAAGCATTATTTAGCGGGTGATGACGTGGTGTTTACCTATCATTTGCAGCGGTGGGAGCGCCATGAGGATTCGGCACTCGCTGACTTTTGCCGACGCTTTATCAATCGCCGGTTGCTAAAAGTGCTGGAGGTCACCTACGCCACTCGCGAAGAGCGCAACAGCCTACTGGAAAGCGTTCAGCAGCAGCTTCTGGCAGAAGGCGTCGAAGCCCACCGGTATAGCGGTCTCAGACACACTTGGAGTAAGGGATACAGCGTGTATCAGCGGGGCATCAAAATTCAAACGCCTAGGGGTCTTAAAGATATTAAGCAGCTTTCTCCCCTAGTGCAGACCCTGACAGAGCCCGCTCAGCGGACTTGGCTAATCTATCCCAACGAAGTGCAGGTGGGGGTGTGTCCACTACCCATGGTGTACGAGGGGGTGTGAGTGTAGGTATGGCCACTCACAGCACTGACAGCTCTGTGGCAAGCGTTTGCCAATTCGCAGTCTGTAGCTGGGCGTAGGCCTGTGAGATCTTTTTCTCGCCGCGTAGGAAGCCTGTGCTCGCACCAGGACAAATATACGAAAGCGTCTCGGCAGTGAACTCGGAGAGCAGCTGTTGACTGTTGCGGATCTGGCGGGGCCAGTGGAAGGTTTTAGCAAGTCGCAGCGGTCGGGGTGCGCCGGTTTTGTCGGGGATGAGATGTCGGCCAGTGAAGAGTACGCCACCGTAGAGGCTGTGGTACAGGCAGCTGGAGCCGGGGGAATGGCCAGGGGTCCACAGCACCCGGCTGGTTTGAGATAGAGTGCGCTGCCGGTGAAAAACATCAGTAGAGACCGTTGGTAGCAGGTAGGCTTCTTGCTCTTGGATGAGGACTTGGCAGCTGAGGGCTTCCTGCCATGCCGGGACTTGGGCCATGCCGCCCCGATGGGTGATAAACAGGGTATGCACACCGCCATGGGCTGCGATGAAGTCCTGATGCTCCTCGCTGAGGGCAGGGCAGTCGACAAGAATATTTGCGCGATCGCCTTTCGGGCTAGTGTCTTGGATGAGGTAGGCCGTTCCGCCCAAGGTTTCTCGATTTGGCGGAAAAGCAAAAATCGTTTTGAAAACTGCCTGGGGTGATTTATTTCTAGAGGCCGAAGAAACTGGCATTGATGGGGGTCCTACTGGGTTCTACCGGGCGGGGAATTCTCGTAAACGCTTTGCGCTTCATCTTCTAGGATGGCGATACAATAACAAATACCCCGTTAGAATCGCGATTAATATTGGTTTTGTCTTTGCTTTTTTGGCAAATGATTGGTTCATGCCCCTTGTTTTACTTACGCTAGCGCTCGGTGCGGTGACTTACTGGGTGATTCGCCGCAGCGCGACGAAGACGGCTCTGGTGCCTCTGTGGGTGCTTTGGCTGATTATGATGATGCCGGTGCTGGTGTTCACCTTGTGGATGCTAGTGAATGCTGGTTCTCCGCCACCGCCCTGGCTGCTCTACGGCCTCATGCTCGTCAGCACGCTGCTGCTGTGGGTAACACTGAGGGTGTCGAGTACCCGCGCTAGGCAAAAGCAGGCCGACTCGGCTGAACCGGCAGATGCGAAGGGTGCTCTCAAGACGACTGACAAACAGAATAAACCCAAGAAAACAGTCGAAAAGCCGATCACACGGGATGAGGAAACGCTGCTTCAACGCTGCTTCCCGTGGTCGATTTACTATTTGCAAAATATTGAATATTTGCCCCAGGCGATGATCTGCAAGGGCAAGCTGAAGGCTTCTCCAGGGGAAGCTTACGACACGGTTCAGCAAAACGTAGAGCGCAGTTTTGGCGATCGCTTCTTGGTGCTGTTTCAAGAGAGCTTTAACGGCACGCCTTTTTTTGCCTTGGTGCCAAACCCTCAGGCTAAGAATGCGGAGCAGGCGCTGCTGAAGTCTACTGCTGGCTCTGCTCATAGCGCTGCGAGGTCAGCCCAGATTGCTCGGCTGCGTCAGCTGAATCAGGCCCGGGTGACTCGGCCTGGGCTAGCGATTTTCTTGGCGCTGGCAACGCTGCTGACGACGACTTATGTAGGCGGAACCCTGATTGGCGATGTGTCTGATATTTCGGCGCTCCATGCCGATCCGGCGCTGCTGCTCTCTGGGTTGGCCTACGGCCTGTCGCTGATGTTCATTTTGGGTGTGCATGAGACGGGGCACTATTTGGCGACCCGCTATCACCGTTTGCGTGCGACGCTGCCATACTTTATTCCGGTTCCTTTTTTCTTGGGGACGTTGGGGGCGTTTATTCAGATGCGATCGCCCATGCCTAACCGGAGAGCTCTGTTCGATGTGGGTATATCGGGTCCTCTGGCGGGGCTGGTGGTCAGCTTGCCGATTGTGCTGTGGGGGCTGGCCCATTCAACCATTGTGCCGCTGGGTGAATCTTCTCAGCTATTGAGCTTTGAGTCGCTCAATCCGAGTCGGTCGATTATTTTGCTGCTGCTGAGTAAGCTGGCACTGGGCGGCGCGTTGACGGCAGATAGTGCGCTGCGGCTACATCCAGTGGCGATTTCGGGCTGCTTGGGGCTAGTAGTGACCGCCTTGAATTTGATGCCAGTAGGGCAGCTGGATGGCGGACATATCGTGCATGCTATGTACGGTCAGCGGACTGCGGTAACGGTCAGCCATGTCGCTAGAATCCTGATGCTGATATTGGCATATGCATATCAGGAATTTTTGCTGTGGGCGTTCCTTTTGTTTTTCATTCCGGCTGCGGAGCCCGCGCTGAACGATGTGAGTGAGCTCAATGGCCCGCGTGACTTTTTGGGCCTGCTATCTTTGGCCTTGCTGGTGATGATTATTTTGCCTGCGCCTGCTGCGTTGAGAAGTCTGCTATTGTGAGGCCTTCTGATGTGTGCGATCGCAGAAAATATGAGGACGGTTTGGCAATGGACCAGAATGTAGCTCAGTGGTTGACCGAAATACAGTCTCTGCAGCGACAGGTCAGCCAGCTTCATAAAGATCGTGAGCAGGCCTATGCCAGTCTTGAAAATTGGCGTAGTCTTTACGAAGCGGAAGCCAAGCAGCGTCGCCGTGACTCGGAGACCAGTGCCCTTGAAATTGCCAGATTGCAGCAGGCGTTGACAACGTTGCAGTCTGCTTCTGGTGCGGAAACAGGCTCTGCTACTGACCTTCCAATGACAAACGCTGAAAAGGCGCGTTCGGCTGAGCAGCTTAAGGCGCAGCTGATAGCGACGAAAAAGCGCTGTGAACAACTCAAACAACTGCTCGAAGCCGAGAAGGTGGAGCACGAAAAAACGCGGGAGAGTCTGACTGCTGCCCTTGGAGATGCTGTCGACTTGCTGGCAAAAGAACGACTCGCAACGGGTAAAGCAGACGCCCAGTAACCTTTGCCCGGCTGACCTTATTCTCGGCTGATTTTTTCTCAGCCTTTCTTTTCTCAGCCTTTTGAGGATGCTCTAAAGTCTACCTTTGGGAAGCTTGAAAGGGCGAATACCATACCTACAGACAGGTCCGTTTGTGGCTGAGTACTGTTAGGCTCAAACGATTACCACTTGGTAAATTGCCACACCGCTGAGGCGGGATGCGATTTTTAGTTGGCTACTATCTAGTTCTACTATTTGGGTTACAATGCCATTGCTTTTCTTAAGTATAAATTACTAGAAAGCCAACAAAAGAAGTAGGCATTACTCCCTTGGAATGAGTCTGTATGAATTCTTTTCTGGGAACGGTATGCAGCGCTGACTGAAGGCTGCGAGTGTGTGTTGTGAGTAAGTTGTGAGTGAGACCATGTCTTTGACTAAGTCGGTGCATTCAGTTGCTGTTCAAAATGCCAGGGCGCGAGAGTCTGTTGCTTCGTCTACGCTAATGATGATTGATGCGGACAGCAAAAGGCCTTCGCAAACACAGGAGGATGCTGCACCCGCACAAGACGATAGGAAGTTGTGCTGGTTAGAGGTCGACGGGCATCCGTATCACCCGGATCATCAGGTTGAGCTACTCCATTTGCGGGCTGAGGTAGATGCGCTACTGCTACAGCTACAGACCCTCAGTCAGAAAGCAACGCCTTCAGACTCTAATTAATCGTCTGGTTATTTTATTTCCTTCTGTCGTGCTTTCCCCGGTAGGCTGGGCCTGTTAAGAATTAGCGCGACTGCTACACCACGAGTTTTATTCGATCTATCTTTATTGAGGCATGGCGTTTGTTGGGACGTGGTGAGTAGGTCACTGCGAGCAGAGATTGCGGCTAAATATGGACAGTGCGAAAAAGGGCGATAGGTCTGGCGAGATGGGGCAACGGCCTTTGCAATATGAAGACACCTACCTATGCCCAGCTTGCGGCAGCGGTCATATTAGAGCCGTTGCGCTGATGGATGTGTTTGCCTGCGACTTCTGCCGTCATATGTTTACGGTGAATCTTCAGACACAGTCGCTGCAGCTTGCCGACAGTCTGCAGCCGATGGCGTGGCGGTGGACAGGGCGGCGGTGGCGCGGTGCGCATCAGAGCGATACAGCGGCCTCCCTGGTTTGGGGGTTTGCGGCTGGCCTAGTGATTGCGCCAGTGTTGATTATTTCGCTGTCTAACTATGTTTTTCCGCCTTCGGGTGGGTTTCGGTTTGTGCTGATCTGGATTGGGCTGACGGGGTTGAGCCACAGCCTGATGTCGGGTTGGCTACTGGCTGAGTATCATCGCTGGCCGTGGTACGTGTCGAGCCGTATTCGGATTCGTCGCTGGCGTGAGCA
>JBCBIK010000190.1:0-8524 GCA_038524545.1 Cyanobacteria bacterium J06623_4 | reverse complement strand
AGCAGCCGCGATAACAGATGCACTAGCAATAGTAGGATTCATGATGTTCTTCCTTGTGATGTTTAGAGAGGTCGTATCAAAGCCTTTTATTATCTTGAGCATCCGCAAGGGCAAGTGCTCAATGAAAAATCGGCGGGCCAGCCAAGGAGTGAGATTAACGAGAGTCTCCATCTCTCAAGCATCTGTTGCATACGTAGGAACAACAAGGTTGTTGATTCCAAAACAACAAACAGGTTTTTCAGGGGTCAGCAGTCAAGACAACAGTGCGTTTGCCGGCATATCTCAGCTGCCTTCTCCCTACCGAAAAGCCCCTCAAAGCAGTCGAAGGGCTTTACATATCCGTCGCGTTAGTGGCCTTCCATCGCTTCACCGATGTAGGCAGCCGCCAACGTCGCAAAAATCAGTGCCTGAATGGCGCTCGTAAAGAGCCCCAGCGCCATCAGCGGCAAAGGCACAAACAGCGGCACCAACAGCACCAGAACCGCTACGGCAAGTTCATCCGCCAAGATGTTTCCAAACAGTCGAAAGCTCAGAGAGAGCGGCTTGGTAAAATCTTCAAGGATGTTGATGGGCAGCAAGATTGGGGTCGGCTCAATGTAGCGAGAGAAATAGCCCAAGCCCCGTTTGCGAAAGCCCGCATAGAAGTAGGCCACAGAGGTAAGCAGCGCTAGGGCGACCGTCGTGTTGATGTCGTTAGTCGGGGCCGTTAGCTCACTTCCTGGGATGTGAATGAGCTTCCAAGGAATCAGCGCACCTGACCAGTTAGACACAAAGATGAAGAGAAACAGTGTCCCGATGAACGGCACCCAAGGCCGATACTCTTTCTCACCAATCTGGTCTTTTGCTAAGTCTCTGATGAACTCTAGGGCGTATTCCATCAGGTTTTGCAGGCCAGAGGGCACGCGCTCTACGTTGCGCGAGGCCAAGAACGCCACAACAATCAGCAGAGCAGCCACAAACCAAGAGGTCAAGAAAACCTGACCATGGAGACTCAATCCGCCAATTTTCCAGTAGTAGTGCTGGCCAACTTCTAGTTCTGCTAGAAGCGGAGAGCTCAAGGAGTGAAAGGAGTTTAGCATCGCCGTTTAAATCTCTATTTTTCGTATAACGCGCGTCCCGTAGAGCACCTGAGCATCTGCCTGAGCACCTATGGAATGCACCTTGTAAAACTCGTCTTTGTGACACCTATGATGCCGTCTCTTGCGATGGCATCACAGCAGTCCAAATCACAAATGTGACAAGCGCGGCCTTGTAGGTCAAAAATCCTAAAAAGACGGGCAGCACCGAGAGCTGCTGCCACTGGGTGGACACCACCATCACACCGATAAATATTGCCAACCTACCGCTGCTCGGCTTGCTGCCTTCTCGCCCTATGCGGCCAACGCTTCTGGCCAACATCCTGAAGTAGACAAGGCCGGTACACGCACCCACAATGTAGTTGAGCGCGGTGCTGAGCGAATAGAGCCCCCAAACGGAACAGAAAATGACAATGCTGAAGACGAAGGTCAGTCGCAGCAGACTTTGCTGAAGCTGATAGTAGTCTCGCATTGAGTTTTCAGAAGGAGGTGGCAACTGAGGATTTCCCTCCGCAGCCTGAACGCCCTCTGCCTCCGGCTGCTCATTCTCCTGAGCCCCTGAGCGCGCCTCCGAACTCAGCTCAGCCAGTGCTGACCCCATACTCGATTCGGTCAAAGCCGAGAGGTTTAAGGAAATGTCACCGGGTTGCTCAGCAGGAGTCACGTTAGAAAACGATGGCGTTCGCCAAAAAAATTGGCAGTAATCGGTGGTTGAACAGTGGCAAAAGGTCGCCAAACCAGTTGATTCAAGACCGGTCTGTCTGTGTCAAACCAAGGGCAATCATATCACGGCAATAATACTTATTACAGAAAGTTTTAATCTCAAATGTCGAGAGTGACCCACATTTATTTTTTGATTAGCGCTAGGATAAGCAGCTGTCTTTTTTGGAGCGATCGCACTCTCTCCAATGACTCAGACCGCGCCTGCGCCTCAGCTATGCCCATTTCCTGCATAATTTCAGCCACCGTTTTACCCTGGTCAGGATCACACTTTTCCATCCAGGCAAACTCCGGCTCACTCAGCGAAACCACCTGATATTCAAAGTTAAAAAAGCTGCGGCTTGGCCAGCCCTCTATACAAGGATGCCGCGTAGGAACAGCCGACAGTAGCAAGTCATCGTCAGACCAGTCTGCCTTTTCTAGCGGCGGACGGGCTAGGAAAAATTCAAAATGAGTTAGCTCCGGGTCTAGCACTTCTATCAGACGGTAGCGATCGCGCTTCCCCAGCTCAGCGGCCCGCGCCATCAGATCCGGCGCATCCCCAATTAACCTGGCCAAATCCCAGTACTGAACATTGGAAAATCCAACGAAGTCCAGCCCCGACGCATCAATGAGTTCAAACAGCGTTTTGACGTTGTAGTCAATCTCCTGGGGATGCACGTACATATCTGCAAAGCACTCATCGCGCTGATTTTCTAAAGACCAGCGGGTTTCTTCTCGCTGGCGCAGTCGGTTGTTTTCTGGCAGCGAGGAAAAGAGCGATCGCCCCACGGCCACGCCGTCGGTATAGTCGCCTCGCCTAGGACCTTGCAATAGCGCGATCGCTTCCTGAGTCAGCTGAATCTCCCGGCGCCCCAGCTCCGCATATACAAAGATATGAAAAATGCCGCCGGGCTTGAGCTTTTTGGCCAAGGCCTGAATACCCTGCACCGGGTCCGGCATATGGTGCAACACGCCTACACAGTTAATCAGGTCAAATTCGCCAGGCACCTGATCAACGTCATAAATGCTCAGGTTGTGAAAGGTGACCCGGTCCGCCCCAGACCGTTGGCAGCGCTCCGTAGCAACCGCGATCGCCCCCGCACTCAGGTCAATCCCAACGACTTCGGCTTCAGGGTTGAGGTGTACCAAATATTCAGTCCCCACCCCAGTGCCACAGCCCGCATCGAGAATGCGCACCGCCTCTGTATCAGGCCTGCGCCCGGTACAAAAGCTGTAGGCTGCAGGCCATTTCCAGCGCCAGTTGTATCCCGGCGGGGCTTCATCGAGCAGGGGTTCTGGCGGGAAGGGATAGGCGTCATAGAGCCGGGCCACCGCCGAACTCACCTCAGCGCTGCTGTCTGTGCTGCCATCTGCCACGGTGCGATCGCGCTCTAGCGACGCCCCAGAAAGCGGAATATTTGGACGGACAGACGAAGAAGCAGGCTCTGACATAAGACTGGTTAAATCGAAGTATGAGGAGGCGAATTAAATGAGAAGCAAATTGCGCAGAGAGGGCTGAAATGCGTCAGCTACCTATCCAGCAGTAGCAGGCCAATCACGACAGGCACGAGGTCACCTACCTAACATCGCTGCCTATTTAGCATCACCCATGGCAGGTTCATTTCTCAAATCAATCTGAGCAAGCGCTACGGAGCTTTAAGCATAGACACAATAAACGTTACAAAACTTCACTCTACTCTCAGAGAAGGCCCGGATCTTCTATGCTTTTGAGAAGCCAATCACAGCCTAGCGGCCTGATATCGATCTTTTTGAGTGCTAAACAATACGGTTCTTAACAATCCGAACTGTGCCTCTCAAAATCGTTTTAGGCTGGGACTAAGCAAGTCTTAAAATTCTTAAATTATAGGGAGTCTTTGAGAACCCATGACAGTGACAGCCAGCGGTGGAAGCTCTGTAGCTCGGCCCCAACTTTACCAAACGCTACCCGCTTCTACGATTGCCCAAGCAGAGCAAAAAGATCGCTACATTGACCGCACCGAACTGGGCGAACTCAAAACGTTCTTTGACTCTGGACTGAAGCGAGTTGCGATCGCGCAAACCCTGACCCGCTACTCAGAGCTCATCGTCTCCCAAGCTGCCAACCGCATCTTCACCGGTGGCTCCGCCCTCTCCTACCTCGAGAAGACCGAAGACGAGCCCCTCGAAATGACTCGCGGCGGCGTCCCCCTCGATGAGAAGGAAGCCACAAAGCTCGGCACGGCGACTGTCGTTGCCAACAACAGCGACAACGGTGGCGGCGGCATCTTCAGCGGCCTCCGCAACCTGCTGGTCAATGACCCCGATGCAGGCGTCACCCCACCCGGCTTCCGCCCCATCAACGTCGCCCGCTACGGCCCCAGAAACATGCAAAAGTCTCTGCGAGACATGAGCTGGTTTCTGCGCTACATCACCTACGCGGTAATCGCCGGGGACCCCAACATTATCAAGGTGAATGTCAGAGGTCTTAGAGACATCATCGAAAATGCCTGCTCTACCCCCGCAACTATTGTGGCGCTACAGAGCATGCGCGGCGCCTCCGTTGGCTACTTCAAGGGAGACTCAGAGGCCCAAGACATTCTCCGTCAGTATTTCGACATCATGCTGAGCGAGTTCAAAGGGCCCACCCCTTCGAACAAACTTCGTCAGCGCAACTCAAAAGATCTCCAAGGCCTACAGCTACCCCAGATCTATTTCAACGCCGCCGAGCGCCGTCCTAAGTATGCGATGAAACCCGGCCTCTCCCGCGTTGAGAAAAACGAGGTTGTTGCGGCTGCCTATCGCCAAGTCTTTGAGCGTGACATCACTCGGGCTTACTCCCAATCCATCTCCGACCTAGAGTCCAAAGTCAGAAATGGCGAGATTTCCATGAAGGAATTCATCCGTCGCCTGGCCAAGTCGCCGCTATATCGCAAGCAGTTCTTTGAGCCCTTTATCAACAGCCGGGCATTAGAGCTGGCCTTCCGCCATATTCTGGGCCGCGGGCCTAGCTCCCGAGAAGAAGTGCAAAAGTACTTCTCTATCGTGTCAGAAGGGGGCCTACCGAAGCTGGTCGACGCTCTTGTTGATTCTCAAGAGTACGCCGATTACTTTGGCGAGGAGACCGTCCCCTACATTCGCGGCCTCGGCCAAGAAGCCCAAGAGTGCCGTAACTGGGGCGCTCAGCAAGACTTGTTCAACTACAGCGCGCCTTTCCGGAAGGTGCCTCAATTTGTCACGCTGTTTGCCTCCTACAACCAGCCCCTGCCCGACCAGCACGTGTACGGCTCCGGCAACGACCCGCTAGAAATTCAGTTTGGCGCCATATTCCCGAAAGAGACCCGCGACCCTAGCCGCCGCCCTGCTCCGTTCAGTAAAGACACCCGTCGTATTCTGATCCGTCAGGGAGCAGGCATCGACAATCAGCTGAGCAACCCAGCCGCTCGGCCCAAGGCGCCGGGTTCTCTTGGGCCCAAGGTCTTCAAGATGGACCAGACCGCCTTTGCAGGCAACAATGCCGCCAGCATTAAGTACTCAGAGAAATCAACGCAGACCATTATTAAGGCGGTGTATCGTCAGGTCTTTGGTCGCGACATCTACGCCGGGCAGGCCATCAAATCGGCTGAAAACCGGTTAGAAACAGGCGAAATCAATGTTCGTGACTTTGTTCGGGCCGTGGCTAAGTCAGAGGCCTTCCGCAAGACCTACTGGACTTCGTTGTACGTGATGAAAGCAGTGGAATACATTCACCGTCGCTTGCTCGGTCGCCCAACCTACGGACGCCAGGAGACAAACAAGTACTTCGATATCTGTGCGAAGCAGGGCTTCTACGCACTTGTCGACGCCATTATCGATTCGCAGGAGTACACCGAGTGCTTTGGCGAAGATACGGTGCCCTACGAGCGCTACCTCACCCCGGCTGGGCAGTCGCTGCGATCGCTGCGCGTCGGCACCATTCAAGACACCGGTGTGAAGAGCCCGCAGCCAGAAGCCACACCACGGTTTATTGAGCTAGGCCAGGTGAGCGGCGATCGCCCCGCCACCGAAGTCAGTCAGCGCATCGGCCAGGGTGTCAGCGTACAGCGCGAACAAACCAAGATCTTCAAGCTCACTAGCACGGTGAGCAAGGCCAACGTTCAAACCGTTATCCAGGCCGCATACCGGCAGATCTTCGAGCGCGATATTGCACCTTATGTGGTCAAAGGCAGCGAGTTCTCAGAGCTAGAAAGTAAGCTGGTCAACAACGAAATCAACCTCAAAGAATTCATTGAAGGTCTTGGGTATTCCAACCTGTATATCCGAGAGTTCTATGCGCCCTATCCAAACACTAAGGTGATTGAGCTAGGGACCAAGCACTTCCTAGGTCGCGCGCCTCAGGATCAGGCAGAAATTCGCAAATACAACAAAATCTTGGCATCTGAAGGCATCCGCGGCTTCATCAGAACCCTGGTAGACACTCCAGAGTACGCCCAGTACTTCGGTGAAGACACCGTTCCCTATCGCCGCTTCCCAACTCTTCCAGCCGCCAACTTCCCCAACACCGAAATCCTCTATAACCGCCTCACGAAGCAAAGCGATGACGTTGTCATTCCTAGCTTCCAAGCGTCGAATCCATCGACGTCAACGGCTGAAAAGATGCCTCTGATGGCAGGCGCACTAGACGATTAGGATAGCTGCCCCAAGAGCCACTGGACTTGCCAAACCTGCTCAGCAGTGAAGCTATGTCCAGTGAAGCTCCCCTTCTTCTGACCCGTAACCGACTTTAGCGACTAAAAGGATGTCTATATGTCCTTTAAATGCTTTCGGATTGCGGGTTTATCAGGTTTAATAGAAATCTGAGGACATTTATTACGAAATATTTCCAAACCTCTAAGAAGGTAAGCGAGATACCGGAAAATGTTTACGGAAGGTGGCTGAGCCCGACAAAATTGAGCTTACTTACATAGCCCTCTTATACATCTCTCATTGGCGTAGACCTGTTGACTGACCTCTTGTTTGCTTGCAAGCGAAGTAAGGTAACAAAGTTTATACGGTAGGCCTCTCGTCAAAGCTCATACTGCTTTACCTCAGAGCCCTTTTCTGAGTAATACTGCGGCAGTCCGCACAGTAGCACTTGGGCGAAGGTCAGAGCTTGGACAACCCTACTTTAAGGAGGGGGGTTGAGATTAAGAGCGTAACGATTGTAAGCGCAGTCATTGCGCGCTCAAGATTGACGCTCAGCTGTTTGATTTTTTTCAACACCAGTGAAACTCATCTGGTTTATTCTTTCGGAGGAATCCATTAATGAGTATAGTCACGAAGTCTATCGTGAATGCTGATGCTGAGGCCCGCTACCTCAGCCCCGGCGAATTGGATCGCATTAAGGGGTTTGTCACCTCTGGTGAGCGTCGTGTTCGCATCGCACAGGTTCTCACTGAATCCCGCGAGCGCATTGTTAAGACCGCTGGCGACCAGTTGTTCCAGAAGCGCCCTGACGTTGTTTCCCCCGGTGGCAACGCATACGGCGAAGAAATGACAGCAACTTGCCTCCGCGACATGGACTACTACCTACGTCTGATCACTTACGGTGTTGTCGCAGGCGACGTTACACCTATCGAAGAGATTGGCTTGGTTGGTGCTCGTGAGATGTACAACTCTCTCGGCACGTCTATTCCTGCAATGGCTGATTCCATCCGCTGCATGAAGAGCGTTGCAAGCTCCATGATGTCTGGTGATGACGCTGCTGAAGCGGCTTCTTACTTTGACTATGTCATCGGTGGTCTGCAGTAAGCGCCATTTCGTTCGTTAATCCCTGTTACAAGTCCACTTTTAGGAAGCAAACCCAATGCAAGACGCAATTACTGCTGTAATTAATGCATCAGACGTTCAGGGTAAGTACCTTGATCAGTCTTCCATGGATAAGCTCAAAGCTTATTTCCAAACTGGTGAGCTGCGTGTTCGCGCAGCCACTTCTATCAGCGCAAACGCAGCTGAAATCGTCAAGGAAGCTGTGGCTAAGTCCCTGCTTTACTCTGACATCACTCGTCCTGGTGGCAACATGTACACCACTCGTCGCTATGCTGCTTGCATCCGCGACTTGGACTACTACCTGCGCTACTCCACTTACGCCATGCTCGCTGGCGATCCTTCCATCCTCGATGAGCGCGTGCTCAACGGTTTGAAAGAGACTTACAACTCCTTGGGCGTTCCTGTCGGTGCAACCGTTCAGGCTATCCAAGCCATCAAAGAAGTTACCGCTAGCCTCGTTGGCGCTGACGCTGGTAAAGAAATGGGCGTATACCTCGACTACATCTGCTCTGGCTTGAGCTAGTCGATAGGTTCCCTCTTTCAGACACATGAAGTTCACGGTTGTCACATCAGTCCATAGCTTATGGATGATAAAACCTGATTAATCAGGGGTGACGCTATCCGGTGATCTTCTCTCAGCTCTCTAGAAGTCTGGGGTGAGTGTTAGAAAACTGAAGGCTAGTAAACTGTCTCTAGTGAATTGGCTTCGGTTGGTTAGCATTGACGTATCAGACTTCTAGATAGTTTTACCAAGGTTCTAAAAAGGAGCCTCACTTAGAGACCGTTCTTAGAAAGACTGTTCTTAGAAAGGCTGTTCTCAGCAACCATACGTCTTAGCGCCTAGCGCTAGCGTTTAAATAGCAATTAGATAGCGAAATTAGAGTTTAGATATTTCAAGAGGCCATTACTATGCGAATGTTTCGAGTCACTGCCTGCGTCCCTAGCCAATCCAGGATTCGAACTCAGCGCGAGTTGCAGAACAC
>JBCBIK010000189.1:0-8823 GCA_038524545.1 Cyanobacteria bacterium J06623_4 | reverse complement strand
ATTTCCTAATTTTGCGGACTTTAGCGAGTGTGACAAGGGCGGTGGCTGTGACAGGGGAGTGCGGGTTTCCCTACCTGATGAAGTTCTTAAGGTTTACAGCAAAGAGGTGAGTAATGGCGCAAACAATGCCGGACTTTTTGATCATTGGTGCGCCAAAATCGGGGACGACCTCGCTATATCACTATCTAGCTCAGCATCCGCAAATTTTTATGAGCCCGAACAAGGAGCCGCACTTCTTTGCCTTTGAAGGTGAGCAGCCAAGCTTCACGGGATCTGGCGATGACCAAGCCTGGATTAATACGCGCTCTGTGGTGACACTGCCAGCCTATCAGCAGCTATTTTCAGCTGCGGAGTCCGGCCAGAAATGCGGCGAGGCTTCCACAATGTATCTATATTTAGAGAAGAGCTGCGATCGCATCTTCCACCATCTTCCCAACGTCAAGCTAATTGCCTTCCTTAGGCACCCGGTAGACCGCGCCTACTCCCACTACAAGCATCTACGCCGGGATGGCCGGGAATGGGAAAGTGACTTTGGCATAGCCATGGAAAAAGAAGCAGAACGCATTCAACAAAACTGGTCACCCGCCTGGCACTACCGGCAGATTGGGCTATATTCTGAGCAAATTAAAAGATATCAGCATAGATTTAGCCCAGAGCAGCTGCAGATTTATCTTTACGACGACTTACTGAAAAATCCTCAGGCGGTTTACCGTAGCATCTTCAAATTTATCGGTGTGGATGCCGACATTGATATAGATGTGTCGCAACGACACAACACGACCACTGCCGTCCGTAAAAATAAGCTGCTCCACGACTTTTTGATAAAGCCCAACGGCTTGAAAACCGTCCTACGCCAGATGATTCCCGCCCAGATTCGCCAGCCCCTGTCGGCGAAAGTCTACCGAAAAAATGCAACCACAATTCCATCCCTATCGGCCTCGCAACGAGCTGAGCTAACTTGCCAATTCGAATCAGACATTTTACGGCTGCAGGACCTAATTAAGCGCGATTTGTCCCAATGGCTATCGTCTTCATCTAACCAGGTAGATAGGACCAAGGGATGGGCAGTTTAGGGAGTGATGCTCCTATCAAAACTGCCTGATATGAAGGTGATTGCCTGGCCAGCTTTTAAGACGCGGTATGCCAACCCCTACACCTGGCTGCTGTATTCACACATGCCAGCAGGCGTCTCAGTGGTCGAATTTTCGTCGAAACGCCTGCTGCTGGGGCGGTTTGATATTTTTCATTTGCACTGGCCGGTAGAGACGCTGGTGCGTCATCCAAATATTTGGGTCGCTCGCCTGCGGGTGCTGATTTTTTGGCTGTTGCTGAAGCTCAGCAAATGGCGAGGGACCAAGGTGGTGTGGACCATTCACGATGAAAAGCCTCATGTGGTGCTTCATCAGCAGCTAGCCGACTGGTTTACCCAGCGGCTGATAACCAATACCGATGGCTGCATTCACCTGTGCAGCGCGGGGCGAAAGGCGGTAAATCAGTCGATGCCAGACCTTGCTGAGCGGCCTAGCTTTGTGGTGCCGCACGGGCACTATCGGGGCTGCTACCCGGACACCATGGATCGAGAAGCGGCGCGATCGCACCTGACCCTCTCCCCAAACGCAACCGTCCTGCTCTACCTCGGCTACATCAGCCCCTACAAAAACGTTCCGCACCTGATAAACACATTTCGCCAGCTACCCCCATCCGACCAGCCGGTCACGCTACTGGTAGCTGGCAAAGCAGACGGCGAAGCGCTGAAGCAGGCCGTTCTGACAGCAGCAGAAGGTGCCAGTGACATTCAGCTACATCTTCGCTTCATTGCTGACGACGAGCTGCAGGTCTTTTTTAGGTCGGCTGATTGGGTAGTGTTGCCCTTCGAAGAAATTTTGAATTCGGGCAGTCTGCTGCTGGCCCTGTCTTTTGACCGACCCGTGCTCGCGCCACATCTAGGCGCAGTGGCTGATTGGCAAGCTCAGATTGGCGCTGACTGGGTGAAGACCTATCGGGGAAAGCTGACGCCGGAAATTCTGCAGTCAGCGATTTTAGAAGAGCGATCGCACCTCGAAAAAGCACCACTAGAGTCGCTGGCGTGGACAGCGATCGCCCAGCAAACCCTGGATGCCTACCAAGCCATTTCTTGCCAACCGCACCCTACGCGTAACGCCGTGAAAGCCCGCCCATGAAGATTGCCTACACCACCACCTTTGACTTGGAAAATCCTGAAAGCTGGCCCAGACGACACTTAGGGCTATATGGCGCCGGGGCAAAAATCATCCAAACCCTCAAGACGAACAGTACTGAAGTCACCTCGCTAGGCCCATTAACCCGAAAGCGCAGCCCTATTACCCGCCTCAAGTGGCAGTTCTATCGTAATTTTCGTCACAAAGACTTTTACAGCTGGGCGGACCCCATCGTCTCGCGCCACTACGCCCACCAAATCTCCCGGCAGCTTCCACATTCCGACGCAGATATCTTGCTCTGCCCAGAAAATGCCATTCCCATCGCCAGCCTCAAACCAGATCGGCCCTTGGTGCTGTGGACGGATACAACGCTGGGCAGCCTGATTGATTTTTATCCCTACCTCAGCAATCTCTGCGGAGAAACGCGGCATAACCTACTGAAGATGGAGCACAACGTGCTGGAAAGATGCAGCTTGGTCATCTTCAATTCTGAGTGGGCCGCGGACAAAGCGCAGACGCTTTACAGCATTTCACCCAAAAAGATAAAGGTGATTCCCAGAGGATCTAGTCAAACCCAAACGCTGTCGAAAGAAGACTTTGAGGCGGCGCTGGCACAGCGGCAAGCGCAGGCCTGCCAGCTTCTGTTTGTAGGGGTAGACTGGCAGCGCAAAGGCGGAAGCACGGCCTTTGAAATCGCCAAAACGCTGAATGAGCAAGGGATAGCGGCTGACTTACATGTTGTTGGATGTACGCCGCCTTTTGAGGTGCCAAGCTTTGTGAAAGTGCATGGATTTTTGGACCGTACGACGGAAGAGGGACAGTCGAAAATGGCGGCGCTGTTTCGGTCTGCACACTTTTTGCTGTATCCGACTCGGGCCGATGCGATGGGCGTTGTGCTGAGTGAGGCAGCTTCTTTTGGGGTGCCTTCTTTGGCTAGCAATGTGGGCGGCGTCGGTAGCGTCGTGAAGGCCAACGTGACGGGAAAAACGTTTGCACCCAATAGCGGGGCGGCGGCTTACTGCCATTTCATCACTGAGCAGATGCAGACATCTGAGCGCTATGAGGCCTTGGCCAAGCGTACCTATGAGCACTACAAGAACTTCGTGAGCTGGCTAGCCGTCGGAGAGCAGGCGAGGGCCGCTTTTGAAAGTTTGCTGAAATAGGAAATGGTTAGCCCAGCCGCCGATTCAGACTAATCGATTCGGACTAATCGATTCACATTAATTAATTGATACTGCGTTCCACTCTTCCTTACGGAGTGGAGAGCTGAGGTTTGGTTAGCCTGTCCTGAAGCTAGGCACTAACCCAGGATGTATTTTTTGATGCGATCGCTACAAAACTCTACATGTAGCGTTCTAAACTCGTGATAGTCGCGAGCAAACACAATAAAGTGTGCTACTCTCTATCTTTATAAAGCTGCATCTAGAGTTAGCAGGCCTCGTATTGCCCCGATAGAGCGCTACATACAGATAGATAAGCCAACTTTTTTGGGATCTCTACCCCCCTTATTAATCCAGCCCAACATCCAGCAAGATATCTACTTAGACAATCACTTATCTCAAACAATCACCATGGTTCAAGAACTCGAGCGCACGCGTACGAAAAGTCCTTTCCCAGCTACCGCGCCTGCGGCCTATCCGGTGTTTTACCGGACGTATAGCCGTCGGTTTGAAGGGGGGAAGCGGGAGACCTGGCAGGAAGTGTGCGATCGCACACTCGCAGGGCTGACAGACCTCGGTAAGCTCACGGAGGAAGAGCGCAACCTCGTCTCGAAAATGCAGCGCAATCTGAAGGCAATGCCCTCGGGTCGATGGCTGTGGGTGGGCGGCACCGACTGGAGCAAGAACCCTAAGAACTACTCGGGCGCTTACAACTGCACCAGCACAAACGTCGTGGACTGGCGCGCCTTTGGCCTGATGATGGATTTGGCCATGATGGGCTGCGGCACGGGCGCGGTGCTAGAGCCTAAGTACATCAGCCAGCTGCCTGCTATTCGCAACACCATCAAGGTGACCATGCGAGGTGAAGTGGGTATGACCATTGCCAGCCAGCGCCGGGAAGAAGCTGAAATTAAGGTAGATGAAGCCAACCGGCGGGTAGAAATTATCGCAGGTGATAGCCGTCAGGGCTGGGTGAAGTCTTATCAGACGCTGCTAGAGCTTTCTACCGATGAGCGGTTTGACGGTGAAGTGGAAGCGGTGATTGACCTGAGCGATATTCGTCCGGCGGGCGAGCGGCTCAATGGCTTTGGCGGAGTGGCTAATCCGGTGAAGCTGCCGGGGCTATATCAGCGCTGTGCTGATATTTTGAACGCGGCGAAGGGTCGTCAGCTCAACTCTATTGAATGCTGCCTGCTGATCGATGAGGCGGCGGCTTGTGTGGTGGCCGGAAACATTCGTCGCAGCGCGGGCATGAGGCAGTTTGCCAGTGACGACGAGGTAGCGACAGGCGCCAAGGAAAATCTGTGGCGACAGGACGAAAACGGCAACTGGAGCATCGACCCCACCAAAGATGCGCTGAGAATGGCGAATCATACGCGGGTATTTCATGAGAAGCCATCTCCCGAGGAGATTGAAACGGCAGTTCGCAAGCAGTTTTACTCAGGTGAAGGCGCAATTCAGTGGGCTGGTGAAGCGGAGAGAAGAGCGCAAGGAGAAGGGCGATATGGCCTAAATCCCTGCGGTGAGATTATCGGCCAGGATTTTCACTGCAATTTGGCGGAGATTCACCTAAATCAGATTAATCCGAAGAATTATGAGGAACAGGAAGAGGCATTTAAGGCGGGTGCGATCGCCGTTGCCGCCCTTTTAAACCACACCTTCGCTGAACCTCGCTACCAAAAGTCCCGTGAAGAAGATCCTATCGTAGGGGTCTCCTTTACAGGCTTCTTCGACTTCTGCGTAAAAGCCTTTGGCGTTGAGTGGCTAGAGTGGTTTGCCGCTGGCCGCCCAGACACGATTCAAGGCCTAGAATTTAAGGCAAAAGAGCAGGACTATCTCAGCCGCTGGAAGCAGGTAGTGCATGAGACCGTCTGGGAGTATTGCGATCGCCATGGCATTCGCCGCCCCAACCGATGCACGACCGTACAGCCCGCTGGCACCAAGAGCCTGCTCACCGGAGCCTCCTCCGGCTGGCATCCGCCAAAAGCGCAGCGCTTCATTCGCCGCATCACCTTCCGCAAAGACGACCCGGTTGCCCTAGCCTGCCTAGACTACGGCTACGCTGTGACCCCGTCCCAAGCCGACAAAGATGAAAACGGCAACCTGCTAGATGACCCATTCGATTCACGCTGTACCGAATGGCTCGTAGAGCTGCCCGTAGAAGTGGATTGGGCCAACCTGCCCGGCGCAGACGAGGTGGCCATTGAGCAATTCTCAGCCCTAGCCCAGTTTGACTTTTATATGCAGGTGCAGCGCCACTACACAGCGCACAACACCTCTGCCACTGTCGAACTGCGGGAAAACGAGATTGAGCCTTTGGCCGAGCGCATTACCCAGGCGATTCAAAACGATGAAGGCTATGTCTCGGCGGCGCTACTTGCCCGGTTCGACGACCTGCAGACCTTCCCCCGCCTGCCTTTCGAACCCATTAGCAAGGATCAATACGAAGCCCAGCTCAAAGCCGTTCAACAGCGACGCCAAACGGAAAACTTCCACGCGGCACTAGAACAGTACGATGCGGGTGAGCTACTAGAGGCAGGACCTGCGGGCTGTGACTCCGACAAGTGCCTGCTGCCCGAGAAAAAGCCAAGCTAGGCCAACAACTTAATTTGATTGTCGCGTTGGGGAATGCTCTTGCAAAGGGCGTTCCCTTTCTTTGTCTATATTCAGATGATTTAGGTCTTTCTGAAGGACTTGGCTGCGCCAAGGTTGTGAAGATTTTCGGGAATCAGCGCCCCTTTTAGGGTATCTACATACACGATATAGCAAGTGTCCTTGATGTATCTGGACGTGATCCTATGCCGTCTTTTTTAGAGCAAATTCTGTGCAGTCAGTTTATTGGTTTTGTTTAACAATCGGCGGTGCCTTTGTTGCCCTATCGCTGATCGGTGGCGGTGACCTAGTCGACGATATGGACCTCGATGCCGACGCGGATTTTGACGTCGATGCCGATGTCGATGCAGACTTTGATGCCGACGCGGATATCGATGCCGATGCAGATTTTGATGCTGATGCGGATGCCGACGTCGATGCCGATACCGATTTACAAGTTGAGACTGATGTCGAACTGCTGCGCAGTACGCCGCGCCGTCGTAAGCGCCTGCCGGTTGGGCTGTCGATTCTGACGAGCTTTAAGTTTTGGACCTTTGGCGGCTTTTTCTTTGGGCTGACTGGCTTGGTGATGGGTGTGCTCGAACCGGGCCTAGGGGTTGCTGTGATTTTTGCGATCGCACTTGTGATGGGCCTTCTCTGCGGCGGTGCGCTAGTCGTCGCCTTGCGTCAGCTCAAGCATCGCCGGGTCGATAGCTTGGTGCGCAATGAAGACTTTGCTGGCCTCGTTGGCACCGTAGAGCTGCCCTTTGACGCCAATAGCAAAGGAAAAGTGTGCCTAGAAGTGGGCGGCAGCACCCTGCACCTAGTAGCCCAAACCGACGAAGCACGCACCTTTAACCCAGGAGATTCGGTCCTGGTGGTAGGCCGCACTCAGAACCGCCTCTGGGTCGTTTCTAAAGACAATGCAATCGATCAATAGATAGATCGATAGGCCGTGCGATCGCCCCTCAAAACAATCCATATTCCACCTTCCATAACGCCTTACTGCTGACCTTCGGAGCTATTAACACCATGAGCCAATTCGTCATGAGTCAATTTGTACCGCCAACCGATTCCCGCTCGGCGCAGCGCGACACCACCACAGAAACCGCCGCTGAATACCTAGCAGCCGAGGCGACGCGACCGGTCGGTCAGCTCACGCTCAGCACCGCTGACTCGCAGGCTATCAACACCAGCAGTGCAGCGCTGGGCGGCACCATCGGCCTGACCCTGATTGTGCTTATCGCGTTCATCACCTTCCTGAAGACCTGCCTGAGAATCTGCAAGCCCAATGAAATCTTGATCATTTCTGGTCGCAAATATAAGCAAGCCAACGGCAAGGAAGTCGGCTACCGGGTGATATTCGGAGGGCGGGCCGTCGTCATTCCGATCATTGAGCGGGTGGAGAAAATGGACATGACCACCATGCCCATCCCGGTAGAAGTGAACAATGCCTACGCAAAGGGGGGAACGCCGCTAAATATTCAGGCGATCGCCAACGTCAAAGTCTCTAGCAATCGCAGCATTGTCGGCAACGCCATCGAAAGATTTTTGGGACGCAACCGGTCAGAAATTCGCCGCGTCGTTCGAGAAACCCTAGAAGGCAACCTGCGCGGCGTAGTGGCCAACCTCACCCCCGAGCAGGTAAACGAAGACCGGCTCAACTTCGCCGAACGCATCGCCGAAGATGTCGCCCGCGACCTCAACAAGCTCGGCCTTCAGCTTGATACGCTCAAAGTTCAGAGCGTCACCGACGATGTCGACTACCTCAGCTCCATTGGCCGCCGCCAAATTGCCAAAATCGTCCGCGACGCCGAAATCGCCGAAGCCGAAGCCATCGGCCAAGCAGAGCGCATCGAAGCCGACTGCCAAAAGCGAGCCGAGATGTTCAAATCTCAGGCCCTGACCATCACTCAAGAAAAGCAAAACGAGCTGCGCAAAATAAAAGCCGAACTCGACCAGCGCTCAAAATCTGAAGAGGAACGCACTACTGCTGCGGCCAAAGAAGCCAGAGCTAGAGCAGAGCAACAGCTACAGGCAGTGAGAGCCAAGCTAGAGCGGTTGCGCCTACAGGCCGATGAAGTATTGCCCGCCGAAGCGCGCAGAGAAGCGCAGGCTCTGCAGGCAAAGGGCGCTGCCGCTGGCCTAGCAGAAAATGCCAAAGCCGCTGCAGAAGTGAACGAAATGCTCGCCAAAGTGTGGCAAGAAACCGGGACCGAAGCCAACCAGATTTTCTTACTGCAGCAGATAGAAATGATTTTGCAGGAAGCGGCGGCAATTCCGCATCGCATGCAGCTAGAGAACATCAATGTGATTGACAACGGCGATGGAAAAGCGATCGCCAGCCTCGCCAATGTGTACCCCGAAGTCGTCAGGCAGTTCTTAGCGCAGGTTGAACAAACCCTAGGCATTGACGTCGTCGGCACACTTGCTCCCCGCGACAAAATCACCTCAGTCAACGTATCCGCCACAGCCAATCAGTAATCACCAGTCCACAGTAAGCAGACAAAGATTTCCGCTTGTAAACCGCCACTTCAACCAGCACACCTTCGAATTTTTTAGGAGACTTTAGCCATGGAAGGCATCATCATCATCCTGCTAGCAGCAGCGGGTTTGGGGTCTTTCACCATCAAGAATTTTTACTATATCTGTCAGCCTAACGAGGTGCTCATTTTTGCAGGTAGCAGCCGCAGAATGGGCGATCGCAAGGTAGGCTACCGGCTGGTGAAAGGCGGCAGCAGCATTCGCACTCCCCTGTTCGAAAAGGTCATGCGTATGAACCTCACCAATATGATCATTGAGCTGAAGGTTTCTAACGCCTATTCGAAAGGGGGCATTCCGCTCCATGTCTCCGGCGTAGCCAATATCAAAATTGCGGGCGAAGAGCCGACCAT
>JBCBIK010000188.1:0-8837 GCA_038524545.1 Cyanobacteria bacterium J06623_4 | reverse complement strand
GTGCTTTCAACAATTAATCAACGCATGATAACTTCTGTAGCGCTCTATTAACTTCAGCATCTAAGCTCAGTAATCATCAGCGATTGTGCTAATTTAGGAAGTATGAAAGACAACTAAATATCACACCGTTCGGATTCCTTTCAAAGGTCGTTAAGGAAAAGTCTTTCCGAAAGGAAATAGAGACTTTTATTAACACTAGAGAAAGTAATTCAACGCCGTTCAAACAACAACTCATCACTTCGCACCGCATCTCTCAATATTGGGCGAAACGTCTTATTTTTGTAGGCTGAGCCAAATCGAAGGTGAATACCATCCGCAGGGAACGTGCGAATCTTGTCCACCCCTCTGTAAAAACATATCCATTCTTTTCTGTAGCTGTTATTCAGGTCGGAGGTAACATTCTCGGCTGTTTATTCAAGTTGGAAACCCATTTAGAGCTGACCACCTCTGGTCGGCTCTTGCTTTTTTAAATGTTGTATTTGAACAAACAGCTGTCTGTCTGTTCAAGATACCTTTCAATGGATTCTCTTCTATAGCCTATCGATTCTTTTGAGAGCATTTAAGAGTTTAATTAAGCAAAAGAGACTTGAAATCGGCATATAAATACAGCTATTTCTTTCTTAAACTATCAACTTCACAATTACTGTTGATAGTAAAAAACTATCATAGAAAAAATTAGCTGCTACGCAGTATTTCACATTTTGGCACCCGCTTGGCTCGCCCTTGTCATTGGCAATACTCGCTTGCACTGGGGCTATTTCTATCAGGAAAGGTTTATTGGCGCTTGGCATACGCCCCACATCGCGCTGCCCAGCGCAACACAATTAGCTACAGACGGCTTTCGAGCAGGAGCCTGGGCCCAGCAGTTGCCCAGCTGGTACGATCAGCTATCGACTACTCAAAGGCAGGTGCTTCCCACAGACACGCGATCGCTCCCGCCATTATGGGTAGCTTCTGCCGTCTCCAAACAAACAAAGCTGTGGCAAACAGCAGCACCTCACGCGCACAGCGTATCGCGGAGCCAAATTTCGATCAGTCACCTCTATCAGACGATTGGCATCGATAGAGCCATTAACCTGCTGGGTGCAGGCACAACCGTAGGCTGGCCAGCGCTAGTGATTGATGGCGGCACAGCGCTAACGCTCACAGCAGGCATCTCCCAAGAAGAGACGAGGCAGCCGGCAGCACTGGACAGTCTAGGCAAATTTTATGGTGGGGCGATACTACCAGGACTCAGGCTTCAGCGCGAAGCCCTAGCAGACAAAACAGCGACCTTAGGTACGTTTGTGCGGGCCATCAACGAGAACGGGGAGGAGGCACTGCCGCCCAGATGGGCTACTCACACGAGTGATGCGATCGCCAGTGGCCTCCTCTACGGCCTAGCGGCGACCCTAGTAGACTACATCACTGCTTGGTGGCAGCAATTTCCAGCCGGTGCCATCATTGTCACCGGAGGCGACGCGCCTCAAATTCACCGCGTTCTACAGCAAAGAACCCCAGAGATAGCCTCCAGGGTTCAAATCAATCCAGCTCTTATGTTCTACGGTATGGCCGCCTATCGAAGCGCGCAGTTAGCCTAGGCAAACTCATCGCAAAGAGCTGACCGTAACGTCGTACTCTGACTCACTGGTGCCATACACAGCCTCTGGCAGCGCATCAGCATTATCTAGCTGCTGCAGGGAATTTACTCGGTTTCTGGCATCGGGATGAGTACTCAAAAATTCCGGTGGCGAGCCTTGGCGAACCAACTTTTGCATAAAGGTGACCATGCCGGTCTGGTCGTAACCAGCTCTGCCCATGCTGTAGAAACCATGGCGGTCTGCTTCGTACTCATCGCTACGACTTGCGGGCAGCTGTAGTGCGATCTGAGTGCCAATATTTACGAGGCGATCACGGTTCACCCCTAGCGCGCCGGTAATACCTTGAGTAATCGCAGCCTGACGCATCTGCTTCTTGGCATGCTCACCGGCAATATGGCCAATCTCGTGACCAATCACACCCGCTAGCTCAGCTTCGTTGTCCGCTGCGGCCATTAGGCCAGTCGTCACGTACACATAGCCGCCCATCGTAGCAAATGCGTTCACCGCATCGTCTTCTACGATTTGGAACGTGTATGGAATATCGGGGCGATCGCTCACCTCAGCAAGCGTCTGCCCAATATCATCGACATAAGCGTTCAGCGTAGGCTCTTCAAAGATCCTGATCTGACCGCTTTCAATCAGCTGCTGGTTAATACCTGCTCCCAAATCCACTTCCTGACTATCGGACATATTGGAGAGCTGATAGACCCTTACACCGTTGAGCAAGAGGTCTAGCCAGCTAGCCTGAGAAGGCTGGGCGATCGCCACATTAATCCCCAAAACCATCATTAGTGAGACCAGGCCGTAGGCAAAACGGCGATAAAGCTTATTCTCAGGATTCAGCAGGTTAAACATAAGACCAGACGCCACCAAAGTTTTAGTGAGATGTTTGTAATTAAACCTTAGCGATTGGGCTCTGTCATGCGTCTAAAGTTGTGACAGTTCGCAAATTGCAGGCGTCAATTGTAAAGGCTTTGTTGCATATCAGGATGGCTCGTCGTCGTCGATAGCCAGCGTTTTTAGCAGACTAAATAATGGATGTAAGAATGTGCCAAAAGTCCACTGCCAGCTGTGGAATTGGACGTGAGATAGAAAAAGAAATTGAAAAAATTGAATCCTGAAAAATATGGTTAAATACGGTGGTTTGAAATACGTGTTGGCAGCAGCATGACACGGGATACACTCAAGCGGGATAACTTCACCGGGATAACCTCAACAGGATAAAGCAATGGCAGTCTTAGATTCGAAGGGTCGCCTTTTTGGCAAGCTGAGCATATTAGATGTGGGCGCAGCGCTAGCGATTCTGATGGTCGTCTTTGGCATCTTCTTCTATCCAGGCTCGGGAGGGTCCGTTGCACAGGTGGGCGCTAATACCAAAGAGATAGAAGTCGACGTAATCGCACGGGGCCTGACCGTCCTGAATCCCCAAGAATTTCTGGCCGATCTCGCCGAAACCGACTCTACCAAGATCATCGTGCGCAACCAGCCCTACGGCAAAATCGGCGTCAAAAACGTACTCGCCTTACCCCGCAGCGTCGCCGTCCCCCAGCCCGATGGCACGGTCAAGTCTTATCCTGATCCCCGCCCCGAGCTTGGCTACACAGCCGACATGCTCATCACCCTAGGCGGCAGAGCACAAATCACGGCAGACGGCCCCGTCTTGGGCGTCCCAGTAAAAATCGGAACCCCCATCGAGATTGACGGAGAACGGTATAACTTCCGAGTCTCAACAGTTGCCGTGCGCATACTGGATGAGCAGCCCACAAATGCGACGCCGGAAGCACCCGAACCCGAACCGGCTCCCGCAGAATAGCGGCAAGTGCAGCAGCGTCAGGCGATATCGGCGGACGCTAGCTGACTAGCCAAACTGTCAGCAATCTTGTCGGCGACCCCAGCAATCCACACCTCATCCTGCTTCGTGTAGCTACGAGGCGCGTTGGCTCCCAAAATCAATACCCCCTTCCCACCCAGCGGCTGACAAATCAGGCCCTGGGTGTTTTTGGGTAAATAGTCAAACTCTACCCGCCCAGGATATAGAGGCAAATTCACCAGATACACAGGCTTTTGCTTGCTTAAAACACGTTGCACAATCGCACCCGGCTCGACCTGAGACCGCGGTCCTATCACCCCTCTTCGAAGCAGCACCCGACCGTCGTAATACACCACTACGCTACGCGTTGCCGTATTCGTCAGCAGCAAATGGGATGCCCAGGCCAGCTCAGTCTTCACGGTGGGTGGCAGCTTGTCAGCCCATTCCAGTCCTTGCTCGCCCTCCAGCACAACGGACTCTGGTAACTTGGGCTGAATCCGCTGCCACAGCAACCCCGTCAAAATCAACACCGCACTCAAGATGACGCCCAAAGCATCTGCGCGAGACTGCGCAGCGCTGACAGCAGGCGTCATCAACCGATTGAGAAAAAGCAAAGTTCCACCTAAAGCACCCACGACCGTAGGCAGGTGACGCAGCACTTCATTTTGGTCTGAGTTAGCCATAGGGGGTCAATTTTGGAAGCGTTATCTGCAGCCCTTTCTGCGAAGGTAGTGTTCGCAACACTCTGCGCCAAGCCTATGCACAAAGATACTAGCTATAGTGTATCTTTGGCAGGAATCGATTGCAGCGAAAACAGCCAAACAATAGGGCTTTCCCAACTATCGGTAGGTCACCTTTAGGCGAATTCATTTGACGAATACATGACGAATACAGTGAGGGCAAATACATCGGTATGGACAGCGATGGGCATAGGACTGGCTGTCGGTGGGCTCGGGCTCTCTTTTAATGTCAGCCAAGTGGGATGGCGCTTTGGAGAGAGGCAGACTGCTCAAGCATTGAAGTTGAGCGCGGTCGACATTCGCCCGCAGTGGGAATCTGCCTGGGTTCGAGAAGTCATTGCCAATGATCCGGCGGTCAAACAGATTGTGTCTGGCTACCTGTCTGGGCTGTCTTCGGCGGGGTACGTCTTAGGTGAGCAGGGAGTCTGGGTCTCAACGGGTCAATACACCGTTGCGCAAAATCAGGGAGATATCCCGATGCCAGCGGCCTCCCTGACCAAGGTGGCAACCACACTCGCAGCGCTTTCGACCTGGGAGGCTGCCCATCGCTTTGAAACCTGGGTGGGGTGGGAAGGTCGCTTTGAGGACGGTGTGATCGAGGGTGACCTCATTGTTGAAGGGGGTGGCGATCCGCTTTTTGTGTGGGAAGAAGCGATCGCTCTGGGCAATGCGCTATCGCAGCTAGGCGTCCGCAGAGTGTCAGGCAACTTAGTCATCGCAGGCGACTTCACGATGAACTTTGAGACTAATCAGGGTGAGTCTGGCGAGCTGCTCAAGCTGGCAATGAACGCCTCAAAGTGGGACTATGCCATCGAATCGGCGCACCTGAGGCTCCCTCCAGGGACACCGACACCGCAGGTCGACATTGCAGGCGGCGTCAAGGTTTCTCCGACTAGCCGACGCGGACGTACCAGCGGTTGGCTCATTAGGCACGATTCTCTGCCACTGGTGGCCATCCTCAAGGCGATGAATATTTACAGCAACAACCCAATGGCTGAGCAAATGGCCAATATCGTGGGAGGCCCCGCCAGCATCGTGCGAAAGGCTGAAGAAGTTGCAGGCGTTGTGCCAGGAGAGCTAACGCTCATCAATGGATCTGGGCTCGGTGAAGAAAATCAGATGTCACCGAGAGCCTCCGTGGCGATGCTACAAAAAATTCACGACATTTTACGGCAGCAAAACCTGACGATTTCAGACATTTTTCCCATTGCGGGGAGAGATGGTGGCACCCTGGTAGACCGCGGGCTGCCAAATAATGCCGTGGTCAAAACCGGTAGCCTAGCCGTGGTGAGCGCACTAGCAGGCGCACTGCCCACCCAGAAAAAGGGCATCGTTTGGTTTTCTCTAATCAACTACGGATTGGGGCTGGATGCGCTACGCGATCGCCAAGACCAAATCCTGCTAGCCATTGAACAGCAGTGGGGCAAAGCCGCAGAAATCCCACCCGAACTTCAGTCAAGCATCGTCATCGGCCAGCCGCCCTACCAATTTGGCGATCCCCAGCGCAATCTGGCAGCGCAGCAGCCTGCCCCTTAGCAGGCAATAAATTTGGCGCAGTAGCAATGGCGAGCGATCGCACCTATCGCCTGCAGCCTCAAAAATCCTCTGGCACAATCTCAGTAAAGACCTCACCCGACTCACCGCCAGTGACCACTAGCGTGCCAGTTTCTATATTGCCAACGGCCCGGGTACCCGTCATTGAGATCTCCGGATCAGCCGCCTGCTGATAGCGAACGTCGCCGGTTGCCTCTACATCTTGTGTCGTCGTTTTCCAAGTCACTTCATCAGCCGCAAGACGAGCGTTATTTTCTTCTGCGGCAGCGCGGACATCGCCTGTAAGGTAGATTATCTCTTGAGCTAAATCGAGACTTGCTCGATTAGAAGTCGCCGTTACTCTGCGCGCTGGCTGAACAATATTGACCGGCTGGTCCATCGTCACCAGCTGAGTATCGACATCCCAAACTGCCTGCTCACTTTGTACGACCAGCGGCTGCTCAAGCGCATCGAAGCGAACGGCATCCTCCAGAGTAACGATGTTTTCCGCGAGGTCTACCAGCCCAGACTGACCCGTCAAGCGCTCAGTGACCTGCTCAAAGCGATCGCTCTCAAAATTTTCTACCGCTACGGGCTGATTGGCTTCGATTTCTTCCCGCTCTGTAAACCAGCTAAGCGCGTCTGATTCAAACGCAAGCCAAGGCGTCTCTTTACTTTTAGCAACGACGCCGCCGGTAAAGTCCACCCGTTTTTCTTTATTTTTGACGGTTACCAGCTGTGCGATCGCATCCAGCTGAGGATTGGACCCTGTCACCACAGCAGCAGACTCATCACCCCTTGAGGGCACTTCAGAAGCACGCAGCGCCTCAGTCGATGGCTCTTCAGACGTTCCATCAGCCGCTTCCTCAAAGTCACCCATCACGAGTAAATCTTCTTTGGGCACCCACTTGAGCCGTTCACCTTCAAGCGTCAGCTCATCTTCTACGCCCGAGGCAATTAAGTTGCCTCGGAGAAAAAGGGTCTCACCATTCTGCTGCACCTCCCCTTCATCAGCAGTCACGGTATAAATCACCTCTCCCGCCTGAAAAAATTCCCCTTCTAGATCCAGCAGCTCAGCACGCTCTGTATCCGGCAGATAATTCACCGTTTCAGCTTTGATTCGCCACAGCAGCGCACCGTTTTCATCGGGCTGCTCCAGGGTGACAGTTTGCAGCGTCAGCTCAGCAGGCACCTCCTGCTCAGGGTCACTATCTACTATCCGACTGCTCGAAAACCAAACTCTCAGCACAAGCGCTACAGCGATAACTACTGCAGCTAGGACAATCCCTCGATACCACCGGCGCCTCAAAATCCCTAAAGCCCTCTCTAAAAGCTCTGCGAGCTGAATAACCTTAGACTAGGCTTTTTGCGATTTTTTGTGCAATCTATTTTGACAGTTGGTTAGACAGCTGAGAGCAGTTTTCAAATGGTGGACACAACCGCTCATATACCGGCCTAGATTAATCGACTCGTCAGCATCGGCCCAGCTATGGGCGAGCAGCTTGAGCCTCATCTAGCACGGAGATGCTAGAGAGGGGGCGATATGTGTAGTTGTGCTGCACGACGCCTGTATTGCCGCCGCGAGAGGTCTTGCAGATGTCAGCCTTAATGCCATCTAAATCGATGTAGCGATCTGAAACGTTAATCAGGCTATCGCTTGTCATGGCGCGCAGGCTAACCACCTCTACCCGGACGCCTTTATAACTTGCAGCATCGACTGCGTACGCCAAATCTCCATCACCACTAACTAGCACTGCCGTATCGTAGCAATCGACAAGGGCCATCATATCAACAGCAATTTCCACGTCTAAATTGGCTTTTTTAGAGCCATCGGGTAGCTGCACAAGGTCTTTAGCAATGACACGATAGCCGTTTCGACGCATCCAGAGCAAAAATCCCTGCTGCTTCTCATTGGAGCGATCTACGCCTGTATAGAAAAAAGAACGAAATAATCTTGACCCGGACGTCAGTCGACACAATAGCTTGGTGTAATCGATTTCAATGCCTAGCTGAAGCGCGGCGTAAAACAGGTTAGAGCCATCTATAAAAATTGCAACGCGGCCACGATTTTCTAAAACTTGCTCAGGCGTGAAAACGGAATCGTGACCTAAAATCTGGCGGTTATTTAACATAATTTTTCCGGATTGAAAGGGGTCTATTTTCTATGGAATTTGAGGTTTACTAAGTCGACGGATTGCTATCTTTTTAATTTTTCTTTTTTGAATTAATTACTTGAATCAAGCGAATCTAGAACCTATAAACTGCTCTTGGGTAGCGCCAGGGCCAAGTACATACAGAGTCAGTAACCTACAGGGCCTACGAGCCTTAGCGAGCAATGCTAGGATTACCGAGACTTCTGATGCATCATCAACACAAAATAGCCACAGGTCGCTCAACAAACAGTTAGATGCAGCAAGGCAGGTCTCTGTAGAGGCATCACGCAAGTTTGCTGAGATTTTGGCTTGCTGCATCTAACCAGTTTTCTCAAGCTCTCTTAGGCTAGTCGGGTAAATCTACGGCGTTTCTTGCTCACTAAACTAACAGGTTCAATTAGGGGTTGAACTTAGATGAAAAGCTGAACTAACTATTCTTAACGGAATGGAACATTCGTACACCCAATGAGGGACTCCGCCAAAACAGTTTCGCTCGCGCAGGTCAGTAGCAGGAAAGGCTTGAAGGTTTCTGTGGAAAACGCCACGAGTCCCAGACATCCAAGCGCAGTCGCTAACCTACATGGAGACTCACACCTGACGAGCGAGCTAAAAACTCAGCGGAAGGTCGCTAGCTCACCACGGCATTATTAATCAGGCATTTAACGCAGAATTATTCGTGAAACTAGGTCAATGCAGAAGCTGATTGTGCACGCATGTGCTTATGATACTGTCAAAAATTTTGCCTGCGGAGAATATCATCCGGATTTTAATCTCTTCTCAAGAAATGAAGCGGGCTAAAGAGCAATTGATCCGCTCGCCGAATGGGAAATAGAATGGATGGGTCAAAAGGCATGGCACATCAAATAGAAGGGTACGCACAGACCTATCTGACGGCTTGCCACGGCCAGCCTCCTTACCCAAAATCGGTGATCCTCTATGTGGAACAGTGCTGTAACCCCATGGCAAGCGCGTTCATATTTTGTTACAAATAAAAGTGAACTTTCTCCGCAGGTACTCACCT
>JBCBIK010000187.1:0-8936 GCA_038524545.1 Cyanobacteria bacterium J06623_4 | reverse complement strand
TCCAATTTCGCATCTACCTCAAAACGACAATAGCTTCAGGGGCACACCGTGCAAACATCCTTCTTAAGGAGCTTTCAGCTCCGACTGATGGCGCTGGTTTTGCTCGGAATTTTACCGCCGTTGTGGGGGACGCTATGGCTTGTGAGCTATCGGGCAACAAGTCTATTCCGAGCCGAAGCGCAAAAAAATATGGCTATCCGGGCGGAAGTGCTCAGCGATCGCGTTGACCATTGGCATCAAGAAACCAGCGCCGTCCTTACTGAAATCACGACGGAAGCTGCTGTTGCCAATATGGACCGCGCCGAGCAGCTACCCACCATGCTCTCCGCGCTGCAGGCAGCTCAAGCAGATATTGACGCTGTGGTGACCGTCGATCCTCAAGGCAACGTTGTCGCTGAGGTAGGCAATGGCGCATATGATAGCTTCTACAGCCCCACCGATGACATCTCTCGGCACCACCGCAACTACCGCCATCAAGCCTGGTTTCAGACCGCGCTCTCCGGCGATGAAAATAGCCTCGTTGACCTCTCTGTCGAAGACGATCCAACGGTTATTTTCTCAAAGCCGATTCTCGCCAAGCCTACGCTCTCTAGGGGTGATCGCAGTGTGCAAGTTGCCCAGCTCCAAACCCGGCTTCAGGGCCTCGGCTACTACCACGGTGCAGTCGATGGCATTTACGCCGAGGAAACCGCGCAGTCTGTTCAGCGCTTTAAGCAGACCCATCGTCATGCTGTCGCCTCTGGTGAAGTAACCGACCCAGCTACTTGGGAAGCCATTCGGCTCGCACAGCAGTCAGCTACCCCGCTCACCGAGGGCACCACCAAGACTCACCGCATGGCTGCTCACGATAGCGTGACCCACAGTCCATCTAGCCGCACCGTGGACGAGGGCAAGGTGGAAGATGTAGAAGGCGTTGTCATGGTCGAAGCTTCGCTAGACGATGTCAAGCAGGCCGTTATGGCCACAGCTGTTTCCGAAAGTGGCTATGCGCTCGTTCTCGACGAAAAAGGTCACGTCATTGCTCATTCGGATCACTCCGCTGAACATCATGATTTGCCTACCGCTCTTGAGGTCGCCACTCAGCCTGTAGCCTCCTCGGAGAGTCAAACCCCGAAAAAAATAAAAAGCCCAAAGGCTCAAGCCGTTGAAAGCGCGGAAGCGGCTTCGCGATCGCCGCTACCACAGGCTGCTTCTTCTATGACGCTTACAGAGCAGCCAGTCCAGCAGCTACTGCACAGTACGGTTCAACGCGGGCAAACCAGTGCAACACGCCCGGCCCACAGCGAGCTGACCCATACCCACCCAGCAGATGTAAAACAGCAAACGGCAATGGGGCAAACGGTGAGTGACTTGCCTAACCTGAGCCAGTTTCCACCGGTGACCGCTCTACACCAGGGGCAGAGCGGCCTGCTTCATTTTGCCGATGGTCAGGGCCAGCATTGGACGGCCCATGGCAAAGCCCTCAGCAATGGCTGGAGCGTGATGGTTCTGCAGCCTAGTGCCGAGCTGTCTGAGGGGTCCGGGCTGTTTCAGCGACTCTCGATGGTGACTGCTGTGATCGCGCTATTGACCACTGCGATCGCGCTCAGCCTTCTCTCTGCTCGGCTCACCCGCCCCATCCACCGCCTTAGCGAAGCAGCCACCGCCGTCTCCCTCGGCCATCTCAATCAACCCATCCCTGTCGAAAGTCGGGATGAGATTGGCACCTTAGCAACCGCCTTCAAGCGAGTGGCAGGTCAGCTGCAGCTTTCTTTCTCCCAACTCGCCGAACAAAACGAATCGCTCAAACGGCTCGACCGCCTAAAAGATCAGTTCCTGGCCAACACCTCCCACGAGCTAAAAACCCCCCTCAATGGCATGATTGGCATCGCCGAATCGCTGCTCGAAGGGGCCGCTGGGCCGCTTACAGACACGCAGCGAAAAAACGTTGCCATGATTGCAGCTAGCTCCCATCGGCTCACGGTGTTGGTAAACGATATTCTTGATTTCTCCCAGCTGCAAAATCAGCAACTCTCCATTCAGCGAAAGCCCATTGGCATTTTCTCCAGCGTCAGCGTTGTTTTAGCGCTGAGTCATCCTCTCACTAAGCACAAATCTCTGACGCTACACAACAACGTCCCGAAAGATTTGCCCCTGGCCTATGCCGATGAAAATCGACTACAGCAAATCTTACTCAACCTCGTGAACAACGCCATTAAGTTCACAACAGAAGGGACCGTAACGCTCTCTGCGAAAAGGATTGACGACGTTGCTGGAAAGCCACAACAGATCGCGGTCTCTATCCGTGATACGGGCATTGGTATCGCCTCCGATCGGATAGCGCACATCTTCCAACCCTTTCACCAGGGAGAAAATACCGGCGTAGATACCGGCTTTAATACTGTAGAAAACACTGCCCGTCATCACTATGGTGGAACGGGGCTAGGCCTATCGATTACCCAGCACTTGGTCGAGCTTCACCAGGGCGAAATTTGGGTGGAATCGAGCCTTGGGGAAGGGTCGACGTTTACCTTTACGGTGCCTGTTGCGTCCGCTGACTCAGCTGCAAACACAGCAGCTGGTTTGCTAGCGCCCGGTGCAAGTAATTCTGCTGAGGTTGTGCAGGTGCGATCGCTGCGTAAGCGAGCAGGACTCTCCGCTGGCCTCGTCGATATTCGCGAGTACAACAGCTCTGCCCCCAGTGGAAGTGCAGAAGAAAATGCAGAAGACAGTACGTCCAATCCAAACAGGTTCAACATTCTGGTTGTAGACGATGAGCCTATCAATGTGCAGGTGCTGAGAAATCATCTTTCTCTAGAAAATTACAGCGTCACCCACGCGCTCAACGGGCAGGCGGCGCTAGATTTATTAACGCAGCGTCAGCAAAGCGGTCAAGTCTTTGACTTGGTGGTTTTAGATGTGATGATGCCGCAAATGTCTGGATACGAGGTCTGCCAAAAGCTAAGAGAGATACATCCGGCCCATGAGCTACCCGTCGTCATGCTCACCGCCAAAAATCAAATCACCGACCTGATGACTGGTTTTCGCTTTGGCGCCAACGACTACATGACCAAACCCTTCTCAAAAGATGAGCTGCTAACCCGTATTCGCTCCCATCTGTATCTTTCGAAAACCAACCATGCCTACGGGCGATTTGTCCCCAGCGAATATCTTCGATTTTTGAAGAAAGAGAGCATTGTAGATGTCAGCCTAGGCGACCATGTCAGCAAAGAAATGGCCGTGATGTTTTCTGATATTCGATCCTTCACGAAGCTTTCTGAAGGGATGACCCCCCAGGAAAACTTTGATTTTGTAAACGCCTATCTTAGAAAGGTCAGCCCGGTAATTCGCAACAAAAATGGATTCATCGTGAAATATCTAGGGGATGGCATGATGGCCGTTTTCCCCGAAGGCGTCGACGATGCGGTAGCAGCCGGAGTAGAAAAGCTGCATAGCGTAGCCGCCTACAACCAGCAAAGACAGGCGAAGGGATTTGCACCGATTGCCGTAGGTATTGGTATTCACTTTGGCCATATGATGGTCGGCATGGTGGGCGAATCAGCCCGTATGCAGGGCGATGCTTTCTCAGATAATGTCAATCTGACTGCGCGTATAGAAAGCCTGACAAAACTCTATGGGGTGTCTATGCTGATCAGCGATCGCGCGATCGCACAGCTCACCGATCCCGAACGCTACCAGATTCACTTTTTAGACCGCGTCATTGTCAAAGGCCGTAGTGAGCCTATTTCTCTCTACCACGTGTTGGACGGGGAATCTCCTCAACAGATTCAACAACTTGAATCTATACGAGAACCCTTCTCAAAGGGAATCTCTTTTTACCAATCTGGATTGTTCAAACAAGCTCAAGGCTGTTTCAAACAGGTGTTAGTACAGTTGCCAACTAACAAAGCGGCACAGATGTATTGCGATCGCCTGAAATCCTTACGTGAGAACTGTCCAAAACACTGGGATGGCGTGTGGAGACTCACTCAGAAATGAGTGAACTCACACAGAAACGAGATAATTTTCTTAGGGAATATTGAAGCTATCCTTCAGAAACTACGTCACATCCAATGAAACTTGTCACTACAGCAGATACCTTCTTTAAGGCGATGCCCACACAAGCCTCCCAGCTCAAAGAAAAAAATCTTCCAGATCAGCTGGTGAAAATCGATGCGGGGACTGCTCTAGATATTGTCGACTACTTTCCCCACGAAGGTCGCCCCGGTACTGCTGATGACCACATTTTTGTTCAGCTGGCCAAGCCGCTGGAGGGCTACCAGGGCATTCGGTGGTTTGTCTATGGGCTGCACGCTCAGCTAGAAGGAACAGAATCCGACAACGATCCAAAAGACGAACCAGATGAAGCGCCTGCTGCTTCAGTCAGCACCTCTGAGCGCAAACCCGTCGACTACGGTCCCAAAATCTCTATTCCAGGCATTAGCCGCCCCGTCGGTATTTACGAGCCCGTCTATTTTGAGCCCGCCGTGTGCAACTTTACCTGGGCAGAGCTAACTAAAGGCGGAACGCGCATTCCGGTGAATGCCAGCGTTACCCAGCGAATCGTCAAACTGTGCAAGTACCTGGACGAAGTCCGCACGTTCCTCGGTAGCCGCCCCATCCGAATCACCTCTGGCTATCGCGACCCGATTAGCAACCGCCGAGTTGGCGGCGCTCGCAGCTCCAGGCACATGTCTGGCGACGCCGTAGACTTTTGGGTAGAAGGGATGGACGTCGTAGATGTTTTCTACAAGCTCAAAAGCTATCACCCCAGAGGCGGCCTAGCCGTTGGTAACGGTTTTGTTCATCTAGATTTGCGGCCAGGGGCAGCCGCCAGATGGACCTACCCAAGAGGCCCTCGAGTCAGCCTGTGGTAAGCATGTCTTTCGCGAGTCGATAGAAGCCTACTGCCGTGATGCTGACATGGCTTTGCCAGTAGTTCTACCCGATACCCCAGAAGACAGAGGAGGTGCTGCTTAGCCCTTCTCCTGGGGTGGGCACTTTAACTACAGCATCTGCTACCTACGAACTCTGGTTAACACTGTGGCTTTGAAGATTTTGGAGCAACTGCTGAGCAGTACAGCAGCTCCTATGCAACACCAACTAGTAGAAAGGCGATTTGATAAGACCAGCCGCGATTGCTCTCAAGTGAGGGCGATCACCCTGAGCAGTGCAACAGCCAGTCTTCTGCTAGTGCTGTCGCATACAGGTTTTTTTCAACCCGCAGAAACTAAAGCCTTTGACCTATTTACAAGCTTAGCTGCCAGATACGAGCGTAACTTACTACTGCGCACGGCAGCCGCAGGCCCCGCCACGGCCAAACGGCTCACGGTTGTTGCCATCACAGAAGAAGACATCCAGTCTCAAAAACAATGGCCGCTCTCTGATCAGGTGTTTGCGCAGGTGCTCTCAAGATTGCAGCAGCATTCACCCCGCGTAATTGGCTTAGATATCTATCGCGATGTACCCCATAAGCCGGGCACCGAGGCACTGGCTAGGGCGTTGCAGAAAGAGAACGTTATTACAATTAAAAATTTAGATAGCTTGGGGGAGGTCGAAGTTCCCTCCCCTTTACGGGTGCCCGATCACCGGGTTGGGTTCAATGATTTTGTCGTCGATCCCGATGGTGTTATTCGCCGCAATTTTATGTTTGCCGCACTGGGCGATCGCGAGCTGTATTCGTTCTCTCTTCGTTTGGTTGATCAGTACTTACAAGGCCCGGCACATAAGCTGACTGCCGATGCGGATGCGCTGCGAATTGGCAATATTCGCTTGGCCAGTCTTTCATCTAATATCGGCGGCTATCAAAAAATTGACGCTGACGGTTACCAGACGCTAGGACGCTACATCCTGCCTGAAAATGTGGCCCGGCAGATATCGCTAAGTCAAGTGCTGAGTGGAGACTTCGATCCTAGTTGGATCATCGACAATATCATCGTGATTGGTACAACAGCGCCCAGCCAAAAAGATCTCTACTACACGCCATTTAGCGCTGAGGGTAATAACGACCTGCTGATGTCGGGCGTCGTTCTCCATGCGCAGATGACCCAGCAGTTGCTCAGTGCCGTATTAGAAGGTAGGGCGCTACTGCGAGGATTTCCTCAGTGGGGAGAAGTGCTGTGGGTATGGAGTTGGGGCTTGGTGGGTGGGCTCACCGCTTGGCGATTTACCCACCCAGGGGCTTTAGCGATCGCAACGGGCGTTGGACTCGTAGGGCTTACCACAGCTGCCCTAGGTCTGTTTTCGCTGTCTGTGTGGGTACCGGTTGTTCTACCCATGACCACCTTTGCTACCACGGTCGCAACCATCATTGTTTACCGAGAATTTCGCAAAAGCTTTTATGATTCACTCACTGGCTTACCCAACCGCGCTTTATTGACCCAAGAGCTACAGCGCATGCTGCGGAAACCAAACCAGTCTCCCATTGGCGTCATTTTGTTAGACATTGACAGGTTCAAAGTTTTTAATGAGAGCTTCGGCCTGGGAGTTGGCGACCAGCTTCTACAGTTGATGGCTAGACGTCTCAAACAGGGGCTGCCCCCAAAAGCAAAGATCGCCCGAATTGCAGGAGATGAATTTGTAGTCCTGCTCGGCTGGCTCTCCCAGCGAGAAGACGCAGTGCTACTCGCCAAAAATCTCAATCAAAAAATGACTGAGCCCGTTGAGATTAGAGGAAAAAAGTTATTCCCAACGATCAGTACAGGTATTGCCTTCAGCCCTGCTGCGACGGATGCGCATCATGCGCTAAATGCGGGAGACCTATTACGAGATGCCCAAACCGCCATGTCTCGTGCCAAAAGTCAGGGGCGTGGGCGCTGCGAGATCTTCGTGCAAGATATGCGAGCCCATCTCTCTACACGCCTAGGCCTAGAATCAGATCTCAGAGAAGCCTTACAAAAGCAAGAGCTACTACTCTACTATCAGCCGATCATTTGCCTAAAGACCATGCAGCTTGCCGGGTTTGAGGCGTTAATTCGCTGGCAACATCCTGAAAAAGGGATGATTTCACCGGCAAAGTTTATTCCTATTGCAGAAGATACGGGCCTGATTATTCCAATTGGTCAATGGGTTTTAGAAGTGGCCTGCCAGCAAGCGAAACAATGGCAGAAAAAATTTCCAACGATTTCTCCGTTTATTAGTGTCAACTTATCAGGGCGGCAGTTCGCTCAGAAAGACCTTGTTGAACAGATTGACAAGACGCTGAAAAAAATTGAATTAGATCCTGCTAAGCTCAAGCTAGAACTGACAGAAAGTGTCGTCATGGACGATGTTGAAGCCTCTATTGATGTATTGCTTAGGCTCAAGACATTGCGCTTGCAGCTAGGCATTGATGATTTTGGGACGGGCTACTCCTCGTTGAGCTATCTCCATCGCTTTCCTATCGATACGCTCAAAGTGGACCGGTCTTTTGTCATGGAGATGGAGTCCCCCTCCGGCACTGCAGAGTTGGTCAAAACCATTGTTTTGCTCGGACACAACTTAGGCATGACGGTGGTTGCAGAAGGCATTGAGACTGAAAGCCAGTCTAGGCGCCTGCAGGCACTACAGTGTGAATACGGGCAGGGATATTTATTTGCCAGACCTTTACCCCCTGAAGCTGCCGAATTGCTACTGCACGATGCACCCGTTTGGAAACACAATGCAGCCTAGGCTCCTGTTCTATTCTTCCATCGGTTCTTCTATCGGTTCCTTACACTATTCAACACAATTCAGGCTGCAAACGTTACACCTTTGGGTGCGAGCAATCCGATGACGATGATCGAAAAAAGTTGTTCTACAGTCGTGATGATGGCTGTAGAACAACTTTTTTAAGACGCTATCGGTGAATGAGAGCAATGAGCTGCAAAAGCAGGGGGAAACTTCTCGAAGGTTATGAAGCGGTCTCTTGGTTCAGCGTAATTTGCACTGTGGGGTAGGGAGTTTCTAGCACAGTTGCTAATCCAGCGTAGGTTAGCAGTCGGTCCCATTCGGCGGCAATTTCAACATCGTTTGGATTGGCCTGCCGTAGCTCGTTCAAAATATTTGCTGCGTCGTGCCATAGGTTCGCCTGCTGATAAAGCGCTCTAGCTTGCTGTAGGCGGTCCGTAGAATCGAGCATCGCTAGTGTTTGACTGTCAATGGCTTGCTGTGATAGCCAAGCCTCATGCTCTACTCGGCGAATATTGCCATAAACAACAACATCATTAGCACGGTCGTTTGTCTCTGGAATAATAGACAGGTACCATCGATAGGTCTCGTCTACAATGAGTGGAGACAGCGTGGCTATCTCGCCAGTATCTAGTGCAATCATGCCACCCGCACTCTCCACCTGAAAGGTTGTTGTATATACTAGCTCATCGGCTTCATTTCTCAGTACAAATTCTACAGCTTGGTCTGAGACCATCTCAGGTAGGTAGAACATCAGCTCAGGTTTTTCTGCTGTGGTAATGCTTAGATTATCTGGCATTACTAGGGCGGCTAGGTATGTGTAGTCTCTAACAAAGAGGCGATCGCTGCGAGTTCCCCCGCCTAGGCGACGACCCGGCAATCCTTGCCGAAGGGTTCCGGTGCCCTGCTCTGAAGCTTTTATGGTAAGGGACTCGTAGATCGGATTTGCCATTCCTGCTGGTGCATGGGCCAATAGCCCTACGCTACTTAGCAATCCAACAACTGTAGAAGCATAAGCGAATCTTTTGATAGTCATACCGTTAATTCAATTGCGATTTGCAATGGATCCTGAGGGTTTTCTGCGCCAATTTTCTGTACCACTCTCTTGGCTGCTCCCTTCTGGGTAACACGCTCAGAAGAGAGCAGCCATACGACAGCGCTTGCTATTTCCGTACTTTTGTATCTTAAAGAAAGAAGAAGTGATTTATAAACAGAGAAGATACTTAAGCTAGAAGCTATCTCAAATATTTTTTATAAGTAGTCATTCTGAATTATGTGAAGATTGCTTGTTTTAAATTGTTACTTTATCA
>JBCBIK010000186.1:0-9205 GCA_038524545.1 Cyanobacteria bacterium J06623_4 | reverse complement strand
AAGTGAACTTTCTCCGCAGGTACTCACCTCAAGCATGTTAGGCGGACTGCTAGGCACTCAAAATTCCTCCACGGATTTCGGCGAAAACATGCTGAGTTCCGTTGCTCGTCAGGCTATTCAGCAGCTATTTACCCGCAGCGAATCTGTCGACGTTTCGATTCGCTGTTCCCCTTCAAGCAAGATTTTGCAGGGTGCGGTCGATAGTTTTCAGATGAAGGGCAAAGGGCTAGTCATCAAGAAAATGTTTGAAGCCGAAGCGATGGAGTTTGAAACGGATGCGGTGTCGCTAGATATGTCTGGGCTCATCAGCGGCAAAATTCGGCTGAAGCAGGCAACCCATGCGATCGCAACCGTCACCATGACCGAAGAAGGCATCAACAAAGCCTTCACCGCAGACCTTGTAGAAAAGCACCTGCAAAACGTCGACTCTGAAGAAGCCACCAGCCTGTCTGGCGGCGATCCCATCTCGTTTAAAGATGTCCGAATCGTGCTGCTACCAGAGCAGACCGTCCACATCTACGCCAAAACAGACCTGCCCAATCGCCAAGACCTCCCCCTCAGCTTGACCGCTAAGGTAACGGTAGAGCGTCGTAGAAGAGTCGTCTTTACAGAACCGACCTTCGCGCCCGAAGACATCCCCGAAGATATCCAATGGCTCTCTGAGGCCATGATCCCAGCCTTCGTCGGCGTCTTGAATAAGATGGTGGATCTAGAAAGGTTCGATTTGGATGGGGTCTCTCTCAGAGTGAACCAGCTAAATGTGAAGGGTAAGGAGCTACTGTTTAACGGCTACGCAGAGATTGAGCACTTCCCGGGCATGTGAGCGGCTTGGCTAAGAGTCCTAGGCAAGTGTCCCGATAGAAAAGCATTGTCGATGCCGCTTTTCACAGAAACCGTGATGGCTTACGCTACTCACTCGTAGGGATGCTGCAGCGAGGTCGGTAGGTTTTGGGGCTATTGGAGCTATTTCAATCGGGCGGGGTGGTGATGTGGCCACTACTGGGGTTTTCGGTGTTGGCAACGACGCTTATTTTTGAGCGATCGCTCTTTTGGCTGCAGCTCTACCGGCAGCAGGACCGCTTCATTTTGGAGGTGCTGTCGGTCTATGCCAAACAGCCCCAAGCTGCGATCGCTCGCCTCAAAGAACAGACGCAGTTTCCCATTGCCCGCATTTTCTTAGCGGCGCTAACCCTCGACCAAGGTACACCAGATGACTTTCGCCTCGCTCTAGAGAGTGCCGCCCAGGGAGAAATGCCCGTGCTCAAGCGGTTTAGCACGGTGTTTGAAACGATTATTGCGGTTGCGCCACTGTTAGGTCTTCTAGGGACTATTTTGGGACTGATGAAGGCCTTCTCTTCATTGCGCATTGGAGAAGTGCCCGGAGAATCTGCGGGCAACGTGACCGCTGGCATTGGCACAGCGCTAGTGTCGACGGCAGCTGGGTTGTTTTTAGCGATCGCGACGCTCCTATTTGCCAACCTGTTCCTAGGCCTTTACCGCCGCCAAAGGTCATCGATAGAAACCTACAGCGGCAGGCTAGAGCTGCTCTACCGGCAGTACTACCGGCAGTATTTAGCCCGTCAGCGCGGGAACCGATAGGCATATTTTTGGCTTAGCCCTGAAACCTTCAGCTGCCATTGAGGCAATACTTAGCCTTATATTCAAAAAAGTTGCTGAAAATCACCGCATCAGTCTCCGGCTGGAGGCTAGGATGAAAGTAATATTACTTAATTATTAGATGTAGTCTGCCCCTGTAACTCTGCTATGCGTCGTTCCTGGTTAGTTTGGGCCACAAGCATTGTTGCCTTTTTTTTGACAGTTATCCTAGTTGTTATCTCCGGCCCTACGACAGACACGAATGGGCGAGCCACCCCCGTGCCCAGAACGTCTGCGGTAGAAAAAAGCCGCCTCCCCCAGGGCGAACTGCGCAGCGTACCCGCCGCGCCAGCAACCGGCGCTAGCGCAACGGGCCGCAACACCAACTTTCACAAGGCACCCACCGATCAGACAGCCAATCGTTCGTGGATGCAGACACCTTTCTCAAAGTCTGTCCTCGACTACCAGCCAGCAGAAGTCATTTACCTGGCTGACCCCACCAACTACGGCGAACGCGTCAGCACAGATGCTAACGGAACTCCGCTGAATAATGAATACATCGTGGTTCTTCACGAGACAGTTGGCTCTGCGTCCAGTGCTATTAACACCTTCCAAACGCCACACCCCAGAGACGAAGACCAGGTCAGCTATCACACGCTCATCGCTCTAGATGGCACAGTGGTCTACGTCGTCTCTCCTGAGCAGCGGGCCTTTGGCGCAGGCAACTCCGTCTTCCAGACGCCGACTGGAGAAGAAAGCGTCTCTACAAACCCAGCGTTTCCTAGCTCGGTGAATAATTTTGCCTATCACATTTCTCTAGAGACCCCGCCAGACGGGCAAAACAACGGCGCTACCACCCACAGTGGATATACAGACGCGCAGTACCGCTCCCTCGCCTGGCTGCTATCGCGAACCACAGTGCCAGATGACCGAATTACCACCCATAGAGAAGTTGACCGCTCTGGCTCACGAATTGACCCGCGCTCTTTTGAGCCCAATCGCCTCTTCAGCCTTTTGCAGCAGTATCCTAGCCGGGCAAATCTCAACTAGGCGGCTTTTCTGAAACTACGCTTCTTTCTGAAGCAGAGACTTTAGGCGCTTTTTGAACTGTTGCAGCTGCGAAGGCTTAGGCTTGGGTGTAGCTTCGAACAGCGCTTTTCCTTCGAGATCGTTGAGATATCGGTAGTGCTCCCACAGGCTGCGGTAGGGTCCGCCGGGTCGCATGGGAGTGCCCGCCCAGTGTAGGTAGCGCAAAGGGCGATCGCCATCAAACAGCACATACTCACGCTCCACAAAATGGGGAGAGCCACCCCAGCTGCCGGGCTCTCCTTCATTGGCTTTAGCAATGTTGAGCCGATTCGGAATAGAGCTGAGAACCAGATAGTTCATAATTGGCTGGTCGGTGGTGCCACTGGAAAAATCAAAGTATTCACGATGCGCCGCACAGTCTTTTAGCACCTCGTAAAGGCGATCTAGGGAAAGCGCAGACTTGCGAGAGCCCCACAGACCGCTGTTGAATACGTCTTTTAGCGCTTCCTGACTAAAAATATTTTGCTGTGGCACAACCTCCGAAAAGACATCTTCTAGGCCGCGTTTGTAGTGATAGTCGCACCAAATAAAGTCAGCGCTGTCTAAGTAGCTCAGCGTCTCGGTCACGGGCGTGAAGAAGAGGATATCTGTATCGATATAGAGAAATTCATCTAGCGGGCCAAACCAAGCGGCGAGCTTGCGCATTTTGTTGGGTAGGGCCAAAAAGTCTCGGGGGAAGATTTCGCCAATTTTTTGGGTCAAAGATTCCAGAAAGTCTAAATCGGGAAATAGCTGGACGTCGTACAGCTCAGCTAACCGGGCCGCCACAGCCTGGTGCTCATCGTTAAAAGGAATAAGATAGACCGGAACCGCTGGGTCGTGCAGCCGCAGGCTACTCATGAGCGCGATCGCATTTTCCTTCACTTTGTCATTAGCGACAATATAGACGCCCCGCATCGATTCTGCTCCTACTAACCTGCTGATTGATAGCTGCTTATTACCAACGGCACTCGTCGGTTATTTGAACCGCCCCCGGCTAGCCTTCTCTAAGCCTTCGACCGCTTTGAGCAGCGTCAGCGTAGATTCGTAGGCTGACACAGTCAGTTCATCCCGCTCGTTTGGATCTTTTACGGTGTTGCCATCTGTGAGCAAGCCTAAGATGCCGATGACCCCACTTAGCTGGGAGCGAATCTCATAGGATGCGTGGGAGATACTCTGCCCAATCTCTGAAATATCTTGACTACACAGATCGTCTTTTGCCTTTTCTGAAAACTGGATAGCGCACAGTTTGGAGTAGTAGCCGTCTTTATTGAGCAGCTCTGTGTGAGTACCAGTCTCTACAACACGGCCCCTGTCGAGCACAGCTATCTGGTCGGCATTTTGTACGGTAGAAAGGCGGTGGGCAATCACCAACGTGGTGCGATCGCGGCTCAACTCGTCAATAGCCTTTTGCACCAGGCGCTCAGAAATCGTGTCGAGAGCACTTGTGGCCTCATCCAAAATTAAAATGTCAGGGTCTTGTAGAAGGGCGCGAGCGATCGCTAAACGCTGCCGCTGACCACCCGAGAGCAAAACCCCGCGATCGCCAATCATGGTCTCTAGCCCGTCCGGCAAATTCATCACAAACTCATAGGCATTGGCTCTATGAATCGCATCTTTAATTTCATCTTCGGTCGCATCCGGACGACCGTAGATCAGGTTCTCCCGGACAGAAGCATTAAACAAAAACGTATCTTGACTGACAATACCGAGGCGTCGCCGGAAGCTGCTGATATTGAGCGACCGCAGGTCTACACCATCAATCTCAATACGACCGTCATCAGGATCGTAAAACCGGGGCAGCAGATCTGCCAGCGTCGACTTACCAGCACCAGAAGCGCCCACCAGCGCCAGCGTCGTGCCCTTTTTCAGGTAGAGATCGACCTCTGTCAGCACGTCTCTATCGCCGCCAGGATAGCGAAACGTCAGCTGTTTGAAGTGAATGCCATCTTTGAGCTGGGTGTACGGCTGGTCTCCGGAAACCATGAAAGGCTTATCGTTGCGATTGAGAAACTCACTGACCACGGCCACGCTGGGCGCCATGTTGGCCAGCTGGCTACGGGCGGAATTTAGCTGCCCAATTGAGGGCAGCATCCGAAACAACACCAGCAGATAGGTCAGCAAAATAGACGAAAACGTCTCTAGCCGGTCACCCACCACCACTCGGCCCAGCACTGCCACGCTAATGAGCGCAATAATGCTGCACACTTCATTAATAGGCGCGATACCCGCGAACAATAGCTGAGACTTATACTCAGCCACTTCCCGATCTGAAATCAGCTGGCTGATCGTGTTGTATTCAACGCCCTCGTTGGCAGTCGCCTTCACCAGCCGAATACCTGACAAAATTTCGACGATACGGGCCGAATAGCCGCGCGACAGCTTGGAGAGCTGTGCGCCAAAGACCTTGGCCTGCCGCACAGCAGACTGATTAATCAGCGCCACTAGCCCAAGCGCAATCGTAGCGATCAAGGTCAGCTCCCAAGAGGTCCAAACCAATAGGCAGACAAAGACAAAAATGGTGATCGTTGCGATCGCAATCTTAGCCAGCGTGCGGATCGCGACCGTTGTGCGGCTCACCTCAATATTGAGATGGTTAATCAGGTCGCCAACTTTCGTTTTGGAATAGTAGGAAAGGTCTACATCTAGCAGAATGCGGAGACCCTCTAAACGCAGCCTCGCCGCCAGCTTCCGGTTCAAGGTATTTGACGTTAAAGAACCGGCATAGGTGGCCACATTCTTGAGCACGATGAGCCCGACGACAGCGCTAGCGAGTGCCAACAAACGATAGCCATCAGGAACGTTGTCAAACAAGCCCAGGAACTGCTGCAAGATACCCGGCAGCTGATCGGTGAAGGTCGTAGACTGCCCCAAAAGCTCTAGCAGAATGGGCACCAGTAACACCGTACTGACCCCGTTAAACAGCGCACCAGAAAACCCCAACGCGATAGTAAGAACGACCAGCACCGGATATTGAAGCAGCGACCTTATTAGCAGTTGTCTAGAATGCATAACCCTTGAAGAAGCAAAATGCAGGCAGTTGAGGAACTTAGCTCGAGAGATCTACACAGGCAATCAAGAGATCTACGCAGACAGTTTAATCGGGGTATTGAGCCCTTCTCTCTAAGATTTTTTGTTCGTCTAAATTATCTATTCAAACCAAAGTACACAGAACAGACACTAAAGAGAACAAACGCTAATCAAGATCCGTAGCTCAGTGAGCCGCAAGTATCCTGCTGGCAATATAAGCTTATGACACAGATGAACATAGCAACCCGATAGCGTCGCCATTCGTTCGATATCGTCAATACAGCGCTAGCTTTCATGAAGCATTGATGACTTTGCAGAAAAAATACGGCTCAACGGCCTCAATGCCTGCTAGGTGACCCCATCGAGCTTGGCTTCAAGCTTGGATTCAACGTTGGCTTCAAGCTTGGCTTCAACATTGGATTCAACCCAGATTCGCCAAAATTCGCGATAGACACTCCGACATCGCCTCAATGCTGTACTTTTCAGCGCATCGCGCTCTGGCCCTTGCCCCGCGCCGATTAGCAGCCTGTAAGTCTTGAAAAATCAGCGAGAGCTGCTCAGCAATTTGCCCTGGTGATTCGGGGTCAACAAGGTAGCCAGTGTCGCCCAGTATCTCTGGAATATCGCCGACACGCGTCGCAAGAATGGGCTTGGCCATTGCCATGCCATCGGTCAGCTTGAGCGGGAATTGCGCTTTGGCAGCGGGTGTATCTCGCTGAGGCACCATCAAGACATGGGCAGCCGCCACAATACTGGGCATCTCAGCGTAGGGTGCTTTGGGCAGCTTGATAATCCACCGGCCCCAGTGCTGCATGAGGTAGTCATCGTACTGGTCGTAAGGGCTGCCGCCTACAATGACCAGGCGAAAATCGGGCTGGTTGAGCTGATCGAGCGCTTGGAGAACATCTTCTACCCCTTTGTATGGGCGGGGCGCGCCGGGAAACATCAGCACCTTGTATTCAGAAAGCTGGTAGTGATCGCGGCTCGCCGCTGCGTCGTAGCCACTCGGGTCAAACAAAGACATATCCTTGCCATTGGGCACATAGGTGCCGCCAAACCGAGCCTGCATAAACTGGGTGTGCAGCGTAATGGCATCTGCCCGCTGGGTAAAGCCTTCTATCCACTGCAGATAAAGAGGATAGTCGGGCTCACGCAGTGCGCCATCTGGCTTGATCAGGTCTTTGCACAACTGTAAAAAGGAACCTGGATAGCGCCAGCTATCGCCGCCGTGCCAGCTCAGCTCCCAGTCGTCAATATCTAAAATGACGGGGCACTGCTTGCGTAGCTTGTAGAGCAGCGCTACGCCAAAGCTAGTGGGCTTGAGCTTGTAGGCCAGCACGATGTCTCCTTCAATTGCCGCCATCAGCTGACGCGCAGGGCCAATAAATCGAGGATAGGTTGCTCTTCGAAAGACTTTGATGGGTAAGTCGGGTTCTGCAGGAAGACCATCCCCATCGTCAGCAAACCCTAAAATCTCTACCTGATGGCCGAGCTGCTGTAGCGCCTGCGCCAGCAAAAAAGGCCTCACCGCCCCTTTCCAACGTCCGGCCCCGCTATTAGAAAGATCGCTTGCAATAATCGAAACTTTGAGAGGGCGACTTCTCACAGCACCAGCGGTCATAGGGTTGTTTGACAGTTTTTCAACAGACTTTTTGACAGATCGGTTTGGCAGGTTCAGCAAGCAAAAATGACATTCCAGACAGAAAGATTACAGACAGAAAGATAGTTCATCATACTTAAGCTGCTCAAAACTACTACTCCCCGAACACGCTATTTCCCGGACACCGGTAATTGCTTGGGCGGTAGTTCTAGGCTCATGCTACCCAGCACCCCTTTTCGAAACTCTGTCAGCAGTTTGCGAGCGGCGCGCTCTTTGTCTCCTTGGTACAGCTGGTCGGCTAGCTGCACAAGATAGGTTTCGCCAGTGCTCTCTGCGGGGTCTATGCCATAGCGATCGCGCAAAATCGCCAGGCGACGATACATATCCGTCCCCTCTTCACTATCGAGCTGCCTGAGCAAATCTACAAAAGCCGCCGCCACCCGCTGGGTATCGTAAGCGGCTTGGCCAATATCATCACAGATAGCCAGCTTGAGGGCAGCGGTTTGATCGGTGAGGTGAGCCGGGATAATGCCTGGTGCATCTAGCAGCTCTAGCTCATCGGAAATGCGCACCCAGCGCAGCTGACGGGTGACGCCTGCTTTGCGAGCACTCTCTACAATGCGGCGGCGCAGCAAACGATTGATCAAAGCTGACTTGCCAACATTGGGAAACCCTACCACAACCGCGCGGACAGGGCGCGATCGCATGCCCCTATCGCGTCGCCGCTGGTTCATCGCCGCCCCCGCCGCCTGCGCAGCCTTGGCCACCTGACCGACTCCCTTCCCCTGGTTGGCATTGGTGTAGTAAGCGGTCTTGCCCTGACTTTTAAACCACTGCTGCCAGCGATCGCGCATCTCAGGCAAGATCATGTCTACTCTATTGACCACTAGGACCCGCTTTTTGTCGCCTAGCCACCTATCTAGGTCAGGATGCAGCGTAGAGAGCGGAATTCGCGCATCGCGGACTTCTAGCACCACGTCGACCCGCTTTAGCTGCTCCTGCAGCGCTTTTTCTGCTTTGGCGATATGCCCCGGGTACCACTGAATTGAGGGAGAAGCCATAGGCTAAGGCACGACCAACACAGGACAGGGCGATAGATTTATCACTCGATTGCTAACGCTTTCTTCACAGCCCTCTTCGATCAGGCCCGTCCCCCGACAACCCATCACAATCAGATCGGCAGAGACCTCATCGGCCACATCACAAATAATGAACGCTGGATTGCCTTCCCGCTCAATAGTGTCAGCCACAAAGCCGCGCTGTTCAAAGACCGTCTTAGCCTGGGAGAGTAAAGAGGCTACGGCTTCCCGCGAAGTCTGCTCAGGATGGGCCGGGTCGCTATGCTCGGGCGTCTCAACCACGGAGAGTAAAATCACTTTCGATCCGCATAGCTGAGCCATGTCTAGAACCGTTTGCAGCACTTTCTTAGCACCCGGACTAGAGTCAATCGAAAATAAAAGCGTCTTGTACATAGTCGTTAGAGCGTATCAGTCTTTAAGCAAGCGAACGGAACAAGCGAACGAAAACAATCCGCTTTGGCGTTCTTTCAGGTCATCGGGCCCAACTCATCAGGCAGGTTTGTTTCAGAAGAGATCACAGACTTCTGTAAACTAATAGACATATAGGCACTATTGCTTATCGCAGGTAATGGCATAAAACCGTCTTTACAGACGTTGATCACAGCCTTGACGCATCAGGTGCGAGACGTCCCATGTCTCAGCATTCTTCATCATCTCCTGGCGAGTTAGCTGGTATTGCCCAGCAAATCGGCATAGGAGTCTTCAAAAGAGCTTTGCTAAGAGGCCTCGAAGTATCTAGGTTAGACAAGCTTCGTCCCCCTTTCGAGTCTGGTGCATATAAACGTTACATATTTTTTAGGAGAGTATTTCCGTGGCCAAGAAAGCGCTAGCC